>JAEWJB010000107.1 GCA_023386795.1 Pseudomonadota bacterium
GGCGCCCCCCGCGCCCGGCTGGGGGCGCCGCCGCGGCTGACGCCGCTCCTACAATGCGGGCGGCAAGGCACGCGGACCGCGGGCGGACCGGCGATCCAGCAGCAAAACCAGCCTCCATGCCAGCGACGCCGCCATCGGCAACGCCTCCCCCGCCCCCCTCACGCCATCACATCCAGCAAAAAACCAAGGCTTTCATCGCTCGCCTTCAGCACCCGCGCATTGGCATCGAACGCCAGCGCCGACGCGCGGGCGTCCACCAGGTCGCCCACCGGCGCGCCGGTATCCGGCGCGGCCTCGGTCAGCGTGCCCCGTACGCCGCCCTCGGCACCGGCACGGGCACTGACCGTCAGGCGCGGGCTGCCTTCCACCGGCAGGCGCGCCACGTTGGAGGCACTCGCCTCCAGCCGCAACGCCGCCACCCGCATGCCCGACGCCGAAATTCCCAAACTGTCCATTCCCGCCCCCATGCCGCCCACTCGGCAGCCCTGCCCGTTCGGTATCGGCCGGCCCGCGCCGCACTTGAGTGCACGCGGGCGCCACGGCCCCGGGTGTTAGCATATCGATCTGCCTTGAAGCCCCCGCCAATGCTCAATATTTTCCGCCGCAAGAAGCCCCAGGACACAGCGCCGGACGCGCCCCAGACCCACCACTACACGGCTGAAGAGCTGGCTGCGGCCTTCCCGCAAGCGCCGGCCCGGGCCAGCGAAGCAGTGACAGAGGCCGAGCTGGTCCAGGCGCTGCCGCAGGAAGCATCGGTCGCCGAGGTCGTGACCCCGCCGCCAGCGGCCCCTGTCGCCGAACCGGCTCCCCCGGCTGTCGTCGAACCGGTCGTGGCCAGCGTCGCCACGCCGGTCGAGGCCGAAATGCCTGCGGCACCAGCACCGGCACCGGCACCGGCCGCGGCCGACGACATGACCGACCTCGGCGCCCATGCCGCGGTGCCGGCAGCGGCGGGCAAGCCCGGCTGGCGCGAACGCCTGCGCAACAGCGGCTTTGCACGCAGCTTCGGCGGCCTGTTCTCGCGCAACCCGCGCCTGGACGATGACCTGCTGGACGAAATCGAAACCGCGCTGATCACTGCCGATGTCGGCGTGCCGGCCACCACCGCGCTGGTCGAAGGCCTGCGCAAGCGCATGAAGGCGCGCGAGTTCGTCGACGCCCCGGCGCTGCTGGCCGCGTTGCGCGCCGAATTGGTGGGCATGCTGCGCCCCGTCGCGCAGCCGCTGGTCATCGACCGCGCCGCCAAGCCGTTCGTGGTGCTCACCGTGGGCGTCAACGGCGTCGGCAAGACCACCACCATCGGCAAGCTCGCCAAGCGCTTCAAAGACGAAGGCCACGGCCTGATGCTGGCGGCCGGCGATACCTTCCGCGCCGCCGCAGTCGCCCAGCTGCAGGCGTGGGGCCAGCGCAACGGCGTCACCGTCATCGCCCAGGGCCAGAATGCCGATGCCGCTTCGGTGGCGTTCGACGCGTTGCAAGCCGGCAAGGCACGCGGCACCGATGTGCTGATCGCCGACACCGCCGGCCGCCTGCATACGCAGACCGGCCTGATGAACGAGCTGGGCAAGATCCGCCGCGTGCTCGGCAAGGTCGATCCGACCGCGCCGCACGAAGTGCTGATGGTCATCGACGGCACCACCGGCCAGAACGCGCTTTCGCAGCTGCGCCAGTTCCATGCCGCGGTCGGCGTGACCGGCCTGGTGGTGACCAAGCTCGACGGCACCGCCAAGGGCGGCGTGGTATTTGCGCTGGCACGCGAGTTCGGCATTCCGATCCGTTTCGCCGGCATCGGCGAGCGCCCGGAAGACCTGCGCGTGTTCGACCCGGAAGCGTTCGTCGACGCGCTGCTGCCCGAGGCGCTGGGCGCCTGACCGCCCCGTCCCCGCCGCCGCGCGGGGACGCGCACCGCATGCCGGACGCCTACAGCCACCGCCTGCTGGCCTGGTTCGACCGCCACGGCCGCCACGACCTGCCCTGGCAGCACCCGCGCACGCCGTACCGGGTGTGGCTGTCGGAAATCATGCTGCAGCAGACCCAGGTCGCCACGGTGATCCCGTACTTCGCGCGATTCCTGCAGCACTTTCCTGCCCTGCCCGACCTGGCTGCCGCCTCCGACGACGCCGTCATGGCGCAGTGGGCAGGCCTGGGCTACTACGCGCGCGCCCGCAACCTGCATGCCGCGGCCCGGCGCTGCGTTGAATTGCACGACGGCGAGCTGCCGCGGGATTTCGACGCGCTGCATGCGCTGCCGGGCATCGGCCGCAGTACCGCCGGCGCAATCCTCAGCCAGGCCTGGAACGACCGCTTCCCCATCCTCGATGGCAACGTCAAGCGCGTGCTTGCGCGCTTCCACGGCGTGGAAGGTTTTCCCGGCCTGCCGGCAATAGAACGCCAGCTGTGGGCACTCGCGCAGGCGCACGTGGACACCGTGCCGGCCGGCCGCCTCGCCGACTACACGCAGGCGCAGATGGATTTCGGCGCCACCCTGTGCACGCGCGCCAAGCCTGCGTGCGCGCTGTGCCCGCTGCAGGACGACTGCGTGGCCCGCCGCGAAGGCCGCACCGATACGCTGCCCACGCCCAAGCCGGGCAAGGCGGTGCCCGAACGTTCGGCGGTATTCCTGCTGCTGCGCAACGCGCGTGGCGAACTGCTGATGCACAAGCGCCCGCCGACCGGCATCTGGTCTTCGCTGTGGTCGCTGCCGCAGGCAGACGACCTCGCCGGCGCGCGCGCGTGGTTCGAACGCCACGTGCAGGGCGACTTCGACGCTGCCGAAAGCCTGCCCGACCTCGTCCACGTCTTCACCCATTTCCGCCTGCACATGCAGCCGCTGGCGATCGCCCCGGTCGCCCCCGGCGACGCGGTGCGCGACAATGCAGACCTGCGCTGGGTCGCTCCCGGCGAACTCGCCGCGCTGGGCCTGCCCGCGCCGATCCGCAAACTCCTGGGTCCCTGACCGCCATGTCCCGTACCGTGTTCTGCCATTACCTCCAGCGCGAAGCGCCCGGCCTGGCCTTCGTGCCGTATCCCGGCCCGATCGGCCAGCGCGTGTTCGCCGAGATCAGCCAGGAGGCGTGGGCCGCGTGGCTGGCGCACCAGACCATGCTGATCAACGAGAACCGCCTGTCGCCGCGCGACCCGGCGCACCGCGCGTTCCTGGAAGGCGAACTGCAGAAGTTCCTGTTTGCGCGCGACGCGGAAAAGCCGGCCGGCTTCGTCGCACCCGACGCCGGGTAAGGCCGCCGCGCTGCCGCCGCTTCAGCGCAGGCCCGGCGAGAAGCGCGCGATCAGGTCGTAGAAGCTGCCCAGGAACACCTGGCGCACCCAGGTCACCGGCTGTTCGTCGCGCCACGTGCGGCGCTCGATCACCAGGCACGCCGTGCCGTCGGGCACCTGCAGCAGGCGCGATTGCGCCGCGTCGGCGTTGATCGCGCTGATGCGGTGTTCGGCGCGCGTCCACGGCACATGCCGCAGCAACCAGCTCCCCGGTGCCTGGGCGGCGAAATCCTGTTCGGCGGCGGCGGGCACCGCGCGCGGGTCGATCAGGCGTTGCTCCAGCGCGAAAGGCCGGCCGTCGGCCAGATGCCGGCTGTCCAGCGCGAGCACGCGCCCGCCTTCGGCCAGCGCATGTTCTTCGGCATGACCCGGGCGCGGCGCGCGCAGCTGCCGTTGCAGCAGTTCGAAGCGATACGCCAGCCCGCGCGCGGTGACTTCGGCCTCGATATCGGGAATCTGCAGCGCCACCTGCTCCAGGTGCGGGTGCGGCCGCGCGACGAAGCTGCCGGCGCGGCGCCGGCGCTCGATCAGGCCGGCGCTGGCCAGCTGGGTCAGCGCCTTGTTCACCGTCATGCGCGAGCAGGCGTATTCGGCCATCAGTTCGTGTTCGCTCGGCACACGGTGCCCCGGCACCCAGTCGCCGCGCAGGATGCGGCCCTGGATGTCGTCGCGGATGCGCTGGTGCAGAGGTGCCGCGACGGGAGCCGCCACGTCGTTCACGCCGCCGCGTCCAGCAACCGCGCCACCACCTGTGCGTAGCGCGCGGCGATGCGATCGCGCGCGATATGCCGGCCTTCGCGCACCAGCGCGTGGCCATCGCGCCATACCGAGCGGACCGCACCGCCACGGGCGGCGAAAATCCAGCTGTCCAGCCACGCGTCGCCCTGGCGCGCGGACAGCGCCGGATGCGTGGTGTCGAGTTCGACTACATCGGCCGGCCGCCCTGCGGCCAAGCCGGCGTGCACGCCCAGTGCCTGCGCGGCGCCGTCCAGCGCCTGCGCGAACAGCCAGCGCCCGCTGGACGCCCCTTCCCGCGCCAGCACGTTGCGACCCCGCAGCGTGAGCCGCTGGCCGTATTCGAGCAGCCGCAGTTCCTCGGCCGCGTCGATCAGCACATTGGAGTCGGAACCCACGCCGAAGCGGCCACCGGCCGCGGCGAAATCATGCATCGGGAACAGCCCGTCGCCGAGGTTGGCCTCGGTGATCGGGCACAAGCCCACTACGGCCTCGCGCGCGACCACGCCCTGCCACTCCTGCGCGGTGACGTGCGTGGCGTGCACCAGGCACCAGCGCGCGTCCACCGGTGCATTGGCCAGCAGCCACTGCACCGGGCGCAGGCCGGACCACGCCACGCTGGCCTCCACCTCGCGCGTCTGCTCGGCGATATGGATGTGCACCGGGCCGTCGTTGAGCGGCAGCAGCGCGGAGAGTTCATCGGGCGTCACCGCGCGCAGGCTGTGCGGCGCGATGCCGAGCACGGCATCGGGCAACGGAGCCAGCGCGTGGCGGCAGCCTTCCAGCAGCCGCGCGAAGCCGTCCACGTCGTGGATCAGGCGGCGCTGCGCCGGGTTCGGCGGCGCCCCCCCGAAGTCGGCGTGTGCGTAAAACACCGGCAGCAGCGTCAGCCCGATGCCGGTGGCTTGCGCGGCGGCGGCCACGCGCGCGGACATCTCCGCCGGATCGGCGTGCGCGCGGCCATCGGCGGCGTGGTGCAGGTAATGGAATTCGCCAACGCGGGTGAAGCCGGCTTCGAGCATTTCCGCATAGGCCAACTCGGCGATGGCCTGGAAGCTGTCCGCGTCCAGGTGCGCCAGGAAGCGGTACATCAACTCGCGCCAGCTCCAGAAGCTGTCGCCGCTGTGCCCGCCGATCTCGGTCAGGCCGGCCATGCCGCGCTGGAAGGCGTGGCTGTGCAGGTTGCCCAGGCCGGGCACGATGACGCCGAGGCGTTCGTCTCCCGGTTGCGCCGCCACGCCGGCCGCGACCGATTCCCAGCGCCCGCCCGCCGACACCAGCCGCACCGAGCGCGCCCAGCCTTGCGGCAACAGCGCGTGCTCGGCCCACAGGCCACGGGATGCTTGGTTGGAGTTTTGCTGCGCCGCCACTGGACACCCTCCTTCGCCGGCTTCTATTGTATAGACATATCAGGTCAGCCCGGCGAACACCATGCATTGCGACACGCTCTGGCACAACGCCCACCTCGTCACGCTGGCCGGCGACGAAGGCCTCGGCTTGGTGCGTGACGGCGTCGTGGCGTGCCGTGACGGCCTCATCGTGCATGCCGGCCCCGCGGCCGACGCACCCGCCTTCGAGGCCGCCGAGCGCATCGACTGCGGCGGACGCTGGATCACCCCCGGCCTGATCGACTGCCATACCCATCTCGTCTACGCCGGCAACCGCGCCAACGAATTCGAACAGCGACTGCGTGGCGCCACCTATGCGGAAATCGCGCAGGCCGGCGGCGGCATCGTCTCCACCGTGCGCGCCACCCGCGCGGCGGATGAGGACGCGCTCATCGCGGCCTCGCTGCCCCGCCTGGACGCGATGCTGGCCGAAGGCGTGACCACGATCGAGATCAAATCCGGCTACGGCCTCACCCTGGAAGACGAAAGCCGCCAGCTGCGCGTGGCCCGCCGCCTGGGTGAACTGCGTCCGGTCGAGGTAGTGCCCACCTTCCTCGGCGCACACGCGGTGCCGCCGGGCATGGAGAAGCAGGCCTACGTCGATGCGGTATGCGAGGGCATGATTCCCGCCATCGCCGCCGAAGGGCTGGCAGAAGCGGTCGACGTGTTCTGCGAGGACATCGCCTTTTCGCCTGCGCAGGCCGCGCAGGTATTCGAGGCCGCGCGCGCGCACGGGCTGGCGATCAAGATCCACGCCGAGCAGTTGAGCAACCAGCATGGCGCCGCGCTGGCCGCGCGCCACGGCGCGCTGTCGGCCGACCACATCGAACACCTCGACGCAGACGGCGTGGCCGCGATGGCCGCCGCCGGCACCGTCGCGGTGCTGCTGCCTGGCGCGTTCTATTTCACCCGCGACACCCTCGTGCCGCCGATCCCCGCCCTGCGCGCGGCCGGCGTGCCGATGGCCCTGGCCACCGACTGCAACCCCGGCACCTCGCCACTCACCAGCCCGCTGCTGGCGATGAACATGGCCGCCACGCTGTTCCGCATGACGGTGGACGAATGCATCGCCGGCTTCACCCGGCAGGCCGCGCGCGCACTCGGCCGTGGCCAGCGCCTGGGCCAGCTGCGCGAGGGCTTCGACTGCGACCTGGCGATCTGGAACATCGACGCGCCCGCGGACCTCGTATACCGCATGGGCTTCAACCCGCTGCACGCGCGCGTCTGGCGCGGCCGCACCACCGTTTCCCGGAGAGATTCATGAGTTCCCCCATCGTGCTGCGCCCCGGCGCGGTCAGCCTCGCGCAGTGGCGCGACCTCTACCGCGGCGCCGCCGTGCGCCTGGACCCTGCCGCGCTGGCCGCGGTCGAACGCAGCGCGCAGGCCGTGGCGCAGATCGTCGCGCGCGGCGAGCCGGTCTACGGCATCAACACCGGCTTCGGCAAGCTCGCCAGCGTGCGCATCGCCGATGCGGACCTGGCCCAGCTCCAGCGCAACATCGTGCTCTCGCATGCGGCGGGCGTGGGCGAGCCGATGCCGCGCCCGGTGGTGCGGCTGATGCTCGCGCTCAAGCTCACCAGCCTGGCGCAGGGCGCCTCCGGCATCCAGCCGGCCACGCTGGCGCTGCTGGAAGCGCTGCTGGTGCACGACGTCATCCCCGTGGTGCCCTGCCAGGGTTCGGTGGGCGCCTCGGGCGACCTGGCGCCGCTGTCGCACATGGCGGCGGTGATGATCGGCGTGGGCGAAGCCTTCGTCGGCGATGAGCGCCTTCCTGCCACCGAAGCACTGGCGCGCGCGGGCCTGCGGCCGATCGTGCTCGGCGCGAAGGAAGGCCTGGCGCTGCTCAACGGCACGCAATATTCGACCGCCTACGCGCTGGCGGGCCTGTTCGAGATCCAGACGGTGTTTTCCGCCGCGCTGGTGGCCGGCGCGCTGTCGGTGGAAGCGGCCAAGGGATCGGACACCCCGTTCGACCCGCGCATCCACGCGCTGCGCCGCCAGCCCGGGCAGATCGCCACCGCCCAGGCACTGCGCACGCTGATGACCGGCTCGGCGATCCGCGAATCGCACCGCCTGGGCGATGTGCGCGTGCAGGACCCGTACTGCCTGCGCTGCCAGCCACAGGTGATGGGCGCGGCGCTGGACGTGATGCGCCAGGCCGCGGCCACGCTGGAAACCGAGGCCAACGGCGTCTCCGACAACCCGCTGGTGTTCGCCGACACCGGCGAGGCGCTGAGCGGCGGCAACTTCCACGCCGAGCCGGTGGCCTTCGCCGCCGACATGCTGGCCTTGGCGGTGTGCGAGATCGGCTCGATCAGCGAGCGCCGCACCGCGATGCTGGTGGACCCGGCGTTGTCCGGCTTGCCGGCCTTCCTGACCCCGAAGCCGGGCCTCAACTCCGGCTTCATGATTCCGCAGGTCACGGCGGCGGCGCTGGTGTCGGAGAACAAGCAACGCGCTTATCCGGCCAGCGTGGATTCGATCCCGACCTCGGCCAACCAGGAAGACCACGTCTCCATGGCCGCGCATGGTGCGCGCCGCCTGCTCGACATGGCCGGCAATGCCGCGCACGTGGTCGGCATCGAACTGCTCGCCGCCGCGCAGGGCTGCGACTTCCACGCCCCGCTGCGTTCCAGCGACGCGCTGGAGGCGGCGCGTGCGCTGCTGCGCGCGCAGGTGCCGATGCTGCAGGAAGACCGCCACTTCCACCCGGACATGCTCGCCGCCACCGCGCTGGTGCGCTCGGGCGCGCTGTCGGCGGCCGCCGGCGTGGCGCTCCCCGATGCCTGCGGCGAATGACCCCCGCCAGGAGCCCGCGATGAACGCCCTGCCCGACTGGTTGACCGTGCACCGCGGCGAGGCGCCGCTGCTGATCAGCTTCCCGCATACCGGCAGCGACTTCCCGCCCGAACTCACCGAACGCTATGCCACCCCGTGGCTGGCACAGCGCGATACCGACTGGTGGGTGCACCACCTGTACGACTTCGCCGCCGAGGCGCTCGGCGCCACCACCGTGCGCACGTCCATCTCGCGCTCGGTGATCGACGTCAACCGCGACCCCAGCGGCGTGTCGCTGTATCCGGGGCAGAACACCACCGGCCTGTGTCCGCTGACCACCTTCGACAACGAGCCGCTGTACCGCGAGGGCCAGGCGCCGGACGAGGCCGAAATCGCCGAGCGCCGCCAGAAGTGGTTCGACCCGTACCACGCCACGCTGCGCGCGGAAATCCAGCGCCTGCGTGCGATCCATCCGCGCGTGGTGGTGTACGACGCGCATTCGATCCGCTCGCACATCCCGCACCTGTTCGAGGGCCAGCTGCCGCAGTTCAACATCGGCACGAACATGGATGCCAGCTGCGATGCGGCGCTGACCGATGCGGTCGAAGCCCTGTGCGCCGCCAGCGGCATGGGCCACGTGCGCAACGGCCGCTTCAAGGGCGGCTGGATCACTCGCCACTACGGCGCCCCGGCCGAAGGGGTGCATGCGATCCAGATGGAGCTGGCCTGCCGCGGCTACATGCACGAGCCCGATGCGGTGGCCGCCGGCAACTGGCCTTCGCCCTGGCTGCCCGAACGCGCCGTGCCGCTGCGCGCCGTGCTGTGCCAGGTGCTGCGCGCATGCCTGGCGTTCGCCCGCGACACCGACAACACCTTGCCTTCGTCTTCGAGGAACCCCGCATGACCCGCCGCGACCCGACCCGCGTCATCCACGCCCCGACCGGTACCACGCTGAGCGCGAAGAGCTGGCTCACCGAAGCGCCGCTGCGCATGATCCAGAACAACCTGGACCCGGACGTGGCCGAGCGTCCCGAAGAGCTGGTGGTGTACGGCGGCATCGGCCGCGCGGCGCGCGACTGGGAAAGCTTCGACGCCATCGTCGACACGCTCAAGCGGCTAGAGGACGACCAGACCTTGCTGGTGCAATCCGGCAAGCCGGTCGGCGTGTTCCGCACCCACGCCGATGCGCCGCGCGTGCTGATCGCCAATTCCAACCTGGTGCCGCGCTGGGCCAATTGGGACCACTTCAACGAGTTGGACAAGAAAGGCCTGGCCATGTACGGCCAGATGACCGCCGGCAGCTGGATCTACATCGGCGCGCAGGGCATCGTGCAGGGCACCTACGAAACCTTCGTGGAGATGGGCCGCCAGCATTACGGCGGCGACCTGTCCGGCAAGTGGCTGTTCACCGGCGGGCTGGGCGGCATGGGCGGCGCGCAGCCGCTGGCGGCGGTGATGGCCGGCGCCTCGTGCCTGGCGGTGGAATGCCGCCAGTCCAGCATCGACATGCGCCTGCGCACCGGCTACCTGGACACCTGGACCGATTCGCTGGACGAAGCGCTGCGGCTGATCGACGAATCGTGCCGCGCGAAGAAGCCGCTGTCCGTCGGCCTGCTCGGCAACGTGGCCGACGTGCTGGCCGAACTGCTCGCGCGCGGCATCAAGCCGGACCTGCTCACCGACCAGACCTCCGCGCACGACCCGGTGAACGGCTACCTGCCGCAGGGCTGGACGATCGAACAGTGGGACGCCAAGCGTGCCACCGCGCCGAAGGAAGTGGAAAAGGCCGCGCGCGCCTCGATGGCGAACCACATCCGCGCCATGCTCGGTTTCCATGCGCTGGGCGTGCCCACGGTGGACTACGGCAACAACCTGCGGCAGATGGCGCTGGAGGAAGGCGTGGCAAACGCCTTCGACTTCCCCGGCTTCGTGCCGGCCTACATCCGCCCGCTGTTCTGCCGGGGCATCGGCCCGTTCCGCTGGGCCGCACTGAGCGGCGACCCGGAAGACATCGCCAAGACCGATGCCAAGGTGAAGGAGCTGATCCCGGACAACCCGCACCTGCACCGCTGGCTGGACATGGCCGCCGAGAAGATCAAGTTCCAGGGCCTGCCGGCGCGCATCTGCTGGGTGGGCCTGGGCGACCGCGACCGCCTGGGCCTGGCGTTCAACGAGATGGTCGCCAAGGGCGAGCTGAAGGCGCCGGTGGTGATCGGCCGCGACCACCTCGACAGCGGCAGCGTCGCCTCGCCGAACCGCGAGACCGAAGCCATGCGCGACGGCTCGGACGCGGTATCGGACTGGCCGCTGCTCAATGCATTGCTCAACACCGCCTCGGGCGCGACCTGGGTGTCGCTGCACCATGGCGGTGGCGTGGGCATGGGCTTCTCACAGCATGCGGGCATGGTCATCGTCTGCGATGGCACGGAAGCAGCGGCCAAGCGCATCGCGCGCGTGCTGTGGAACGACCCGGCCACGGGCGTAATGCGACACGCCGACGCGGCTTACGACATCGCCATCGAGTGCGCGAAGGAAAAGGGATTGGATTTGCCGGGCATCCTGCGCTGAAACACGGGCGGGGCCGGCAAGCCCGCCCCGCCCCCCCC
>JAEWJB010000112.1 GCA_023386795.1 Pseudomonadota bacterium
CGGAAACGGTGGGGGTCCGGGGGTGGGGGCTTATGCCGCTCCTGCATGAAAATCTTCAACCAGCGTGTCCGGACGGCCCGAGGGCGACCTTCAGCGTCCCGGGCTCGGCCGCTTGGTCAGCTTGCGCTGCAGCGAGCGCCGGTGCATGCCCAGCAAGCGCGCCGCCGCCGAGATGTTGCCGCCGGTCTCATGCAGCGCCTGCTGGATGTGCTCCCACTGCAGGCGGCTAAGCGGGGTCATCATCTCCGGCGTGGTGTCTTCCTCGCCTTCGGCTTCCGGCAGTTCCTCGTCGTCCTCGCCGAGCGCGCGCAGGATGGTGGGGATGTTCGCCGGCTTGGGCAGGTAGTCGTCCGCCCCGAGCTTGATCGCCTCCACTGCGGTGGCGATGCTCGCGTAGCCGGTCACCAGCAGGATGCGCATGTCGGCGCGGATCGCGCGCAGCGGCTGGATCAGCGCCAGGCCCGAATCGTGGCCGAGCTTGAGGTCGATCAACGCGAAGTCCGGGCGCGACTCCCGCGCCACGCGCAACGCGCTGGCCGGGTCGCTGGCCACCACGGTCTCCACGCCGTGCCGGGCCAGGCTGCGCTGCAGCGTGCGCAGGTACAGCGCATCGTCATCGACCAGCAGGCCGACACGGCTCGTGGGAGCGTTCACGTCCAGGCTCCCGGCGCCGAACGGGGCGGGAGCGGGGTGGGCGGCATGTGCGCCGGTCGAAAGGCCACGGGAATCTCCTTGCGCGTTACTCGGGTTCACGACGTCGTCTCCTCTGCCACGGGCAGCGGCAGGCGGAAACCCACCCGCGCGCCGCTGCCCTGGGCGGGCTGCATCCACAGTTCACCGGCCAGGCGTTCGACGGTGGCGTGCGACAGGGCCAGGCCGACGCCCATCCCGTGTCGCTTGCCGCTGTCGTACAGGGTATTGGGCAGGGTGGCCTTGGCGGTGTCGAAGCCAGCCCCATAGTCGCGCACTTCGCCTAGCAGTTGGCCACCGGCCACGCGCAGTTCCAGGTCCACGCGCGGGCGGCCGGCGCGCTCGCTGGCGTCGGCGGCGTTGTTGAGCAGCACCATCAACAAGTGGCCCACGCCCGGCTCCAGGCGCAGCCGCATGGGGGCGTCGAGGTTGCGCTGCAGCTGCACGTCCGGGCGCACCAGGCGCCACTGCGCCAGCACTTCCTGCACGGTGACCGCTTCCTGTGCATTGCTGCGGTCGGCGGGCGCGGCCAGTGCGAGCACGCGCTCGTGGCACAGCACCAGCAGTTCGCGCAGCGTGTCCAGGTCCTCGCGCAGCTCGGCCTGCTGCGATTGCTCGGCGATGTCGTCCACCAGCAGTGTCATCGTCGCCAGCGGGGTGTTGAGTTCGTGCGCCACCGAGGCCGCATGCGTGGCCAGGGTGACGATGCCCTCGTTGCGGGCGAAGCGCTCGCGCAGCGTGGCCAGTTCCTGCTCGCGCTGGCGCAGCGAGAACGCCAGCCGCGTGGTGAACACCACCACCACCGCCGAGGACAGCAGGAAATTGAGCGCCACGCCGACCAGGTGCAGCACGTCCGGATCGATCCGCCCCGGCGGCAGCGGCAGGCCGAACAAGGCGCTGAGCGTGTAGCCGGCCACGCAGGCCGCCGCCACCGCCAGGCCCCAGGCCAGCGGCAGAGCGAAGGCGGCCAGGGCGATCAGCACCAGGAACAGCGAGCCGAACGGATTGGCGATGCCGCCGCTCCAGCCGATCATCCAGGTCAGGACGACCACATCCACCAGCACGTGGCCAAACGCGGTCGCCGGGCCGATCGGTCGCTCCAGCCCGACCCGCCAGCGGGCATACAGGTTGAACACCGCCAGCGCGAGCACGCCCGCCCACAGCGGCGGCTGCGGCAGGGCCAGCCCCAGGCCCCAGGTGGCGACGAGGATGGTGACCGCCTGCCCGGCGGTGGCCAGCCAGCGCAGGCTGCACAGGGTGCGGAGGAAGGAGGCGTTGTTGCTGTTGTCCATCAGGGCGCCATGCTATGCGGTCGCGCGCGGGGACGCGTGCGACAGTCTGTCACAGCGCATGCCGGGTACCGGGTCGGCGGCAGGGGCGGTGGAAGTTGGCGCGCATTGGGCCGGCTCGCACTAAAATGGGCCCATGCATGACGCCGTGACCCGACCGACCCCCCCCGCCGAGACCGGCGCCTGGCCCCGCCGCCTGACCCAGCCGGTCCGCATCGGCAATGTCACCGTCGGTGGTGGCAAGCCGGTGGTGGTGCAGTCGATGACCAACACCGACACCGCCGACGTCGCCGCCAGCGTCAAGCAGGTCGCCGAACTGTGGCGCGCCGGCTCGGAGATGGTGCGCCTGACGGTCAACAACCCCGAGTCCGCCGCGGCCATCCCGCGCATCGTCGACAAGCTGGCGATGATGGGCATCGAGGTGCCGCTGATCGGCGATTTCCACTACAACGGCCACCAGCTGCTGGCTGGCGAGCCGGCCTGCGCCGAGGCGCTGGCCAAGTACCGCATCAACCCGGGCAACGTCGGCTTCGGCAAGAAGAAGGACCTGCAATTCGGCCAGCTGATCGAGTTCGCCATCCGCTACGGCAAGCCGGTGCGCATCGGTGCCAACTGGGGGTCGCTGGACCAGGGCCTGGCCGCACAGTTGATGGACGAGAACTCGCGCCGCGAGCAGCCTTGGGACGCCGGCTGCGTGTTGCGCGAGGCGCTGATCCGCTCGGCGGTGGACTCGGCCGAGCGCGCGGTGGAACTGGGCCTGCCGCGCGACCGCATCGTGCTCTCGGCCAAGGTTTCCGGCGTGCAGGAGCTGATCGCGGTGTATCGCGACATGTCCGCGCGCTGCGATTTCGCCCTGCACCTGGGGCTTACCGAGGCGGGTATCGGCAGCAAGGGCATCGTGGCCTCGGCCGCCGCGTTGTCGGTGCTGCTGCAGGAAGGCATCGGCGACACCATCCGCATCTCGCTGACACCCGAGCCGGGGCAGTCGCGCACGCAGGAAGTGATCGTCGCGCAGGAGCTGCTGCAGACCACCGGCCAGCGCGCCTTTACCCCGCTGGTCACCGCCTGCCCGGGCTGCGGCCGCACGACCTCGGAGTTCTTCCAGGAGCTGGCCAAGGTCGTGCAGAACCACGTGCGCGGCAAGATGCCCGAGTGGAAGGTCACGCACCCGGGCGCCGAATCGATGACGCTGGCGGTGATGGGTTGCGTGGTGAACGGACCGGGCGAATCGCGCCACGCCAACATCGGCATCTCGCTGCCCGGCACCGGCGAGGCCCCTGCCGCGCCGGTGTTCGTGGACGGCGAGAAGAAGGTGACGCTGCGCGGGGAGAACATCGCGCAGGAATTCGTCGCGCTGATCGACGAGTACGTCGAAAACCGCTATGCCCGTCCGGCCGGCTGAAAGCCCGGCCGGATTCCGCCACTGGCTGGGCCGCAACGCCTGGCGCGTCGTGCTGCTGTTCGGCGGCGTGCTGCTGCCGCTGGGCGTGTTCGCCAGCCTGGCCGACGAAGTGCACGAGCTGGAGAACTTCTTCTTCGACGATCCGCTGCTGTGGCGGCTGCGCGGCTGGGCGAGCCCGGCGCTGGACGGGTTCTTCGTGCTGGTGTCCAGGCTGGGCTACCAGTGGGGGCTGATCCCGGCCGATACGCTGATCGTGGTGCTGCTGCTGGGCATGCGGCGCTGGCGCGAGGCGACGTTCGCGTTCGTCGCCTTCGTGGGCTCGGCGATGTTGAATGTCGGCGCCAAGCACTTCTTCCAGCGCGAGCGGCCGAGCCTGTGGGAGTCGATCGCGCCGGAAAGCACCTTCAGTTTCCCCAGCGGCCATGCGATGGGTTCCATGACGCTGGCCGCGGTGCTGGTGGCGCTGGCGTGGCGCACGCGCTGGCGCTGGCCGGTGGCGCTGGCAGCGGGTGTGTTCGTGCTGCTGGTGGGGATATCGCGGGTCTATCTCGGCGTGCATTACCCCTCCGACATCCTGGCCGGCTGGTGCGCGGCGCTGGCCTGGGTGACCGGCCTGTACCTGGTGAGCTTCCGCCGCCATCACCGGCCTTGGCTTCGCCACGGCGCCCGGTCGCCCGCCTAGGGGATGCCGAGGCGCTGCCGGGCGGGGCAGGCAGCCTGCAGGCGACTTGGGCGATCCCGCCAGATTCATGGGGTCCCGCGCCAGTCGTGACCGGGTGATCCCGGCCAGGCGATTGATCCGACGGGATTTTTCTCCGCGTGCATGCTGCTTCCGAGAACCCGGGGGCTTGACCTGCGTGGCGGGATCGCCACGCTTTGGGCATTCCTTGCCGGAGGCGCGCATGCGCATTGCCATTCTTGCCTATGACGGATGCATGGGCGCCGAGGTGCTCGGCCTGTCCGACGTGCTGCTGGTCGCCAACCGCATCCAAGCCTACCGTTCGCCCGACGCGCCCCCGCCGTTCGAGGTTTCCATCGTCGGGACCCGCGCGGGTACGGTCCGGCTGGCGGGCGGCGTCGGGCTGTCGGTGGAGGCGGTGGGGGCCTACGACCTCCTGGTCGTGCCGGCCTTCGACTTCGGCGCGGACATGCCGCCGCTGGAGGACACCTTCGGCCGGCTGCGCGCCGAGCAGGCGTTGATCGCCGATGCCGGGCGCCACCGCACGCTGGCCTCGGTATGCACCGGCAGCCTGCTCCTCGCCGAAGCCGGCGTGCTCGACGGGCGCCGCGCCACCACCTCGTGGGCGTTTGCCGAGCAGATGGCGGCACGCTACCCGCAGGTGGAAGTCGTGCGCGACGCGCTGCTGGTGCGCGATGGCGGCATCGTCACCTCCGGGGCATTCACCGCCTACGGGGATCTGGCCCTGCAGCTGATCCGTGATCGCGCCGGTCCCAGCCTCGCGCGCGCGGTGGGTCGCTTCAGCCTGATCGACGGCGGACGCGACAGCCAGGCGCCGTACCTGGACCGGCGCCTGTCGGCGCGCCGGCAGGAGTCGTTCTCGCGCTCGATCGCGGCCTGGTTCGCGCCACGCCTGGCCGAGCGCTACAACCTGGCCGAACTGTCACGCGCGTTCCATCTGTCCAGCCGCACGCTGCTGCGCCGCTTCAGGGCCGAGACCGGCCGCACGCCGCTGGAGATGCTGCAAGACCTGCGCGTGGAGAAGGCGCGCAAGCTGCTGGAAGCCACCACCCTGAGCGTGGCGCAGGTCGCCGAGCAGGTTGGTTACCTCGACGTGGCCACATTCTCGCGGCTGTTCGCCCGCCACACGCAGCTCACGCCTGCCGCGTTCCGGCGCAAGTTCCAGCCGCACGACGCCAAGCTGTTCTGAGCCGGTGCTGGCGCGATTGCCCCGGCAACTGGCGATCGCGCCTGCTTACGCGGTGGGCATGCCCGCCTAGCCTTGGCCTGGTTCCGCACGCGCTGCGTGCGTCTTCATCGTGACCAGGAGGTGGGTGATGTCTACACGGGTACAGGCGGGAACCGCGGGGGGCCCCCCCCCCCCCCCCCCCCCCCCCC
>JAEWJB010000171.1 GCA_023386795.1 Pseudomonadota bacterium
ATGTCGCCCTACGAGCCCCGCATGGATGCAGTTTTTGGCGTCCCCCGCCCGGGCCTGGCCCCCGGACGCCCGCCGACAACAACCAAACCACCGACCGGGACCAAGCCAGAAATCAAGTCGCTGCTAAACTCCAAAATCCACACGCACCAAACCGGATCAAACCCAGATGCCCCCCGTGCCCGCCACCAAGCTGCCCAAAGTCGGCACCACCATCTTTACCGTGATGTCGCAGCTGGCGGCCGAGCACAAGGCGGTCAACCTCGGCCAGGGCTTCCCGGATTTCCCCGTGCCGCAGCGGCTGGTGGAAGAGCTCGACCGCGCGATGCGCGAAGGCCACAACCAGTACCCGCCGATGACCGGCGCGGCGCCGCTTCGCCAGGCCATCGCCGGCAAGGCCCTGCGCTGCTACGGCGCCACCGTCGACGCCGACACCGAGATCACCGTCACCAGCGGCGCCACCGAGGCGATCTTCAACGCCATCCACAGCGTCGTGCGCGAGGGCGAGGAAGTCATCGTGCTGGACCCCGCCTACGACTGCTACGAGCCGGCCATCGACCTGGCCGGCGCGCGTGCGGTGCACGTTGCCCTCGATCCGCAGACCTTTGCCGTCGACTGGGCCAAGGTGCAGGCCGCCATCACCCCGCGCACCCGCCTGCTGATGATCAACTCGCCGCACAACCCGTCCGGCGCGATGTTCTCGGCCGACGACATGCGCGCGATGGCCGACCTGCTGCGCGGCACCGATATCTTCCTCATCTCCGACGAGGTCTACGAGCACATCGTCTTCGATGGTCGCCGCCACGAATCGGTGCTGCGCTGGCCCGAACTGCGCGAGCGCGCGTTCGTCGTCTCCAGCTTTGGCAAGACCTACCATTGCACCGGCTGGAAGATCGGCTACGCCATCGCCCCGCCGGCACTGAGCGCCGAGTTCCGCAAGGTCCACCAGTACAACACCTTCGCCAGCTTCGCCCCGGCACAGCACGCGTTCGCCGCGATGATCCGCGACGAGCCCGAGCATGACGAACAGCTCGGCGTGTTCTACCAGGCCAAGCGCGACCGCTTCCGCGAGCAGTTGCTCGGCACGCGCCTCAAGCCGTTGCCGGTGCCGGGCGGCTATTTCCAGCTGGTGGACTACTCCGCGGTCAGCGACCTGCCGGACCACGAGTTCGTGAAGTGGCTCACCGTCGAACACGGCGTGGCGGCGATCCCGCTCTCGCCGTTCTACGAAACCCCGCCCGCCGGCCAGCGCCTGGCGCGGCTGTGCTTCGCCAAGAACGAGGCCACCCTCGACGCGGCGATCGAACGCCTGAAGAAACTCTGAGGCCACCATGCAGGACCTGCGCATCTCCCTCGTCCAGGGCGACACCCGCTGGCACGACCCGGCCGGCAACCGCGAGCATTACGCCGCATTGCTCGCTCCGCTGGCCGGCACCACCGACCTGGTGGTGCTGCCGGAGACGTTCACCAGCGGATTCTCCAACGATGCCATCGACAAGGCCGAAGGCATGGACGGCCCGACCGTGGCGTGGGTCCGCGAGCAGGCCGCGCGCCTGGGCGCGGCGGTGACCGGCAGCGTGCAGCTGCGCACGGGCGAAGGCGTGTTCAACCGCCTGCTGTTCGCCACGCCCGATGGCGGCCTGCAGTACTACGACAAGCGCCACCTGTTCCGCTACGCCAACGAGCACGAGCGCTATGCCGCCGGCCGCGACCGCCTCACGGTGGAGTGGAAAGGCTGGCGGATCAATCCGCAGGTCTGCTACGACCTGCGTTTCCCGGTGTTCTGCCGCAACCGCTATGACGTCGAACGCCCCGGCCAGCTGGATTTCGACCTGCAGCTATTCGTCGCGAACTGGCCTTCGGCGCGTGCCTACGCCTGGCGCACGCTGCTGCGCGCGCGGGCCATCGAGAACCTGTGCTTCGTGGCGGCGGTGAACCGGGTCGGCGTGGACGGCAACGGCCTGCACTACGCCGGCGACAGTGCGGTGATCGATTTCCTCGGCCAGCCGCAGCTGGAAATCCGCGAGCGCGAGCAGGTGGCCACCACCACCATCTCCGCCACCGCGCTGGCCGAGCACCGTGCGCGCTTCCCGGCCATGCTCGACGCCGATGCCTTCCAGCTCGGGACGGTCAACGCCGCGCGCTGAGCGCACGGCGGCTGAACGGCATGCGCCGGCCTCGGCGCCGCGCTGACGCCGGCGCTGCTAACCTCGCCGCCAGTTCACCCAGGACCTTCCGATGTTCAAGACCGTGACTTTGCTGGCCGCGCTTGCCGCCGCCGCCACCTTCGCGCCGGCCGCCCAGGCCGCCGGCAACCTGGACTGCACGCTGCGCTTCAATCTCTCCGGCTGGTCGGTGTTCTACAAGACCGCCAAGGGCACCGGCACCATCACCTGCAACAACGGCACCAGCATCCCGGTGAAGATCAGCGCCAAGGGCGGTGGCCTGACCGTGGGCAAGTCCAAGATCGTCGACGGCAAGGGCAGCTTCACCGGCGCCTACAGCGTCAATGACCTGTTCGGCACCTACGGCGGCGCCGAGGCGCATGCCGGCGCGGTGAAGTCGAGCAACGCGCAGGTGGTGACCAAGGGCGACATCTCGCTCGCGCTGGCCGGCACGGGTGAAGG
This sequence comes from Pseudomonadota bacterium, assembly GCA_023386795.1. Taxonomy (GTDB): domain Bacteria; phylum Pseudomonadota; class Gammaproteobacteria; order Xanthomonadales; family Xanthomonadaceae; genus Stenotrophomonas_A. Next base: position 2,625 of record JAEWJB010000171.1, read on the forward strand.
CTGGGACCTGGGCGTGGGCGTCGGCAACTTCGTGATCTCGCGCCGCTGACGCGTCGCGCGCCGCGGCTGAAGCCGTCTCCTGCAGGAGCGGCTGCGGCCGCGACGAACCGCCATCGGTCAAACCGATGGCGGTTCCCGCCTCATTCCCGCGACGGCCACACCCCGGTCGAGCGGCGCAGGCGCATCTCGTAAGGCACCTTGACCAGCTCGCCGCGCCCGGCGTCGCCGATGTGCGCCAGCAGCTGCTCGGCGGCGATGCGGCCCATCTCGTGGCTGGGCTGCCGCACCGTGGTCAGGCTCGGCCAGATCTGCCGGGCCATCGGCATGTCGTCGAAGCCGAACACCGACAGGTCGCGCGGAATGCGCAGGCCACGCTCCTCCGCTTCATAGATCACGCCGGCGGCGGTGTCGTCGTTGGCGGCGAAGATCGCGGTGGGAGGTTCGGGCAGGTCGAGCAGGGCACGCGCGCCCTCGATCCCCGAATCGAACGAGAATTCGCCTTCGATCACCAGTGCGGGGTCGAACGGCAGGCCGGCGCGCAGCAGTGCGTCGCGATAGCCGTCCAGGCGCCAGGCGCGGGCACCGTGCGAGTGGTGGCCGGTGATGTGGCCGATGCGGCGGTGGCCCAGGCTGGCCACGTGCACGACCAGTTCGGCGGCCGCCTCGCGCTCGTCCAGCGTGGCGCCGATCTGGCCCAGCCGGCGGCGCGGGGAGATCGAGGCATACGGCATGCCGTGGGTCTGCAGCCAGTCGAGCAGCTCGTCGTCGTCGGTGATGGGCGGGGTGAGGATCATCCCGTCCGGGCGGTACTGGTGCAGCAGGCTCTCGACTTGGCTGCGGTAGCCGCCGCTGTTGGGCTCCATCGGTTGCAGCATCATGCTGTAGTGGCGCGAGCGGCAGGCGTCGAGCACGCCGCCGATGATCTCCATGATGTAGTTCGACGACGGATTGTCGTAGAGCAGGGCGATCTGGTACGAGCGGTTCGAGGCCAGGCTGCGTGCGGAAGGATTAGGCCGGTAGTTGAGCGCGCGCGCGGCCTGCTCGACCTTCTCTCGCGTATCCGGGCGGACGTTGGGTTCGTAGTTGAAGACGCGCGACACCGTCTTCATCGAGACCCCCGCGGCGGCGGCGACGTCTTCGATCCGGATCCGGTTCTGTTCTTTCACGAAGGTCGCACGTTCGGGGCAGGAAGCCACAGGATATGCGAGCGCTCACATCACGGCGCGTCGTCGTGGCGGGCGATCGCATGCGGCGTGGCCGCCGGGTGCGGGCGTCGCGGCGATTTCATCGGGAAAACCACGCTTTTCGATATTGCCGCCGCGACGGCGGTGATCGTGCAATGTGTGCGCCACGCCGTTTTCTTGCTGTGCCGCAGCACGCGGATGCCGCAAAGTGGATGCCACCAAAAGGAACGGGCGCCGCAGGGCGCCCGTGTCTTGTCGCGTTGCGCGTGGCTCAGCCGCCGCGCGGGCCACGATGGCCGCCACCCGGACGACCACCGCCGGGACGGCCTGCACCACCGCCCGGACGGCCGCCGCCACCGGGGCGGCCACCGCCACCCGGACGCGGGCCGCGGTTCTGCGCACCACCCGGGCGTCCACCGGCCGGACGGGCCTGGCCATACGGGTTGAAGCCCGGCGTGGCGTGGTCGGACGGGAAGCTCGGCGCATTGCCCGGGTGGCCATAGGGATGCTTGTTGCCCTGCGACCTGCCCTGGCCCTGGCCTTGGCCGCCCTGGCCCTGCGGACGACCGGTGTTGCCGCGCGCACCGGCCGGCTTGTTCTTTCCATACGGGCGCGGCTGCGCGTTGCCGCGCGCACCGCCCGGGCCCGCGTTGCGGTGGCCGCTGGGGCCGGTGCTCACGCCATCGGGCACGTACCAGGTGCGAAACGCGGCGGGGTTGCCATCCGGCAGCGGCTTGGGCCCCTTTTCCTTGCGCTGCTTGAACGGCTTCTGCGACTGCTTGGCCGCCGCTTCGCCGCTCACCGTCAGGCCGCCCTTGAAGCCGCCGGGCTTGCCGCGGCCACCGCGGCCGCGATCCTCGCGCAGGGTGTCGAAGCGACGCAGCTCGCGGCCTTCGTCGGCGGTGTTGTGGCCGTTGACATAGGCATTGCGCGGGCCGCCGCCGTCGCGGCCGACATGCACGGTGGCGCGGCTGGCGCGGCGCTGGCCGATCACCGGCTGCAGGGTCAGCGCGGAAGGCTGGCCTTCCTCGAGCTTGAGTTCTGCGCGCAGCGCTTCGACCTGCGCCTGCGGCACTTCGACCGACTGGCCGCGCAGCAGTTCGCGCGGCAGCGAGATCTTGCCGTAGCGGGTGCGCTTGAGGCGGCTGACCTGGCAGCCCTGCGATTCCCACAGGCGGCGCACTTCGCGGTTGCGGCCTTCCTTGACGACCACGCGGAACCAGTCGTGCGAATCGGTACCGCCGATGCGTTCGATCTCGTCGAACTTGGCCGGGCCGTCCTCCAGCGCGACGCCGCGCGCAAGGCGATCGACGATCTGGTCGGAGACCTGTTCCTGGCCTTCCGGCGCGCGCACGCGCACGACGTATTCGCGCTCGACCTCGAAGGAGGGATGCATCATCGCGTTGGCGAGTTCGCCATCGGTGGTGAGCAGCAGCAGGCCGGTGGTGTTGATGTCCAGGCGGCCGATGGCGATCCAGCGTGCGCCCTTCAGCGACGGCAGCGCCTCGAAGATGGTCGGGCGGCCCTCGGGATCGTCACGCGTGGTGACCTCGCCCTCGGGCTTGTTGTAGATCAGCACGCGCGAGGGCTCGCTCAGCGCGCTGGCCACGAAGCCGCGGCCGTCCAGCTCGATGCGGTCGCCGCTGCGGACCGACATGCCGGTCTGCGCGACCTCGCCATTGACCTTGACCAGGCCGTCGGCGATGCGTTGCTCCAGCGCGCGGCGCGAGCCCAGGCCGGCCTGCGCCAGTACCTTGTGCAGGCGTTCCTCGAGCTTGGGTTGTTCGGTCTCGCCGCCGCGCTTGAGCGACAGTTTGTTCAGCGAGAGCTTGCGGGGGGTGTCACTCATTTCATTCGCTCCGGCCGGCACGGTGCGCGTCGGCCTCAGTGGTTTCGTCTTCGTTGTCGTCCGCCGTCGCGGCCGTATCGGCGTCCGCGTCGTCGGAAGGGGTGGGGTCCTGTGCGGGTTCGTCGTCCGCCGCGACAGGCGCCGCGTCGTCTTCGGCGGCGGCATCCTGCGCGTCCGCGTCCTCGGGGCCGGCATCGGCCGCCTCGGTGGAAATCAGTTCGTCTTCGTCCTCCGCCGTGGGCGCCGCGTGGGCGTCGCCTGCATCGGCCTGGGCGTCATTGGCCGCCTCGCCCTCGTTCTCCAGCGTGGCGCCCGCGGCCAGCGGCGCGGCCGGCTGGCCTTCGCTGTCCAGCGGCAACTGCGGCTCCAGCTCGCCGATGTCCTTCAGTTCGGACAATGGCGGCAGCTCGTCCAGGCGCTTGAGGCCGAAATAATCCAGGAAGCCCTTGGTGGTGCCGAACAGCGCCGGCTTGCCGGGCACGTCGCGGTGGCCGACCACGCGGATCCACTCGCGCTCTTCCAGCGCCTGGATGATGTTGCTGCTGACCGCCACGCCGCGCACCTGCTCGATCTCGCCGCGGGTGATCGGCTGGCGGTAGGCGATCAGCGCCAGCGTTTCCAGCGTGGCGCGGGTGTACTTGGTCTTGCGTTCGGTCCACAGCCGCGAGACCCAGCCGTGCACGTCGGCCTTGACCTGGAAGCGGAAGCCGGAGGCCACCTCGACCAGTTCCACGCCGCGCTCGGCGCAGCCTTCGCGCAGCAGTTCGATGGCGCGCTCGAGGCTGCCCGGCGGTGCCGGTTCCTCTTCCGGGAACAGGCCCTGCAGCTGCGCCAGCGTCAGCGGCTGCGGGCTGGCCAGCAGGGCGCCTTCGACGATACGGGTGATCAGCGGTTGGTCCATTTGCACGATCGAGGTGTCTTTCGGCTCAGTGGGTGGCGTCGTCGGCGTCGCTGTCGTCGAACTCGCTGGAGAACGCCAGCGGGGCGTTGGTGTTGCCCAGCGCCAGCGACTTGACGTAGATCGGCGCCAGCGGCGCTTCCTGCACGATGTCCAGCAGCTGTTCCTTGGCCAGTTCCAGCAGCGCCAGGAAGGTGACCAGCACGCCGAGCTTGCCTTCCTCGGCGGTGAACAGGCTTTCGAAACGGTAGAACTTGCCGTCGTCCAGCCGGCCGAGCACGTCGCCCATCCGCTGGCGCACGCTCAGCGCCTCGCGGCGGATGGCGTGGCCGGTGAACAGCTCGGCGCGCTTGAGCACGTCGTGCAGGGCCAGCAGCATTTCCTTCAGGTCCACCGGCGGCGGCAGCTTGATCGCCGCGCGGTCCGGCACGTGGGCATGCACCGGCGTGGTGTCGCGGTCCTGGCGGGGCAGGGCGTCGATGTCCTCGGCGGCCTGCTTGAAGCGCTCGTATTCCTGCAGGCGGCGCACCAGCTCCGCGCGCGGGTCTTCCTCTTCGCCCTCGACCGCGGGCGGACGCGGCAGCAGCATGCGCGACTTGATCTCGGCCAGGATCGCGGCCATCACCAGGTACTCGGCGGCCAGCTCGAAGCGCAGCTCCTGCATCACGTTGATGTAGTCCACGTACTGCCGGGTGATCTCGGCGACGGGGATGTCCAGGATGTCCAGGTTCTGCCGGCGGATCAGGTACAGCAGCAGGTCCAGCGGGCCTTCGAAGGCATCCAGGATGACTTCCAGCGCGTCCGGCGGGATGTAAAGGTCCTGCGGGATCTGCAGGACCGGCTGCCCATGCACGACCGCCAGCGGCATTTCCTGCTGCTGCGGCGAGGCGCTCTGGGTTGGCGGATTCGCGTCCTGCGCGAGTTCGGCGGTCATCAGCGATCTGGTGTTGCGTCGGGTTGCTTCAATTGCGCCCACGACGCGCACGTGCGGGGGAAACCCGTCCGGCGAAGGTGGCTTCTACGGCGTGCCGGCGGCGGCACGATCCCAATTCAAACTAACGCCGCTGCAAGCGGCTGCAGCGACTGGACAACGAGGAGGTGGTCTACGCGGGCGGTTCGGGAACCGGCGGAGCGGGTGGCCGGCAAGGCCCCAGGGGCCGGTGAGCCGACGTGCCGCCGCAATCGAGCCGCGTGCATTGACAGCTAGGGTAATGGCAGGGCCGGGGCGGTGTCCAGCGTCGCCGCGGCTAGAATGAATGCCTTGTTCCGATAGAAGAGGTACGGCCGGCATGTGGTACGTGATCGAGGGATACGACGGCCCGGGCGCCGCCGAGGGGCGCCGCAGCGCCCGCCCGGCCCATCTCGAGCGCCTGCGCGCGCTGGCCGACGCCGGTCGCCTGCTGCTGGCCGGGCCATGCCCGGCGATCGATGCCGAAGATCCGGGGGAGGCGGGTTTCAGCGGCAGCCTGGTGGTGGCGCAGTTCCCCTCGCTGGTCGAGGCGCGGGCCTGGGCCGACGCGGATCCTTACGTGGACGCCGGGGTCTACGCCCGGGTCGAGGTCCGGCCGTTCAAGCGGGTGTTGCCGTGAACGACCGCCTCGACCGCATCGAGACCGCGCTGCGCGCCGCCTTCAGCCCGTCCGTCCTGGAAGTGGTGGACGACAGCCACAAGCACGCCGGCCATGCCGGGGCCCGCGACGGGCGGGGTCACTACTCGGTGCGAATCGTCGCCCCGGTCTTCGCCGGCATGGCACCGCTGGCCCGGCACCGGGCGGTTTATGCCGCGCTCGGCACGATGATGCAGGAAGACATCCACGCGCTCTCCATCCAGGCCCAGGCGCCTGCCGCATAAGGCGTTGTCGCCCGCATGGCCGGGCGATGGCCGAACTTCGCGGCTGATCCTGTCCACCGGACACGGTCAGGTTAGAATTGCGTTGCAGTGCAGGATGACGCGTCGCCTGAAAACGATTACAGTCCGGCGACGCATTCGGAGTCTCGACCGTGGAGGGCGGTACGTTGGCAAAGAATTCCATCACCATCAAGGACGTGGCGCGCGAAGCCAAGGTCTCGGTGGCGACCGTTTCGCGCGCATTGAACGGACACGACAACGTGGCCGAAGCAGTACGCAAGGCCGTGCTCGAAGTGGCCGACCGGCTGCGTTACAGCCCGCATGCGGCCGCCCGCAGCCTGAGCAGCCGGCACACGCAGACCATCGGCGTGGTGTTGCCCGACCTGTACGGTGAATTCTTTTCCGAACTGATCCGTGGCATCGACGGGGTGGCGCGCGCGCGCCGCCAGCACCTGCTGGTGTCCAGCTACCACGGCGACCAGGAAGAGCAGGGCCGCGCGCTGCGCGCCATGCGCGGGCGGGTGGATGGCCTGCTGGTGCTTTCGCCTTATGCCGAACACCCGGGCTTTCTGACCGAAAACCTCCCGCAGTCGTTGCCGACCGTGCTGATCAACACGCACCTGCCGGACGACGACCACTACCCGGTGCTGAGCATCGACGACCACGCCGGCGCCATCGCGATGACCGAGCACCTGCTTGCGCAGGGGCACCGCCGCATCGTCTTCATCGCCGGGCCGGAACTCAACTTCGACGCGCGCGAACGCCTGCGGGGCTTCGAGGACGCGATGGCCGCCCACGGCGCCGATGCGCGTGCCAGGGTGCTGTACGGCGATTTCGACGAGGCCTCCGGCTACCGCGCGGGCCAGCAGCTGCTGCAGGGCGAGCTGCCCGACGCGGTGTTCGCCGCCAACGACATGATGGCGCTGGGCTGCCTCTACGCGCTGACCCAGGCCGGCGTGCAGGTGCCCGCGCAGGTCGCGCTGGCCGGCTTCGACGACATCCCGCTGGCGCGGTTCGTGCATCCGGGCCTGACGACGATGCGGGTCAGCATTGCCGAGCTGGGCGCGCAGGCCATGGGCCGCCTGCTGGGCCTGATCGATCCGGCCGGCGCCGTGCCGCAGGGCAGTGTCACCTTGAAGCCGACGCTGATCGTGCGCGATTCGACCGTGGCCGGGTCGGGGCAGGCATGAGGTCGTCCCGCCTGCACGGGCGAGGGACGGCCCCGGCGCGCGCGTCGTTGCGCTGAGCGTCAGGTTTCACCCCGTTGTTCATCCGCATGCGGGTTAGTCTCAAGGGAGTTCATTGGTGAGGGTTGTAAGCGATTTCATGAAAGACGGTAGCCATTCCGAAGCCCGCGCTTGCGGCCGGGCCCGCTTCTTGCACGGCGCATGGCTGGCGGTGGCCATGCTGGCACTGTCGGCCTGCCAGCAGCAGGCGCCTACCCAACCGCACACCAAGCCCGCACCTACCGTGACCTTGATCGAACCGACCCTGCCGCCGGCCCCTCCCAAGCCGGTGAAACCGGAATTGCCGCCGCTGTTCACCGATATCGAACGGCGCACTTTCCAGTTCTTCTGGGACACCACCAACGAAACCAACGGTCTTACGCCGGACCGCTTCCCCTCGCGCCCGTTCGCCAGCATCGCCTCGGTGGGCTTCGCGCTGACCGCTTACCCGATCGGCATCGAGAACGGCTGGGTGAGCCGCACCCAGGCGGTGGACCGCACGCTGACCACGCTGAAGTTCTTCCGCGATGCGCCGGTCGGCCCGCAGCGCACCGGCAAGGCCGGCTACAAGGGCTTCTACTACCACTTCCTGGATATGCAGCGCGGCCAGCGCTACGACAGCTGGGTGGAGCTGTCGAGCGTGGACACCGCGTTGCTGATGATGGGCGTGCTGTTCGCGCAGTCCTATTACGACGGCGATGACCCGCGCGAGAAGGAGATCCGCCAGATCGCCGACACGCTCTACAAGCGCGTGGACTGGAACTGGCTGCAGCAGCGTGCCCCGCTGATCTCGATGGGCTGGTTCCCGGAGAGCGGCTTCATCAACCACGACTGGATGGGCTACAACGAGGCGATGATGCTGTACGTGCTGGCCCTGGGCTCGCCGACGCATCCGGTGGACCCCGATGCGTGGACGGTGTGGACGCGCACCTACAACAACGACTGGGGCGTCTACCAGGGCCAGGAATACCTGTCCTTCGGCCCGCTGTTCGGCCACCAGTACAGCCACGTCTGGATCGACTTCCGCGACATCCAGGACCAGTACATGCGCGAGCGGGGGATCGACTACTTCCTCAACAGCCGCCGCGCCACGCTGGCCCAGCGCGACTACGCCATCGACAACCCGATGAAGTGGAAGGACTACGGCGAGAACGTGTGGGGCCTGACCGCCAGCGACGGCCCGCAGAACACCAGCCAGGAATACCGTGGCGAGCAGCGCCAGTTCCGCCATTACTCCTCGCGCGGCGCCGGCCTGCGGGAGAACTTCGACGACGGCACCATCGCGCCGACCGCGGCGATCTCCTCGATCGTGTTCGCGCCGGAGGTGGTGATCCCGGCCACCGAGGAAATGCACAAGCGCTACGGCGACTACCTGTATTCCAGCTACGGCTTCCTGGATTCGTTCAACCCCAGCTTCAACTACGACATCCCGCTCAAGACCGGGCGCGTGGTGCCGGACCGCGGCTGGGTGGCTAGCGATTACATCGCCATCGACCAGGGCCCGATCCTCACGATGATCGCGAACTACCGCAACGAGTTCGTGTGGACCGTGATGAAGAAGAACAAGTACATCCGTACCGGCCTGGAACGTGCCGGCTTCACCGGCGGCTGGCTGGCACCGGAGGGCGAGGCGCCGCAGCAGCCGAAGAAGGACGAACAGGCGGCCGCCGCGCGGGCGATCGGCATTGCCGAATCGCGTGCGGCCGCGGCCGAGGCGCAGCAGAACCCCGCGCAGCGCCAGCAGCAGAAGCCGGAGTGAGCGCGCGCATGGGCCGGCTGCTCGTCGCGGGGCTGCTGCTCGCCGGCCTGGCGGCCGGCTGCACGCGTGCGCCTCAGGGCGAGACGATTCGCTTCTGGGCGATGGGCCGCGAGGCCGAGGTGGTCACCGAACTGGTGGCCGACTTCGAGAAGGAGAACCCCGGCCTGCACGTGGACGTGCAGAACATCCCGATGACCGCCGCGCACGAGAAGCTGCTGACGGCCTTCGCCGCCGACGGCCTGCCGGACGTGTGCCAGCTCGGCAACACCTGGTTGCCCGAGTTCGCGATGCTGGACGCGCTGGAGCCGTTGCAGCCCTACGTGGACCGCTCCGAGGTCATTGACCCGAAGGATTACTTCCCGGGCGTCTGGGACACCAATGTCGTCAACGGCACCCTGTACGGCGTGCCGTGGTACGTGGACACGCGCCTGCTGTTCTATCGCAAGGACCTGCTGGCCGAGGCCGGCGTCACCCGGACACCGCAGACCTGGGCCGAGTTCGAGCAGGCGATGGCCGCGGTGAAACGTCACGTCGGCCCGCAGCGCTACGCGATCATGATGCCGCTCAACGAGTTCGAGCAGCAGCTGTCCTTCGCGCTGCAACAGGACGACCCGCTGCTGCGCGACAACGACAACTACGGCAACTTCCGCAGCCCCGGCTTCCGCAAGGCGCTGGCGTTCTACGCCAACATGTACGAGCAAGGCTGGGCGCAGAAGGTCTCCGAAACCCAGATCTCCAACGTCTGGTACGAATTCTTCAACGGCTCGTTCGCCTTCTATCTCTCCGGCCCCTGGAACGTGCGCGAGTTTCGCCTGCGCCAACCGCCGGGCATGGAAGGCAAGTGGGGCACGATGCCGCTGCCCGGCCCGAATGGCCCGGGCGCAGGCATCGCCGGCGGCGCCAGCCTGGTGATCATGCGCCAGTCGCAGCACAAGGATGCGGCGTGGAAGTTGATCGAATTCCTTTCGCGCCCCCAGCAGCAGGCGCGCTTCCACGCCATCATCGGCGACCTGCCGCCGCGTCGCAGTACCTGGCAATACCCCTCGCTGCGTGAAGATCCGCTGGCGCAGGCGTTCGGCGACCAGCTCGAACGCGTCAAGGCCACGCCGAAGGTGCTGGAGTGGGAGCGCATCGTGCAGGAAATGCGCCTGGTCACCGAACGGGTGGTGCGCGGGGGCGAAAGCCAGGAGAACGCGGTGCAGGAACTGGACAAGCGCGTGGACGACATCCTCGCCAAGCGGCGCTGGATCTGGGCGCAGCAGCACCCGGATACGCCGAAGGCCGCGGAGACCACGCCATGAAGCGCTACACGCTCGCCGGCTGGGTGTTCACCGCGCCCGCGCTGCTCGTGCTGGGCATGTTCTTCGGCGTGCCGGTGCTGGCCGCGCTGGTACTCAGCCTGACCGACTTCGACCTCTACGCGCTGGCTGACAGCAGCCACCTGCGCTTCGTCGGCCTGGGCAACTACATCGACCTGCTGCAGACGCCGCTGTTCTGGAAGTCGCTGTGGAATACCACCTACTTCGTGCTGCTCGGCGTGCCGGTGTCCATTGCCGTCTCGCTCGGCGCGGCGATGCTGCTCAACGCGAAGGCGGCACGGTTCCGCGCGCTGTTCCGCACCGCGCTGTTCGCCCCGGTGGTGACCACGCTGGTGGCGGTGGCCGTGATCTGGCGCTACCTGTTCCACGTCAAGTACGGCCTGGTGAACTGGGGCCTGGGGCACCTGGGCATCTCGCCGGTGGATTTCCTCGGTGACCCGCGCTGGGCGATGCCCACCATCATGCTGTTCGCGGTGTGGAAGAACTTCGGCTACAACATGGTGATCTTCCTGGCCGGGCTGCAGGGCATCCCGCAGGACCTGTACGAGGCCGCGCGCATCGACGGCGCCTCGAAGTGGAAGCAGTTCCTGCACATCACCTTGCCGATGCTCGGCCCGGTGCTGATGGTGGTCGGGGTGATCACCGTCTCCGGCTATTTCCAGCTGTTTGCCGAACCCTACGTGATGACGCGCGGCGACCCGCTGCAAAGCACCGTGAGCGTGCTGTATTTCATGTTCGAGGAAGGTTTCAAGTGGTGGAACCTCGGCCGCGCCTCGGCGGTGGCGTTCCTGTTGTTCCTCATCATCCTGGCGGTGACCACCGTGATGCTGCGCTTCGGCCGCAAGAAGGACCTGGTATGAGCCGCGAAATCGGCCAGTCGCGCTGGAATGCCTGGCTCGTCAACGGCGGCCTGCTGTTGCTGGCGCTGGTCGCCGTCGGCCCGCTGCTGTGGATGGCCTCGGTCTCGTTCATGCCGACCGGCGAGGCGAGCACGTTCCCGCCGCCATTGCTGCCTTCGAAGTGGACGACCGCCAACTACCACGAGTTGTTCGAGCGGACCGGCATGGCGAGCCACTTCGCCAACTCGCTGGGCGTCTCTCTGGCGATCACGCTCGGCTCGCTGCTGGTCAATACCCTGGCGGGCTACGCGTTCGCCAAGCTGCGCTTCGTCGGACGCGAGCGGATCTTCCAGGTCCTGCTGGCCGCGCTGGTGATCCCGGCGCAGGTGGCGATGCTGCCGCTGTTCCTGCTGATGAAGCAGCTGCACCTGGTCAACAGCTTCGGCGGGGTGATCCTGCCGGCGCTGGCCACGGTGTTCGGCATCTTCCTGGTGCGCCAGTATGCGCGCGGCATTCCCGACGAACTGCTGGAAGCGGCGCGCATCGATGGTGCCAGCGAGATGCGCATCTTCTTCCAGATCGTGCTGCCGATGCTCAAGCCGGTGCTGGTGACGCTGACCATCTTCACCTTCATGGGCGCCTGGAACGATTTCATGTGGCCGCTGATCGTGCTTACCGACCAGGAGCACTACACGCTGCCGGTCGCGCTGGCCTCGCTGTCGCGCGAGCACATCATGGACGTGGAACTGATGATGGCCGGCGCGGTGATCACGGTGATCCCCGTGCTGCTGCTGTTCCTTGCGCTGCAGCGTTACTACATCCAGGGTTTGCTGCTGGGTAGTGTGAAAGGCTGAGGCGGGCGACCATCGCGACGCGGACCACCGCCGTGTCGCGGCAACACCAACGAAACAGGACCACGATGTCACCGATGATCCACAAGCTCGGATTCTGGGCGGTACTGGCGCTGTGCGCCGGCATCCCGGCGCACGTTGCCGCGCAAGAGGCCAAGGTGCTCGACGATTTCGACGACATCACGCCGTGGAAGCTGGTGGTTTCCAACCAGGTCAGCGGCTCGCTGCGCCCGGTGAGCGTGCCGGGCGGCGGCAAGGCGTTGTGCCTGGACTACAACTTCAACGGCGTCTCCGGCTATGCCGGCATCCGCCGCGAGCTGCCGGTCGCATACCCCGACAACTACCAGTTCAGCTTCAACCTGCGTGGCGACTCTCCGGGCAACGACCTGCAGTTCAAGCTGATCGACGCCAGCGGCGACAACGTGTGGTGGGTGAACAAGCCCGGCTTTGCATTCCCCAAGAACTGGACGCCGCAGGTTTACCGCAAGCGCCAGATCAGCAAGGCCTGGGGGCCGGAGCCGGATCCCACGCTCAAGCGCAGCGCGAGCGTGGAGTTCACCATCTACAACAAGGTGGGCGGCAAGGGCACGGCGTGCTTCGATCGTCTCGCATTGACCGCGTTGCCGCCGCCTGACAACTCGCCGTTCCAGGCGACCGCTATCACCGATACCGCGCCTGCGCTGGAGCAGCGCATCGCCGACGGCAAGACCGACACCTTCTGGCTCAGCGGCGGGGTCAAGACCCAGACCGTGACCCTGGACCTGGGCAAGGTGCGCGAATTCGGTGGCGCCATCGTGGATTGGATTCCGGGCCTGGAGGCCTCGCAGTACGACGTACGCGGCTCGGTGGACGGCCGCAGCTGGAAACCACTGCGCAGCGTGGTGGCCGGTGCCGGTGGCACCGATTTCCTCGCGCTGCCCGATACCGAGGCACGCTACCTGCGCTTTGACCTCAAGAATGGGCCGAACTGGCGCTACGGCCTGCGCGAGATCACCCTCAAGCCGCTGGACTGGGCGGCCACGCCGAACGGATTCATCAGCTCGGTGGCGGCGCTGTCGCCGCGCGGCGCGTTCCCGCGCGCCTATACCGGCGAGCAACCGTACTGGACGCTGATCGGCCTGGATGGCGGCACCGAGCAGGGGCTGGTGGGCGAGGACGGCGCGGTCGAGGTGGGCAAGGGGGGCTTCAGCGTCGAACCGTTCGTGCGGGCCGGCGGGAAGTGGATCAGCTGGGCGGACGTGAGCAGCGAACGGAGCCTGCAGGACGACTACCTGCCGATTCCCAGCGTGCAATGGCACCACGATGCGCTCGAACTGCGCGTGACCGCCTTCGTGCAGGGCACGCCGGCGCAGGCGCAGCTGGTGGCGCGTTATCAGTTGCGCAACACCGGCAAGGAGGCGCGTGACTTCAGCCTGGCACTGGCGGTGCGTCCGTTCCAGGTCAACCCGCCGACCCAGTTCCTCAACACCGTCGGCGGCATCAGCCGCATCGAGCAGATGGCGGTCGATGGCGGGCAGGTGAGCGTCAACGGCAAGCCGAAGGTGTTCGCCGCGCAGGCGCCGGACGCCAGTTTCGTCACCGCCTTCGACAGCGGGATGGCGGTCAAGCAACTCTCCGCCGCGAAGCTGCCGGCGACACGGCAGGTGAAGGACGACACCGGGCTGGCCTCCGGCGCGTTGGTCTACAACTGGCACCTGGAGCCGGGCCAGACGCGCGAGGTGGCCATCGTGGTTCCGCAGACCGGCACCGCCGCGCTGCCGGCCGGCTTCGATGCCGAGCGCGCCCAGCAACAGGTCGCGCAGGCCTGGCGTGACCGGCTGGATCGCGTGCGCTTCACCGTGCCGGCCGAAGGTCAGCCGATGGTGGACACGCTGCGCACCGCGCTGGCCCACATGCTGATCTCCCGCAATGGCCCGCGCTTGCAGCCCGGGACGCGCTCGTACGCGCGCAGCTGGATCCGCGACGGCGCGATGATCTCCGAAGGGCTGCTGCGCATGGGCCGCGAGGACGTGGTGCGCGAATACGTGGACTGGTTCGCCCCGTTCCAGTTCCAGAACGGCATGGTGCCTTGCTGCGTGGACGACCGCGGCAGCGACCCCGTACCGGAGAACGACAGCCACGGCGAGCTGATCTACAACATCGCCGAGTACTACCGCTATACGGGCGACCGCGCCTTCCTGGACGCGATGTGGCCGCACGTGCTCGGCGCTTTCAACTACATGGAGCAGCTGCGCGCCAGCGAGCGCACCGAAGAGAACTTCATGCGCAACCCGGCCTTCTACGGCATGATGCCGGTGTCGATCAGCCACGAAGGCTATTCGGCCAAGCCGATGCATTCGTACTGGGACAATTTCTGGGCATTGCGCGGCTACAAGGACGCGGCCGACATCGCCAACACGCTGGGCAAGGCGGACGAAGCGCCGCTGATGGCGGGCGCGCGCGACGAGTTCCGCGGCGACCTGGCCGCCTCGCTGCAGGCGGCGGTGCGCCAGCACGGCATCGACTTTCTGCCAGGTTCGGCCGAGTTGGGCGACTTCGATGCCACCTCCACCACCATCGCACTGGCCCCGGGGGGCGAGCAGGGGCGGCTGCCGGCCGACCTGCTGGACAACACCTTCCAGCGCTACTGGGACGAGTTCGTGCAGCGCCGCGACGGCACCCGCCCGTGGAAGGACTACACGCCTTACGAATGGCGCAACGTCGCCGCGTTCGTGCGCCTGGGCTGGCGCGACCGCGCCTGGGATGCGGTGTCCTTCTTCTTCAAGGACCGCGCGCCGCAGCCCTGGAACCAGTGGGCCGAGGTGGTCTCGCGCACGCCGCGCAAGCCGTTCTTCGTCGGTGACCTGCCGCACGCCTGGGTGGCCTCGGATTTCGTGCGCTCGATGCTGGACATGTTCGCCTACGGGCGCGAGGTGGACGACAGCATCGTGCTCGCCGCCGGCCTGCCGACGCGCTGGTTCGAAGGGCAGGGCGTGTCGATTGGCGACCTGCGCACGCCTCATGGCCGCCTGGGTTACCGTCTGCAGCGCAATGACCGCCAGCTGGTGCTGGACGTGCCCGCGGGCATCACCCCGCCGGCCGGTGGTCTGGTGTTGCCGTGGCCTTACAGCGGAAAGCCGGGGGACGCGAAGGTCAATGGCGAGCCGGCGGAGTGGGAAAACGGCGAGCTGCGCCTCCATGCGGTGCCGGCACACGTCGAGATCGACGTGCCGTCTTCGGTGCGGCGGGCGGAGCGCAAGCGGGATTGAGGCCGACCTGCGCTGCGGGGACGTGTCTGCCTTCTTCGTGTAGGAGCGGCTTCAGC
>JAEWJB010000179.1 GCA_023386795.1 Pseudomonadota bacterium
CCCCTATCGGGACCGTAGGGCGACATGGACGTCGCCCTACGAGCCCCGCATGGATGCGGTATTTGGCGTGTCCCGATAGGGGCTGCCCCCCGCCCGCCGCGCGCGATAGGGAGGCGCCGAGCGCGAAAGCATCGAACACCCGGAAAGAAAAACGGCCGCCTGAAAAGGCGGCCGTCAGGACAAACTCATTGAACGCGATCACACCGTGGATTCAATGAACCCATGCTTCTTGGTGATCGAATCCAACGCCAGCAGGGTTTCCAGCAGCGCTTCCATCTTGTCCAGCGGCCATGCATTCGGCCCATCGGACAGCGCCTTGCTCGGATCGGGATGGGTTTCGGCGAACAGGCCAGAAACACCCACCGCCACCGCCGCGCGCGCCAGCACCGGCACGAACTCGCGCTGGCCGCCGGAGCTGGTGCCCTGCCCGCCCGGCAGCTGCACCGAATGGGTGGCATCGAACACCACCGGGCACCCCGTGTCGCGCATCACGCTCAGCGAGCGCATGTCGCTGACCAGGTTGTTGTAGCCGAACGAAGCACCGCGCTCGCACACCATGATGTCCTGGTTGCCGGTCGACTTGGCCTTCTCCACTACCGGCTTCATGTCCCATGGCGACAGGAACTGGCCCTTTTTGATGTTCACCGGCAACCCGGCCGAACACACGTTGCGGATGAAGTCGGTCTGGCGCACCAGGAAAGCCGGCGTCTGCAGCACGTCCACCACCGCGGCGACCTCGTTCATCGGCGTGTACTCGTGCACGTCGGTCAGCACCGGCACGCCGATCTGCTTCTTCACCTCGGCCAGCACCTTCAGGCCCTCTTCCAGGCCCGGGCCACGGAAGCTGTTGCCCGACGTGCGGTTGGCCTTGTCGAAGCTGGACTTGAAGATGAAGTTCATGCCGAGCTTGCCGGTGATCTCCTTCAGCCGGCCAGCCACGTCCAGCTGCAGCTGCATCGACTCGACCACGCACGGGCCGGCGATCAGGAACAGCGGCTGGTCGAGCCCCACTTCGAAGCCACACAGTTTCATCACGACACTCCTGGGAATTCGGGCATTGGCATGGGCCTGCCCGTAGGAAAAGGCAGGCCTGCCCCGCGGCGCGGGACAGGCCCTATATGGGTCAGGCCCGGGCTTCCTTCAACAGCTTGCCACCGGCCTTGCGCTCGCGCGCGGCGCGGATGAAGCCGATGAACAGCGGATGCCCGTCGCGCGGGGTGGACAGGAACTCCGGATGCGCCTGGCAGGCCAGGAACCACGGGTGGGTCTCGCGCGGCAACTCGACCATCTCCACCAGCGTGTCGTCCATCGACTTGGCGGCGATCACCAGGCCGGCGTCCTCCAGCTGCGTGCGATAGCGGTTGTTGAACTCGTAACGGTGGCGGTGGCGCTCGGCCACCACGTCCTTGCCGTACAGCTCGCGCGCCAGCGTGCCGGGCTTCAGGCGCTGCTCCTGCAGGCCCAGGCGCATGGTGCCGCCCAGATCGGACTTCTCGTCGCGCTTCTCCACCTCGCCGGTGGCGGTGCGCCACTCGGTGATCAGGCCGATCACCGGGTTCGGCGACTGGCGATCGTTCTCGGTGCTGTTGGCGCCTTCCAGCCCGGCCACGTGGCGCGCGAAATCCACCACCGCCGCCTGCATGCCGTAGCAGATACCGAAGTACGGCACGCCGGTCTTGCGGGCGTACTGCGAGGTCAGCACCTTGCCCTCGAAACCACGGTCACCGAAGCCGCCGGGCACCAGGATGCCGTCCACGTCGGACAGCGCCGCCATGTCGGTGCCTTCCAGCTCCTGCGCTTCCAGCCACTTCAGGTTGACCTTGGTGCGCTGGCGCAGGCCGCCGTGCTTGAGCGCCTCGCCCACGGACTTGTAGGCGTCCTGGTGGTCCACGTACTTGCCGACCACCGCGATGGTGACTTCATCCAGCGGATGCTTGACCGCATCGACCACCGCCGCCCACTCGGAAAGATCAGCCGGGCCGGCCTTCTCGCGCAGCTTGAACTGGTCGATGACGATCTCGTCCAGGCCCTGGCGATGCAGTTCCAGCGGCATGCCGTACAGCACGTCGATATCGGCCGCGCTGATCACCGCGCGCTCGGAGACGTTGGTGAACAGCGCGATCTTGCGGCGCTCCGAATCGGGGATCGCCTGCTCGGAACGGCACAGCAGCACGTCCGGCTGGATGCCGATCGAACGCAGTTCCTTGACCGAATGCTGGGTCGGCTTGGTCTTCAGCTCGCCCGCCGCGGCGATGTAAGGCACCAGCGTGAGGTGCATGAACATCGCCTTCTCGGCGCCGCGTTCGGTACGCACCTGGCGGATCGCCTCCAGGAACGGCAGCGACTCGATGTCGCCCACCGTGCCGCCGATCTCCACCAGCGCCACGTCGAAGCCCTCGGTGGCCTCGTCGATGCAGCGGCGGATTTCATCGGTGATGTGCGGGATCACCTGCACGGTGGCGCCCAGGTAGTCGCCCCGGCGCTCCTTGCGGATCACGTTCTCGTAGATGCGGCCGGTAGTGACCGAATTCTTGCGCGACAGGCGGGTGCGCACGAAGCGCTCGTAGTGGCCCAGGTCCAGGTCGGTCTCGGCGCCGTCGTCGGTGACGTACACCTCGCCGTGCTGGAACGGGCTCATCGTGCCCGGGTCGACGTTGATATAGGGGTCCAGCTTCATCATCGTGACCTTCAGGCCACGTGCTTCGAGGATGGACGCAAGCGAAGCGGCGGCGATGCCCTTGCCAAGCGAGGACACTACGCCGCCGGTAACGAAGATCAGGGGGGTCATGGCTCAAGGCCTCCCGGAAAGCCATAGTTTACAGGTTGCCGGCGCTTTGCCCAAGCGCTGCGCGCGGCGGTCTCATAAAAAAGCAGGCGCCCCGGCGGAACCGGGGCGCCTGGCATGTGCGTCGGCGAGCGGGATCAGCGCAGCGGCTTTTCCTCTTCCTCTTCCTTGGCGCCCACCTTGCCTTCCTTCACGGCGCGGTCCTTCTGCGCGGCGGCGGCGGCGCGACGCTGCGCGCGCGCCTGGGCCTCGGCGTTGGCCTGCTCGTCGGCGGTCTGCTGCGCCTGCGCACCGCGCTGGTCCAGCGCCTCGGTCTGGCCGCCCTTCTGCTGGGCCATGGCGAGCGGGATGGCGGCCAGCGCGGCTACACCGGCGGCCAGCATCAGGATGTGACGGGTCTTCATGGCGGTTCCTCCTGTCGGCTTCGCCTTGCAGCTCCAGATGGGGCCGCCAGGCACGGATGACAAGGTTCAGGGTAGCCAGCCGCGCCCGGCCGCGCACTGAATGCCGGGCATGGGCGTGCAAAACTGCGCCCCACACCGCACACTTGCGCGTCGTCTCACGCCATCGCGAGCTGCATGAACACCCGTTACAACGCCGCCGACATCGAAGTCCTCTCCGGCCTGGATCCCGTCAAGCGCCGGCCCGGCATGTACACCGACACTGCGCGGCCGAACCACCTGGCGCAGGAAGTCATCGACAATTCGGTCGACGAGGCGCTGGCCGGCCACGCCCGCACCATCGAGGTCACCCTCTACAAGGACGGCAGCTGCGAGGTGTCCGACGACGGCCGCGGCATGCCAGTGGACATCCACCCCGAGGAGAAGATTCCCGGCGTGGAGCTGATCCTTACCCGGCTGCATGCGGGCGGCAAGTTCAGCAACCGCAACTACACCTTCTCCGGCGGCCTGCACGGCGTGGGCGTGAGCGTGGTCAACGCGCTGTCCAAGCTGGTGGAAGTGCACATCCGCCGCGAAGGCAGCGAGCACCGCATCACCTTCCGCGACGGCGACCGCGCCACCCCGCTGGAAGTGGTCGGCACGGTGGGCAAGAAGAACACCGGCACCCGCGTGCGCTTCTGGCCGGACCCGAAGTACTTCGATACCCCGAAGATCAACGCGCGCGCCCTGCGTCACCTGCTGCGCGCCAAGGCGGTGCTGTGCCCGGGCCTGACGGTGAAGCTGTTCGACGAAGCCACCGGCGAGCAGGACAGCTGGTTCTACGAGGACGGCCTGCGCGACTACCTCAAGGGCGAGTTGGCCGGCCGCGAGCTGCTGCCGGCTGACCTGTTCGTCGGCAGCCTCAAGAAAGACACCGAGGTGGTGGATTGGGCCGCGGCATGGGTCGCCGAAGGCGAGCTGGTGCAGGAAAGCTACGTCAACCTGATTCCCACCGCCCAGCATGGCACCCACGTCAACGGCCTGCGCTCGGGCCTGACCGATGCACTGCGCGAGTTCTGCGACTTCCGCAACCTGCTGCCGCGCGGCGTGAAACTGGCGCCGGAAGACGTGTGGGACCGCGTCGCCTTCGTGCTCAGCCTGAAGATGACCGACCCGCAGTTCTCCGGGCAGACCAAGGAACGCCTGTCCTCGCGCCAAGCCGCCGGTTTCATCGAGGGCGCCGCGCACGACGCCTTCAGCCTGTGGCTCAACCAGAACGTGGAGATCGGCGAGAAGATCGCGCAGATCGCCATCGAGCGCGCCAGCGCCCGGCTGAAGACCGAGAAGCAGATCGTCCGCAAGAAGGTCACCCAGGGCCCCGCCCTGCCCGGCAAGCTGGCCGACTGCATCAGCCAGGATCTCTCGCGCACCGAGCTGTTCCTGGTGGAGGGCGATTCGGCGGGCGGCTCGGCCAAGCAGGCGCGCGATAAGGATTTCCAGGCGATCCTGCCGCTGCGCGGCAAGATCCTCAACACCTGGGAAGTCTCCTCCGGCAGCGTGCTGGCCTCGGAGGAAGTGCACAACCTGGCCATCGCCATCGGCTGCGACCCGGGCAAGGAGGAAATCGACGGACTGCGCTACGGCAAGGTGGTGATCCTGGCCGACGCGGATTCCGACGGCCTGCACATCGCCACGCTGCTGACCGCGCTGTTCCCGAAGCACTTTCCCTCGCTCGTCGCCGCCGGCCACGTGTTCGTGGCGATGCCGCCGCTGTTCCGCGTGGACGTGGGCAAGCAGGTGTTCTACGCCCTGGACGAGGAAGAGAAGACCTCGCTGCTGGACAAGATCGCCCGCGAGAAGATGAAGGGCCAGGTCAGCGTGACCCGCTTCAAGGGCCTGGGCGAGATGAACCCGGACCAGTTGCGCGAGTCGACGATCCACCCGGATACGCGCCGCCTGGTGCAGCTGACCGTGGACGACGGCGAACAGACCCGCTCGCTGATGGACATGCTGCTGGCCAAGAAGCGCGCCAGCGACCGCAAGCAGTGGCTGGAGTCCAAGGGCGACCTGGCTTCGCTGGAGGTCTGATCGCCCGTGCTGGCCCACCGCACGCCACGTGCGGGGCCAGAGGGGAAATCTGCAGGAATGCCCACGAAAAAGGCCCGCCATTGGCGGGCCTTTTCCTTTTCCGAATTGCCGGGCTTCAAGTCCAGCCGAACATCCGGAACAGCTCCAGGATCAGGTAAGACACCAGGCCCGCGGCCGGGATCGTCAGGATCCATGCCCAGATGATGCGCTCGATCACGCCCAACCTCAGCGAGCGCGGATTCTTCGCGAAGCCCACGCCCATGATCGCCGTCGAGATGCTGTGTGTCGTCGACACCGGCATGCCGAAGTGCGCGGCCAGGGTGAGGATGGTGGCCGAGCTGGTTTCCGCCGCGAAACCGTGGATCGGGTGCAGCTTCACCATCTTGTGGCCCAGCGTCTTGATGATCTTCCAGCCGCCCGAAGCGGTGCCGGCCGCCATCACCACTGCACAGGTCAGCACGATCCACAGCGCGATCGGCTGGTCGCCGCCGGTACCCGGATGCAGGAACGACAGCCAGCCCGGCAGGTTGTCCAGCGCACCCACCTGCTCGGCACCAATCAGGGTCATGGCAATGATGCCCATGGTCTTCTGCGCGTCGTTGTGCCCGTGCGCATAGCCCATGTAGGCGGCCGAGGCGATCTGCGCCTTGCCGAAGAACGCGTTGACCCAGCGCGGGCGCGCGAGCCGGCTCAGCGGCCCGGGCAGTTTGGCGATGCCGGCGATGATCGCCCACAGCAGCAGCATCACCACGATGCCGAGCAGGAAGCCGGCCACCGGCGAGGTGACCATCGGCACGAACACCTTCCACAGCAGGCCCTTGTTCTTGGCCCAGTCGCCCACGTTCTGCGACCAGATCAGCGCGTCCCAGTTGTTCTGCGCCGCGGCCAGGCCGGCGCCGCACAGGCCGCCGATCAACGCATGCGAGGACGAGGACGGCAGGCCCTTCCACCAGGTGATGAGGTTCCAGATGATGCCGCCGAGCAGCGCGCACAGCACGACCTGCGGGGTGACGTCGACCACGCCGGTATTGAGCAGGCCCGAGGCGATGGTGAGCGCCACCGCGGTGCCGGTGAGCGCGCCGAGCAGGTTCATGCCCGCCGCCAGCATCACCGCCCAGCCGGGCGATAGCACCTTGGTCGCCACCACGGTGGCGATGGAGTTGGCGGTGTCGTGGAAGCCGTTGATGAACTCGAAGACCAGGGCGGCCAGGATCACCACAATGACCAGGGTAAGCACGCGCGCGGTCTCAGCTGTTCTTCAGGACGATCTGGTAGACCACCACGCCGGCCTCGCGGCAACGGTCGATGGCCTTTTCCAGGATCTCGAAGAACTCCTTGAGCAGGAACATCTGCAGGTTGTCCAGGCGGCCGGAATAGATGTCGCGGTACAGCTCGAGCATCAGGCGGTCGGCCTCGTTCTCGATCATGCGCAGCTTGTCGTTGAGCGCGGTCATGCGATCGATGTTCATCTTCGGCAGCTCGCTCACCATTTCCACCACCACGCTGGCGGCCTGTTCGAGCATCGCCGCGCGCGGGGCGAAGTCGATGTGCGCCAGGTGCTGGGTGGCCAGCGAGTAGCGGTCGGCGAACTTCTCGACCTGCTTGGGAATCTTGTACAGCGCCGAGCCCAGCGCCTCGATGTCCTCGCGCTCGATCGGGGTCATGAAGGAATCGACCAGCGCCTGGCCGATCTTGTCCGAGGCGGCGCGCTCGCGCAGGCGGGCGAGCTTGAAGGCGTCCAGCGCGGGCTGGCGGTCGGCCTCGCGCATCATCGCGTGCAGGGCCTTGGTGCTGTCGTAGGCGGCCTCGGCGGCCTCGTCGAGAAGCGTATAGAACTGCTTGCCGGAGCCGAAGATCGTCTGGAGGGAGAACATGGAGAAGGCAGATCCAGCCGTCGCGGAGGGGACGGCAACCGCGGAATTATGACTGCTTGATGACCCAACCGGGTAATCCGGCCGGCGCGGACCATGCCCGCCCACGTGCCTGACCGGGGCATTCACGGTTTCTTCGCAGGCTTTGTTAAGATTCGTCAGCGCCTTCCGGGCGCACCTTATGGACGACGACCCTAACTTGCCCCCCGGCGGGCCCGCCCCTGGCGCCCCCGCCCATCGCAGCATGCCCCCCTCCCCTTCAACGACCGGGGAGGACGCCCGTGCTTGAACTGATCCTGATTGTTGCCTTTCTGATTCTGCTCAACGGCTTCTTCGCCATGTCGGAGATGTCGCTGATGACCTCGCGCAAGGTGCGGCTCAAGCAGATGGCCGCCACCAGCAAGCGCGCGGCCGCGGCGCTGAAGCTGGCCGAGAACCCCGACCACTTCCTGTCCACGGTGCAGATCGGCATCACCTCGATGGGCATCGTGACCGGCCTGCTCGGTGGCGACGCGCTGGGCGAGATCATCGGCGCCGAACTCGCCGCAACGATGCCGTGGCTGCCCTACGCGGCCACCATCGGCAAGGTCATTGCGGTCGCGCTGATCACCTACGTGACGCTGATCTTCGGCGAGTTGGTACCGAAGCGCCTGGCGCTGACACGTTCCGAATCCATCGCCACGCTGGTGGCCGTGCCGATGGACTGGCTGGCCAAGGGCGCCGCGCCGTTCGTGTGGCTGCTGTCGCGCAGTACCCGGCTGGTGCTGCGCGTGCTGGGGCTGGGCAAGGACGAATCGGCCTCGGTGACGGAAGAAGAAATCCGCCTGTTGGTGGCCGAAAGCCACGAACAGGGCGTGATCGACCAGCACGAACGCGACATGATGAATCGCGTCATGCGCCTGGGCGACCGCACCGCCGACAGCCTGATGACCCCGCGCAACCGCATCGCCTGGCTGGATACCACCGCCACGCCGGAGCGCAACCTGGCGACGATGCGCGAGCATGAGTTCTCGCGTTACCCGGTGTATCGCGGCAACGACCAGGATATCGCCGGCGTGCTGGAAGTGAAGTCGCTGGTGACCCACATGGATCCGAAGGCGCCACAGCTGTTCCAGCACCTGCGCGAGACGCTGTTCGTGTCCGACTCCACCCACGCGATGAAGCTGCTGGAGATTTTCCGCGAGGAACAGCAGTCGATGGCCTTGGTGGTCGACGAATATGGCGAGATCCAGGGCCTGGTGACCATCAGCGACCTGATGGGCGCCGTGGTCGGCCGCCTGCAGGCGGTGGAGAACGCCGACGAAGATGCGCTGGTGATCACCCGCGAGGATGGCTCGCTGCTGATCGACGGCTCGCTGCCGGTGGAGGAACTGCGTGACGTGCTCGGCGGCGCGGCGCTTCCCGACGCGCAAGAGGGCGATTACCACACCCTCGCCGGCCTGGTGATCTTCTACTTCGGGCGCATTCCCAACGTGGGCGAATACTTCGACTGGGCCGGCTGGCGCATCGAGGTCATCGATCTGGACGGGGCGCGCATCGACAAGCTGCTGTTGAGCCGCCTGGCCGAAGAGGAAGAGGACGATGACACGGTCGGATGAGCCGGGCGCCGCGGATGACGCCGGGCGCTACCGCAACGAGGGCATCCGCACCCTGCTGGCCACGTTTGAACGCGGCGATCCCGAGGAACTGCTGCGCCTGCGCGACATTCTCGGCGACCTCCAGCAGAGCGCGTTCGGCGTATTCCTGTTCGTGGCGATCCTGCCGGCGTTCATCCCGATTCCGGGACTGGGCGGCGCGGTCAGCGGCCCGCTGACCATCCTGATCGGCCTGCAGATGCTCGTCGGGCTGCGCAAGCCATGGCTGCCGGCGTTCATCGCCAACCGCGGCCCGCGCCGTGGCACCGGACAGCGTTTCGTCGGCAAGATCGCGCCACTGCTGCGCTGGCTGGACCGCCTGCTCAAACCGCGCCTGTCCTGGCTGCTCGATGCCCTGCCCGCCCACGCACTGACCGGCCTGTTGCTGGTGGTGATGGGCCTGCTGCTCTCGCTGCCGATTCCGTTCACCAACTACCTGTTCGGCGTGATCCTGCTGCTGTTCTCGCTGGCGCTGCTGGAGCGCGATGGCGGGCTGTTGCTGGTGTGCTGGCTGGCGGCCATCGCGTCGATCGCGGTGCTCGGCGTCACCTCGGACCAGTTGGTGGAACTGATCCAGCACTGGTGGGCAAAGCTGACCTGAGGTTGGCGGAGGCCTTCTTTCAGCCTCCACGCCCGTTTGATCGCCTCCCTGTAGGAG
>JAEWJB010000182.1 GCA_023386795.1 Pseudomonadota bacterium
GGCCATGGATGGACGTTTTCGGCGTCCCCCGCCCCGGCGCCGCCCCCGGCCGCCGCGCGACCAGAACTGCACAGCCGAAGCGCCACGCGAGAAGCCAAAACCCAAAAATCGAGCAGGCAAAAAAATGCCGCCGGGATAACCGGCGGCCATGGAGAGAGAGATGGATTCTTGTAGTGCGTCCAGCATGCGCGGCATGCGTGGCGCGGCGATGTCTGCGGTTTGACCATTCAGCCACCGTCGGCCGCGACTGTGTCACTGCTGTAATGAAGCTGGCGCAAAGAAAACCGTAAATAATTCGTTGCTTTGCACCCGCGCCGATTGTTTCTTGAGACACCAATTGCCCACCGCCGAAAAGTAGGCGGCGCCCCCGGTCACCCAGGGTCGCCGCCCATACCCGGATCAAGGTGGCTCGATCAGAACCGCTGCGTGTACTGCAGGTAGGTGTAGCGGCCCGGGATCGAATAAGCCGGATCGAACGAGTTGGCGAACGCGCCCATCACCACCGGCGGATCCTTGTCGAACAGGTTGCTCGCACCCAGGCGCACCGTCGCATTCCACGGCAGCTGGTAGGCCACCTGCAGGTCGTGGAAGGCGGTCGCCGCGATGTGGTTGTAGCTGCCGTCGTCGTTCTGGCCCCACTCGTAGTCCTTCATGCCCGAGTAGTAACGCAGGCTCCAGTTCGCACTGAAGTCGCCGTAGCGCCAGTCCAGCCCGACGGTGCCACGCAGGCGCCAGTTCGGATCGGTCTGCCAGTAGATCCCGTTGGTCGACTCCCAATCCGAATCGTCGTCCACCTTGCTCTCGTTGCGGCTCACGTAGGTCGAATCCAGCGTCACCGTGAACTGGCCATAGGCCGTCTCCGGCAGGCGGTAGTGCGCACTGAAGTCATAGCCTTCCATCCGGCGCTGGCCCACGTTGAGTGGCTTGATCACCAGGTTGGTGATCGTGCCTTCCGCATCGCGGGTGACCAGGTCGCAATACGCGCTGACGCCCTTGTCATAGCACTGGTCGAGGATGTAGCTCGCGCTGAACTCGGAGATCGCGTCCTCGATCTCGATCTTCCACCAGTCCAGCGATACATCCAGTCCCGGCGCCCATGACGGGCTGTAGACCAGGCCGAAGGTCGTGTTCTTCGACGTCTCCGGCTTGAGGTCGGGATTGCTGGTGTAGGTGAACGGATAGATCGTCTGGCCCGAGTTCGAGCCCGTGCTGCTGTTGTACTGGGCGATGTAGCCGTCAGGCACGCCTGCCGCCGAGCACGCCGCCGCCACCGCGCTGGTGTAGGTGCTGCTGTTGGTGGAGCACGGATCGGAGTAGGAGTCGTAGCTGTCCGATGCTCCCAGGTACAGGTCCTCGATCGAGGGCGCGCGGAAGCCGGTCGCGTAGTTGCCGCGCACCAGCAGGTCGTCGATCGGGCGCCAGGTCAGGCCGATCTTGTAGTTCGTCGTGCTGCCGAAGGTGTTGTAGTCCGAATAGCGGCCGGCCAGGCTCAGGTCCAGCGCCTTCGCACCCGGCAGGTCCTTCAACAGCGGGATCGCCAACTCGGCGTAGTAGTCGTTGAGCGTGTAGCCGCCGGAGGTCGGGGTGAACGAGTTGCCCGAGGTGTAGCCGCTGGCGATCAGCGCATCCGGGGAAGAATAGCCGCTTTCCTCGCGATGCTCGAAGCCTGCCGCCACGCTCATCCAGCCGGCCGGCAGCGCCAGCAACTCGCCGCTGACGTTGCCGGTGAAGCTGTTGTTCTTGTACTGGTAGGTGTTGTGGGCGGTGAACAGGATGTAATCCAGCTGCTCCTGCGTCACCGCGCCGGCAGGCGACAGCGGGTTGAATGGCACGCAGCCGGAGATCACCGCACCGCCGCTGTCCAGGCACGACAGCACGCCATCCACGACGGCCGAAGCACCGAGCGCGTTCTGCAGGTTCAGCAGATTGACATCGCCGTATTGCGTTTCGGTCTGGTCGGTCTTGTTGGTGGAAAAGCCGGCATCCCAGCTGAACTGTCGGCCGGAGAACTCGAAGTCACCTTCCAGACCGCCGTAGAAGTGCGAGGTCTTGACGTCCTGCTTGTACAGGCGCGGGTACTCGGTGAGGCGATGCGACCACTGCGCGTCGCTGCCGTCGCCACCGTAGGCGGTGTTGAACGGGTTGTAGTAGCTCTCGCCGCTCATCAGGATGCCGGTGCCGGCCGAGGACAGCGGGTAGCCGGCCAGGCGCTGCGAGGACTGGCGCTGGTTGTAGAGCGCGTCCATCTTGAAGCGGACGTTGTCCGTGAGGTCGTAGCTGCCCTGCACGTAGAGCGAGTCGCGCTTCTGCGGGGTGACCAGGTAGTTGTCCTTGGCGTAGTTGTAGCCGTATTCGCTGGTGGTGTAAGGCACGTACTGGTCCAGCGCGTAGTACGGGTTGCTCGCGCTGCCGCTGCCGGTGGCGCCATCGGGCAGCACCATCCAGGTGCCGTTGACGCGCAGCTTGCCGCTGGCCGAGTAGCTGCTGTAGGCCGAGGAGCCATAGCCGTAGTAGGGCTCGGCCGACAGCGTGCGGTCGCCGGCCATCACAGCGTCTTCGGTCACGCTCGATACGCCGATGACCAGGTTGCCACGTTCACCGTTCATGCCCAGCGTGGCATCGAACGAGGTGCGCTGGCCGTCGCCCTGGCCGTACTGGCCGACGTACGCGTTGACTTCGGCGCCATCGAAATTGCTGCGGGTGATGATGTTGACCACGCCGGCGATGGCGTCGGAGCCGTAGATGGACGAGGCGCCATCCTTCAGGATCTCGATACGCTCGATCACCGCGGTCGGGATGGTGTTGAGGTCCACCGAGCCGGTCAGGCCGGACACCCAGCGCCGGCCGTTCACCAGCACCAGCGTTCGGTCCGAGCCAAGGTTGCGCAGGTTCACCGTGGCCGAGCCGTCACCGCCGTTGTTGATGGTGGTGTTCATCGTGGCGCCGTTGACCGATACGCGCTTGAGCACGTCGGCGACGGAGGTCAGGCCCTGCTTCTCGATGTCTTGGCGGGTCATCACCATCACCGGCTGCGAGGTTTCCACGTCGACCGAGCGGATGCGCGAGCCGGTGACCTCGATGCGGTCCAGGCTGGTGGGGGCGTCGTTGTTGTCCTTGTCCTGGGCGAAGGCCGGCGCGGTGAGGCCCAAGGTGACGGCGGCGGCGAGGGGAATCCGGCGCAGCGCCGGGTGGAGCGGATGCGTGATCATGGGATGGGGCGATTCCTGTTGGCTGGAGGCGGGGAGAACCCCGCGAATCGGTGTGGGCCTGCGCGCATGTAACGAAACCGAAACGAAGGCTTGCCGCGAATCTAACGAGCGCTTTTCACAGGGATTTCTCGCCAAATGCCGTGTCCGCCGGCAGTGGCGACGCCGCCATCCCGGCTGCCATGCGATGCCCGGACGCATCGCGTGGCAGCGCGACGCACAGCGGCGTGTCGCGCCGCAACACGGGGCGCCGCCCGTCGACACGCAGGGGGTTTGTGGTTCAATACGCCTTGAAGCGGGGGTACCCGTGCCACCCGGCACGCGGTTGAGACACACCCTTCGAACCTGATCCGGTTGATACCGGCGTAGGGAAGCTTCGCGACATGCGATGGATCAGGACGCCGCGGCCCGGCGTCGGCGCGCGGTTCGGCGTCCCATGGCATCGAGCGCCGCCGCTTCGTCCAGAACCCAGCCAGGACGAATGCCATGAATGCCCAACCCCAGTCGCTGCTGCAGCAGACCGAGCAGCTGTCCGAATCCGTTACGCGCCCCATCCCGGGCTCGCGCAAGGTCCACGTCGAAGGTTCGCGCCCCGATATTCGCGTCCCGATGCGGGAGATTTCGCTGACCCGTACGCCGACGCTGTTCGGCGGCGAGGAGAATCCGCCGGTCACCGTCTATGACACCTCCGGCCCCTATACCGACCCGGACGCGCGCATCGACCTGGCCACCGGCCTGCCGGCCCTGCGCGCGCGCTGGATCGCCGAGCGCGGCGACACCGAGCAGCTGTCCGCGTTGAGTTCGGAGTTCGGCCGCGGGCGCGAGACCAACGCGCGCCTGGACGCGGTGCGTTTCCCGGCCCGCGCGCTGCCGCGCCGGGCGGTCGCCGGCGCCAACGTCACCCAGATGCACTACGCCCGGCGCGGCATCATCACGCCGGAAATGGAGTACGTGGCGATCCGCGAGAACCAGCGGCTGGAGGCCGTGCGCGACGCGCTGCTGCTGGCCCAGCATCCGGGCGAAAGTTTCGGCGCGAACATCCAGAAGGTGATCACGCCGGAATTCGTGCGCGATGAGATCGCTCGTGGCCGCGCGATCCTGCCCAACAACATCAACCACCCGGAAAGCGAGCCGATGATCATCGGCCGCAACTTCCTCACCAAGATCAACGCCAACATCGGCAACAGCGCCGTGTCCTCGGGCATCGCCGAGGAGGTGGAGAAGCTGGTGTGGTCCATCCGCTGGGGCGGCGACACGGTGATGGACCTCTCCACCGGCAAGCACATCCACGAGACGCGCGAGTGGATCATCCGCAACTCGCCGGTGCCGATCGGCACGGTGCCGATCTACCAGGCGTTGGAGAAGGTGGATGGCCGCGCCGAGGAGCTGACGTGGGAGATCTTCCGCGACACGCTGATCGAGCAGGCCGAGCAGGGCGTGGACTACTTCACCATCCACGCCGGCGTGCTGCTGCGCTACGTGCCGCTGACCGCCAAGCGCGTGACCGGCATCGTCTCGCGCGGTGGCTCGATCCTCGCCAAGTGGTGCCTGGCGCACCACAAGGAGAACTTCCTCTATACGCATTTCGAGGACATCTGCGAAATCATGAAGGCCTATGACGTGGCCTTCTCGCTGGGCGACGGCCTGCGCCCGGGCTGCATCGCCGACGCCAACGATGCCGCGCAGTTCGGCGAGCTGGAAACGCTGGGCGAGCTGACGAAGATCGCCTGGAAGCACGATGTGCAGACCATGATCGAAGGCCCCGGCCACGTGCCGATGCAGCTGATCAAGGAGAATATGGACAAGCAGCTGCGCGAGTGCGGCGAGGCGCCGTTCTACACCCTTGGCCCACTGACCACTGACATCGCGCCGGGCTACGACCACATCACCAGCGCGATCGGCGCGGCGATGATCGGCTGGTTCGGCACCGCGATGCTCTGCTACGTCACGCCGAAGGAGCACCTCGGCTTGCCGAACCGACAGGACGTGCGCGACGGCATCATGGCCTACAAGATCGCCGCGCATGCGGCCGACCTGGCCAAGGGCCACCCTGGTGCGCAGGTGCGCGACAACGCCTTGAGCAAGGCGCGCTTCGAGTTCCGTTGGGAAGACCAGTTCCATCTCGGTCTGGATCCGGAGAAGGCCAAGGAATTCCACGACGAGACGCTGCCGAAGGATGCGCACAAGCTGGCGCACTTCTGTTCGATGTGCGGGCCGCATTTCTGCTCGATGAAGATCACCCAGGACGTGCGCGACTACGCCAGCGAGCATGGGGTGGATGAAACGCAGGCGTTGCAGGAGGGGATGGCGGAGAAGTCCGCGCAATTCCTCGCGCAAGGCGCGCAGGTCTACAGGCAGTCGTAAACCCTTGGCGCGCCCCACCTCGGTGGGGCGCCGCTTATATGTGATTCATTTTCGGGGTAGCTGCTACGCGGGGCGCGTGAGAGCGGCAGGTGCAAGGCGTCGCCGCTTACGCAGAACCTGACAAGACGCGCGTTGGCTTCATCATGTTGATGAACGAAAGATAAAAAAATCGCGCCAGAGGCGCGAGTGTTGAAACAATTATGTGAGTTCGTCGGCGAGAGAGAGCCTGATGCGTGACTTCCCGCCTGGGCAGGAAGTTGCGAGTGCTAGGTTAGAATCCCCAGCCTCCGGTCGCCTGACGGATTTTGCTGCTCCACTTTGCGGAATGTGGCGAAACCTGCGGTGTTCGATCTCGCTAGAGAAACCTGCCGCCCCCATGCCTCTTTCCACGTCCAAATCCGCGCAGCCGGAAAGGTTGCGGATAGGCGAGTGCGTCGTCGAAATTGCCTCGCGCGAGGTCCTCGCGCCCGGCGCCAAGCGACCCACGCGGCTCACGCCTAAGGCCATGGCGGTCCTGCGCGTGCTGGCCGAGCAGCCGGGGCAAGTGGTGTCGCGCGAGCAGCTGCTGGCTGAAGTGTGGCCGGACACGCTGCCCACCAACGACGTCGTGACGCAGGCCATCACCCAGTTGCGCAAGTCGCTCCAGTACGCGGGCGACGAGGCCGGTCGCATGGGGGGAATCGAGACCATTGCCAAGACGGGCTACCGCCTGCTCGCGCCGGTGCAGTGGGAAAGTGCGACGCCTGCCGGCGCCTTGTCCTTGCCGGTGGACAGTGCGCCGCAGGTACAGGCGGTGGCGACTCCCGCCACAGTGGCCGCGCCCGCGCAGTCGTACAGGAAGGCGTTGCCGCCGCCCCGTCGCAGCAACGGGTGGCGGATCGTCAGCACCGCGTTGTTTGCCCTGATCGTGGCGGCCATCGCGCTCGTCTGGTGGCGAGCCCGCCTGCCGGCAGGCGCATCGGCGGAGATGGGCGAGGACCGGATCCTGGGCGTGCCCCGCCTGCCATACCGGCTGATCACTTCCGGCGGCGGGTTCGACTTGACGCCCACCCTCTCGCCGGACGGTTCGATGGTGGCGTTCGCGTCCATCTCCGAGGGGCGTCTGGGGACGTCGATCCGCATCCAGACCACCAGCAATTCGCCGTCGCGCGAGCTGGTGGCGCCGGCCGCCGGACAATCCGATCGCCTGCCGGTCTGGTCGCCGGACGGGCGGCAGTTGGCGTTCGCGCGCCAGGGCAGCGATGGCAGCTGCCAGATCATGGTGGCGGCGACCAATGGCGCGGCGGGTGAGCGCGAAGTGGCCCGCTGCGACCATGCCGAGATGTTGAGCTTCAGCTGGGTGCCAGGGCGCAATGCCTTGCTGTTCGGTTCCATGGGGGGCGGCAACGGCAGCGGCGGCATTCGCGAGTTGGACCTGGAGACCGGGAAGTGGAGCGACCTGCAGTACGGCAGCCGCCCGCGGGATTTCGACTATGTGCCGCGCTATTCGCCCGATGGGCGCTGGATTGCATTTGTGCGCAATCCCCAGCTGGGCGGCATCTGGGTAGTTCCCGCGCAAGGCGGCGAAGCACGTCGCCTGACGCGCGAGCGGGCCGAGATTCGCGGCTTCGACTGGCTGCCGGACAGCAGCGGCCTGATCTTCGGGCGCCGCGTGGACAGCCAGTCGCGCCTGTACCGGCTGGATATGGAAAGCCGGCGGGTGCAGGACCTGGGCGTCAACGATGCCGAATCGCCGACGATATCCCGGCAGAACGGAAGACTGGCCTTCGTCCAGCGTCGGCCGCAGTTTGCCTTGTTCCGCCTGCAGCGAAGCAGCGCGCGCGATGCCTATCGCCACGAGCACCTGTTTCCTTCCAATGGCCGCGACGCCCAACCGATGATCGCGCCCGACGGAAGGCAGCTGGCTTTTACCTCCGACCGGTCCGGCGAATATGCCCTTTGGTGGGCCGATCTCGCCCGGCCCGATTCCCTGCATCCCATTCCGGGCCTGCTGCCGGAGACCCGCCAGCAAGTGGATTGGGCCCCCGATGCCCGCACCTTGTTGGCGATCGGCCGCGATGGTGAGGGAAGAGCGCAGTTGTACGAGGTGACGCCGGCCGAAAGTCGCGTCAATGCCCTGCCGGTGCCTGCGCCGCGCCCGCTGCAGGGGCTGCATGTGGGTGATCCGTCCAGGATCCTGGTGTTGTCCGCCGAACCCGAGGGCGACGCGACCCTCATCCTGTATGACCGGAGCAAGCAGCCCTGGCTGGAGCTTGCGCGGCTAGAGGATGTATCGCAGGCCCGCTATGACACCGACACCGAGCAGATTTTCTTCACCCGCTTCTCGGGCAGCGGACTGTGGCGGATTGCAGCGGACCTGGCCCCTTCCAGCATGGCGATCGTCGACGACGCGGCGCCTGTGCGTTGGCGCTACCGAAGCTGGGCCCTGGCGGGAGAAGGGCGTGCCTACTACCTCGCTTCCAGCGTCGACTGCTCTACGCTCGGGAACTGGCTGGGCCAGCCGGGTTCGCAGCCGACCTGCCTGGCCGCCGACGAGTTCAGCACCATCAATGGCTTCAGCATCGACCGGCGCGATGGGGCGATCTACGTGGCCATCGCGGAGGCCGACGGGGCGGGAATCGGCTTCATGACACTTCCGAAACAGGAGGCCCCGTCTTTCGGCGTGGTCTCCAAGTTGTTGTTGCGCCTGGGAAAACCGTCTTCGTAATTTCTTCGGTGCCGGGTTCGTGGCGATTTCGCCGCGATTTCGCCGAAATGTCCTGATCGCCACCTGATTCGGCAAAACAATCCTCGCCCTTTGGCAAACAGGGGGTGTGCGATGAACCCGATGATCACGGCCGACCGCGGCCTTTCGCTGGCGCTGGACGCCGACGCACAGGCCGGCGGGCCGGTCTGCCTGGCCGTGGCCCGCCTGGGCAGCGTCCGGGCCGCCACTGGCATGTTCACCTTGTGGGTGCAGTTGCGCGGGCGCTCCTGGATCGAATCCAAGGAAGGCAAGTTCCGGCTGCGTGCCGGTGACTGGATCGCCTTCGACCGCGAGTCCCGCCCCACCGTGCAGGCCGACCGCAACGGGCTGTGCATCGGCGTGGGCCTGGACGGTGGATGCCTGCAGGCGCTGGCCGAGCTGACCGACAGCGTGCTGTACCCCGGGCGCAGCCAGCTGGCGCGTGCGGACCTGCTGGTCGCCCTGCGCCTGTGGCGCAACGCGGTGCGCGCCGGCGACGCGGCCGGCGCTCGCCCGATGTTGCTGCATCTGGCGGCCATGCAGGGCGAATTCGCCGAACAGGAACAACGTTGCCCGGGCCGCTCGCGCAGCCGCCGCCGCCAGGTTTTCGGCCGCATGCAGCGCGCCCGGCTGTACCTGGAAGGCAACAGTGACCGCGTCGTGCGCGTGGCCGAACTGGCACAGCTGACCAACTTCTCCAGCTGGTACGTCTCCAAGACCTTCCAGAGCCTGTACGAGGAAAGCCCGCAGGCCCTGTCGGCGCGCCTGCGCCTGGAACGCGCCGCCGACCTGCTGCGCGACACCTCGATGATGATCGGCGAGGTGGCCGCTGCCAGCGGCTTCGACAACTGCTGCAGCTTCGCACGCGCTTTCCGCTCGCGGTTCGGCGTGTCGGCATCCCACTATCGCGAGCAGGCGGGCCTGTCGCCAGACTCGGCAAAGTCACGCGGCATGCAGCGCAAAGCGGTTGCCTTCACGCGGTCGTAATTTGCTGGGGGCGTTTAACACGCCACTAACGACCTTTGGAGAGATTGATGAACCTTCGCACTCCCGCCCTGCGGGTGGGCCTGCTGCCCGCCGGCATCGCGATCGCGCTGGCGCCGGCTTTTGCCAGCGCTCAAGAGCAGTCGGCTGACCAGAACACCACTACCCTCGACCGCATCGAGATCACCGGTTCGCGCATCCGCTCGGTGGATGTGGAAACCGCGCAGCCGATCTTCACCGTGTCCTCCGAGGACATCAAGAAGTCCGGCCTGGTGAGCGTCGGCGACATCCTGCAGAACCTGTCGATTTCCGGCACCCAGACCTTCAGCAAGGCGGCGGTGCTGACCTCCAATGCCGAACAGGGTGGCCAGTACGTCAACCTGTACAACCTCGGTGAGCAGCGCACCCTGGTGCTGGTCAACGGCAAGCGCTGGACGACCAGCCTGTCGGGCGTGAGCGACCTGTCGACCATCCCGAGCGCGCTGATCGAGCGCATCGACGTCCTGAAGGACGGCGCCTCGGCGATCTACGGCTCCGACGCCATCGCCGGCGTGATCAACATCATCCTCAAGAAGAACTACGACGGCGCGGAAGCCTCGGCGTATTTCGGCCAGAACGGCCGTGGCGACGGCAGCAAGGAGCAGTACTCCTTCATCGTCGGCAACACCACCGACCGTTCCTCGCTGGTCTTCGGCGTGAACTACACCAAGGAAGATCCGGTGTGGGCCAAGGACCGTGCGCTGACCCGCTACACTTATGGTCCGAACCATCCGGAAGACGGCCTGAGCGCCACCGGTCCGTGGGGCCGTTTCAACTACGACGGCAACACCTACGTGCTGAACCACACCGGCACCTGGGACGGCAATGGCGTGGGCGCCGATTCGAGCGACCTGGCGAACTACCATGTCGGTGTCACCGGTGACGACTACTACAACGCCACCCAGCAGATGATGCTGCAGCAGTCGACGGAGACCAAGTCGGTCTTCGCCAACGGCAGCTACAACCTGACCGACAACATCACCTTCAAGGCCACCGCGATGCACTCGGAGCGCGACTCCGAGCGCCAGATCGCCGGCTATCCGCTGACCGGCACCACGCAGGCCAACTTCCCGGTCGCGATCTCGGCCGACAGCGTCTACAACCCGGTCGGCGCGGACATCACCAGCTGGTACCGCCGCATCGTCGAGCTGCCGCGCATCACCCGCAACAACGTCAAGACCGACCACTTCGATGCGGCCGTTGAAGGCATGTTCGACGTGAACGGCCATGGCTGGAACTGGGACGTCGGCTTCAACTACAACCGTTACGACGTCACCCAGGTCAACACCGGCAACATCAACCTGCTGGCGCTGCAGAAGGCCCTGGGCCCGTCGTTCATCAACAGCCAGGGCGTGGCGCAGTGCGGCACGGCTGCGAACCCGATCCCGCTGGGCACCAGCCAGTCGCTCGGCCAGTGCACCCCGTTCAACATCCTGGGCGGCCCGTCGGCTTCGACGCCCGAGTCGCTGGCCTACATCAGCACCCTGGGCCAGGCCACGCAGCGCAACGAGACCAAGCAGTACACCGCCAACGTCACCGGTGGCCTGTTCGACATGCCGCTGGACGCCGGCGAGTTCTCGTTCGCCGCCGGCTACGAGCATCGTGAAGTCTCCGGCTACGACTACCCGGACCAGCTCTCCAGCGCCGGTTACACCACCGACCTGGCGGCCGGCCCGACCAATGGCGCGTACCAGACCAACGAGTTCTACCTGGAATTCCTGATTCCGGTGCTCAAGGACATGCCGTTCGCCAAGGAGCTGTCGTTCGACGTGGCCAGCCGCTACTCGAACTACGATCGCTTCGGTGACACCACCAACAACAAGTTCAGCCTGACCTGGAAGCCGATCGACGACCTGCTGGTCCGCGGCACCTACGCCACGGGCTTCCGCGCGCCGACGCTGGAAGACACCTTCGGCGGCGGTTCGCAGACGTTCGACGACTACACCGATCCGTGCGATGCGGTGTATGGCCAGCGCGGCAACAGCAACGTCAACGCGCTTTGCACCGCGCAGGGCCTGGGCCCGGACTTCCGCCAGACCGACTCGGCCGGCCAGCCGGTGGGTGGCCGCGATACGCAGAGCAACACCGCGTTCAACGCGGGCGTGGGCAACGCCGACCTGCAGCCGGAGTACAGCCGCACCCGTACGCTGGGCTTCGTGTACAGCCCGCACTTCGTGGACGGCCTGGACTTCTCGCTGGACTGGTACAAGATCTCGATCTCGAACGTCATCACGGCGGTCGACGCGAACTACGTGCTGAACCAGTGCTACGTCGGCGGTTCGCAGCCGTTCTGCGACCAGTTCACGCGTGATGCGACCACCGGCCAGGTGGTGACGCTGAGCCGCGGCAACGCCAACCTCGGCAAGCTGGAGACCGAGGGTTACAACTTCGGCGTCAACTACCGTCTGCCGGAGTTCGGCTTCGGCCAGTTCGCGGTCAACCTGGACAGCAACTACCTGACCAGCTACCGCCAGCTCGCCACGCCGGACGCCCAGTGGGGTGACTACGCCGGCTACTGGAACTACCCGCGCGTGCGCGCCACGCTGGGCGTGAGCTGGGTGCTGGGCAACCTGTCGGCCAACTGGGACCTGCGTTACTACGGTGGCTTCCGCGACTACTGCTGGTCGGCTGACGAAGAGTGCTCGGAGCCGAACTACCTGACCGAGAACAACCCGGCTTGGGGCGGCGGTACCGGTGCCAACAAGAAGGGCTCGATCAACCAGCAGGACCTGTCGCTCACCTGGGCTGCGCCCTGGGACGGCAGCGTGACCGTGGGCGTTCGCAACCTGTGGAACAAGCAGCCGCCGATCACCTACTCGGTGACCAACAATAGCTCCTCGTCGATCGACCCGATGCTGGACTACGACCGCTTCTTCTTCATGAACTACACCCAGCGCTTCTGATCCATCGAAGCAACGGTTGCAACACGGAGGCGGGCCGCAAGGCCCGCCTCTTTTTTTGTCCGGCGCGCCCTCGCCAAACGGTCGGCACGCAGGCGGGACGCGCAAAAGAAAAGGCCCGCTTGCGCGGGCCTTTCGTTCAACCGAATCGGGCGGGGCTCAGGCCTCGGCCACTTGCCCGGTCAGCGTCTCGGCCTGCTCGCGCCACGTCGGCAGGCGCGAGAGCACGCCGACCTTCTGCAGGTAGGCCTCGTCGATCGGCGCGCCGGCCGCCAATGCGGTGGCCACGTGCACTGCGCCGGTCACCCAGAAGCTGCGCGTGCTCGAACGCTGCGGTTGGCGCTGGAACGCCACCGCCTCGATGATCGGCATCGGCAGGCCCCACAGGCCCAGCAGGTAGGCGCCGGCCTCGGTATGGCCCGGGCGGTCGTCGACCACGGCATCCGGGTCGTATTCGTTGCGCACGCCCGGCAGCAGCAGGCCGATGTCCGACAGCAGCGCGGCGGTGGCGCCGAGTTCGGCGCTGGCCTGCGGCAGGAACTTGGCCGCCAGCCGCGAGGACAACAGCGCGCGGCGCTGCATGGCGTTGCGTTCGGCCACCGACAGGCTCGGGATGGAGAACACCTCGCTGGCCAGTACCAGATCGCGCAGCGTCGCCACGCCCAGGCGGGTCACCGCCGCGCGCAGGTCGGTGATGGTGCGCCCGCCGGAGAAGAAGGCCGAGTTGCACAGTTGCAGCACCTTGGCGGCGATCGCCGGATCGGCGGCCACGAGCTTGGCGATGTCCGCCGCGTCCGTGTCCTCGTCCTCCTCGAGCGCGTGCATCAGGCTCAGGTACAGGTGCGGAGGCGAGGGCAGCTTCTCGATACGGCCGATGGCCGAACGCAGGCGCGGGTTGTCCAGCAGCTCGCGCAGCTCTTCCAGGCTGGTGATCGCCTCCAGCAGCACTTCCGGCTGCAGCGGCAGCGGCAGGAACCGGTGCGCCACGCCGATGATGCGCGTGGGCGGCGTGCGCTGGCCCTCGTCGGCCGCCAGCAGGGCAATGCGGATGGTTTCCGGGCGCAGCGTGCGGATCTGGCCGAGCAAGGTGGCGGCGGTGAGATCCGGCAGGACGGGGGCCACGATGACCACGTCGATGGGATATTGCGCGGCGCTGGCGATGGCCGAGTTGCCATCGGAAACCTGCTGGACCTGGAACTCGTCTCCGAGGTCACTGAGATATTCGGCCAGCTCCGACGGCAGGCTGGCTTCGTCGCCGACAAACAGGATACGCAAGGCACTTCCCCAAAGACGGGGGCCGCGAAACGCGCGACCCCAGAGCTTGCAATGTACTGCAATGGCCTTGCCGGGTCATCGGGATCACCCCCGAAGCGTGATCCGGATCTCCCCTACACGGGCGGCCGGGTAGCCGCCCGCGTGCCGGGCTCAGGCGTTGTCTTCGTTGTAGCGGGTGACGGCGTCGGTCAGGATCTTCTTGGCCTCGGCGGCACCGCCCCAGCCATCGAGCTTGACCCACTTGCCCTTCTCCAGGTCCTTGTAGTGCTCGAAGAAGTGGCCGATGCGCTCCAG
Organism: Pseudomonadota bacterium; assembly: GCA_023386795.1. Lineage (GTDB taxonomy): Bacteria > Pseudomonadota > Gammaproteobacteria > Xanthomonadales > Xanthomonadaceae > Stenotrophomonas_A. The sequence goes on from JAEWJB010000182.1 coordinate 13,788, forward strand.
CCAGTGGCTGGACACCTGCTGGATGTCCTCGATGTGGCTGTAGCCGGAGAAGATCTTGGCCACCGGCACGGCGAGGATCTTCTCGTCGCTGCCCGCCTCGTCGCTCATCTTCAGCACGCCGACCGGACGGCAGCGCACCACCGAGCCCGGCACCAGCGGCAGCGGCAGCACGACCAGCACGTCGGCCGGGTCGCCGTCACCGCACAGGGTGTTGGGCACGTAGCCGTAGTTGCAGGGGTAGCGCATGGGCGTGGAGAGAATGCGGTCGACGAAGATCGCGCCGCTGGCCTTGTCCACTTCGTACTTGACCGGCTCGGAATCCTTGGGGATCTCGATGACGACGTTGATTTCTTCCGGCAGGTTCTTGCCGGCGGTGACCAGTTCCAGGCCCATGGGTGCTCCGAGGCGGTTATGCGGGTGATGAGCCGGCAATTCTACGCGGTCGGCTGCTGCGGTGCAGCGTGGCCCATCCGAGTGCGCCGACACCACGACACGGAGGTTCCCTTGTCTTGTGCACTGGGTAATCCGATCCCCGCCCCGCAGGCGAATCCGCAGCATGAGGACTCGGAAACCGAGAGGAGTCAGTCATGCGGGTCATCGCCTTGTCCGTGCCCGACGCGGAGATATCGTCCACTGAAAAGCCGCCCGTCCGGGCCGGGCGAGCGCCGGGGGAGCGGTGCATCGTCGGCCGGGGGGTGAAGCGTCGCCCCAGGGGGCCTGCGGTCTGGCGGTTCGGGCTCGTGCTGCTGGCAGGCGCCTGCGGCATCGCCGGGGCAGCGCCGCACCCGGAGGCCGCAACGCGGCTTGCCGCCGAACCGGTGCCGATGTCCGCCGAGTCGCCCTCCATCGTGTCCGGGCTTGGGCCGATGGCCCGCAGGGTCGGCGAGGCGGGGAGGGAGCGGCAGTGGGCCACTCACCGGTCGAGCCTGCGTCGGGTCGTGCGATGGGCAGCCTGCCCCGCCGACGCGGCGCCCGGTACCTGTTTGCGTTCGCGCTGCATGGGCGGCTCGCCAGCGCGGGCGCCGGGCTGCGCAGGGTCCGGACCGGGCGGCCTGCACGACGTGCGGGGTTCATCCCGCAGCGCGGAGGCGCCGGCCTCTCGCCCCGCCGTAGATCCCCCTCGTCGAATTCCCCGCTAGAAAGGCGAGGAAAAGGCGCGGCGGGGGCCGCCCCCCCCCCCCGGCGG
>JAEWJB010000185.1 GCA_023386795.1 Pseudomonadota bacterium
GGCCATGGATGGCCCGCGGCGGCGAGTCAGACAGGATGTCTGACCGAGCCGCGACGAACCTATCCGCCAGCCCAGGGCCCGCACCGCGAGGCAACCCAACCCACCGCCACCCCACCCCGGTGCCCCAAAAAAAACACCCCAAACTTTTCCAGTGCGCGGCCGCTAACCCCTACGAGCCCACCACCTAAAAGTGTGATGGCCGTGTATTCTTCGCCTTAACAGCACCAAAATCCCGAGCATGCGTCCCGAACTCGAGGCCACCCTCGCCCATTGCCGAAACCTGCCCTCGCCGCCCGGCATCGCGCTGCGCGTCATCGAGTTGGCGCAGGACCCCGAAGTGGACATGGCGACCACGGCAGATGTCATCGCCATGGACATGGCACTGAGCGCACGCATGCTGCGCATCGCCAACTCGCCGCTGTATGCGAGCCGCCGGCGCATCGACAACCTCGGCCAGGCCCTGACCATGCTCGGCCTCAACGCGACGCTGAGCCTCGCGCTGGGCTTCTCGATGGTCCAGGGCCTGCGCCGCAGCTTCGGCAACACGCAGCTGCACGAGCGCATCTGGCGCCGCAGCGTGGTCAGTTCGTTGGCCGCGCGCGTCCTGGGCCAGGCCCGTGGCCTGCGCAAGCCCGAGGAGCTCATGCTCGCCGGACTGCTGCAGGACATCGGCATCCTGGCGCTGCTGCAGGCGGTGCCGGAGCGATACCAGGCCCTGCAGGCGGATACGGCACTCGACGCGCAGGCGCTGCTGGAAGCCGAGCGCGCGGCCTTCGGTGGCGACCACGCCGAGATCGGCGCCTGGGTCGGCCGCCAGTGGCACCTGCCCGAATACCTGTGCGCCGCGATCGAGCGCAGCGAATCCATGCCCGACGGGCGCGAGCCGTTCGCGGCCTGCGTGGCGCTGTCGCACTGCGTGGCGGAGATCTGGCTGGGCGAAAATCCCGAGGCCGCCCGCGAATATGCGCAGGCGCGCGTGCAGGACGTCCTTCAGCTCGATCGCGAACGCTTCGAGAAGGTGCTCGAACGCATCGGCGAGATGCTGCCGGAAATCAGCGCGTTGTTCGATGTGCGCATCCCGCAGCCGGAACTGATCGAGGCGATCATCGACCAGGCGCGCGAGCTGTCCACGCTGCGCAACCTGCGCGAACTGCAGGAAATGGCCGACGCACGCCGGCAGGCCGACGAATCCGAACACCGCGCGCGCCACCTGGCCGAGCAGGCCAGCCGCGATGCGCTGACCGGTGTCTACAACCGCCACCAGCTCGGCTCCACCCTGGAGCACGAGTTCGACCTGGCGGTACGCCACGGCTGGCCGCTGTCGGTGGCCTTCATCGACCTGGACGATTTCAAGCGCGTCAACGACGTGCACGGGCACCTGGTCGGCGACGAGGTGCTGCGCACCTTCGCCCAGTCGCTGCAGCGCCTGCTGCGCACCAGCGACACCATTGCGCGCTTCGGCGGCGAGGAATTCCTGGTCATCCTGCCCAACACCAGCGCCGATGCGGCGTTGTCGGTGGTGCAGCGCGTGCTCGCCGAAACCGTGCGCGTGCCGATGGCGCAACTGGAAAGCGGGCCGCTGCACATCACCTTCTCCGCCGGCCTGGCCACCCAGGGCGATGGCCGCCTGTTCGACAGTGTCGACGCGCTGCTCAAGGCCGCCGACAACGTGCTGTACCGCTCCAAGCATCGCGGCCGCAACCGGGTGACGGTGTACGCCGAAGCCACCGCAGGCTGAGTGCAGGCGGCGTCGGGCGATTAACGGAACTGTTACAGCGTCATGAACCGCAACGCGGTTCTACGCCGTTTCCGCTAGAATCGCCGGCGTTTGCCCGCCACCCACGGAGTCCCCCATGTCCGAACTTGCCTATCGCCGCATCCTGCTCAAGCTTTCCGGGGAGGCGCTGATGGGAGGAGAGGACTACGGCATCGACCCGAAGGTCATCAACCGGCTCGCGCGCGAAGTGATCGAGGCGCAGCAGGCCGGCGCCGAAGTGGCGCTGGTCATCGGCGGCGGCAACATCTTCCGCGGCGCGGGCCTGGCTGCCGGCGGCATGGACCGGGTCACCGGCGACCAGATGGGCATGCTCGCCACCGTCATCAACGCGCTGGCGATGCAGGACGCGCTGGAGAAGCTCGGCGCCAAGGTGCGGGTGATGAGCGCGATCAAGATCAACGACGTGTGCGAGGACTTCATCCGCCGCCGCGCGATCCGCCACCTGGAAAAGGGCCGCATCGCGATCTTCGCCGCCGGCACCGGCAACCCCTTCTTCACCACCGACTCGGGCGCGGCGCTTCGTGCGATCGAGATCGGCGCCGACCTGCTGCTCAAGGCGACCAAGGTCGACGGCGTTTACGACAAGGACCCGAAGAAGCACGCCGATGCCGTCAAGTACGACGCGCTGACCTACGACGAGGTCATCGGCCAGGGCCTGGAGGTCATGGACACCGCGGCCTTCGCACTGGCGCGCGACAGCGACCTGCCGCTGCGCATCTTCGACATGGGCCAGCCCGGCGTGCTGCTGCGCATCCTGCGTGGCGAGAGCATCGGCACCCTGGTGCGCGGCCGCGGCTGAGCCCGCCCGCCCCGCGCGGGATCGGCGCCTGACCGGCGCCGGCCCGGCCGCAATGCGGCGCTTCCGATATAATCGGCCGATTCAGGAACACCAGGACGCCCGGCGATGATCAACGAGATCAAACAAGACGCACAGACCCGCATGGCCAAGAGCATCGAAGCCCTGCGCCATACGCTCATCAAGGTCCGCACCGGTCGCGCCTCGCCGGCGCTGGTCGAGCACCTGAAGGTCAACTACTACGGCTCGGACATGCCGCTGAGCCAGGTCGCCACCGTGTCCGTCTCCGATGCGCGCTCGCTGATGATCACCCCCTGGGAGAAGCAGATGGTCGGCGCCGTGGAGAAGGCCATCCTCGCCTCGGACCTGGGCCTGACCCCGAACACCGCCGGCACCACCATCCGCCTCAACCTGCCCGCCCTGACCGAAGAGCGCCGCAAGGAGCTGACCAAGGTCGTGCACAGCGAGGGCGAAGACGCCAAGGTCGCCATCCGCAACATCCGCCGCGACGCCAACCAGCAGGTCAAGGATCTGCTGAAGGACAAGGCCGTCACCGAGGACGACGTGCGCCGCGCCGAGGAAGACGTGCAGAAGCTGACCGACAAGGCGATCAAGGATGTCGACGAGGTGGTCAAGGCCAAGGAACAGGAACTGATGGCCGTCTGACGCATGTCGTCGTCGGCATCGCCGGATCCTGCAATGTCCCTGCCCCGCCACCTGGCCATCATCATGGATGGCAACGGCCGTTGGGCCCAGCGCCGACGCCGCCCGCGCGTGATCGGCCATCGCGCCGGCGCGCGCGCGGTCAACCGCACCATCGACTTCTGCCTGGAAAAAGGCATCGGCGTGCTGACCCTGTTCGCGTTTTCCAGCGAGAACTGGGGTCGCCCGCAGGAAGAAGTGGATGCGCTGATGAAGCTGTTCCTGCATGCGCTCGACCGCGAGGTCGAGGAGCTGCAGCGCCGCGGCGTACAGGTGCGTTTCCTGGGCGACCGCAGCCGCTTCGCGCCGGCCATCGTCGAGCGCATGCAGGGCGCCGAGCACAGGACCGCCGGCAACGACCGCCTGGTGCTGGCCATCGCGGCCAGCTATGGCGGCCGCCAGGACATCGCCCAGGCTGCCCGCGAGCTGGCCCGCGAGGTCGCCGAGGGCCGCCTGGCACCGGAACAGATCGACGAGGCGCTGCTCGGCAGCCGCGTGGCCTTGGCCGACCTGCCGCCGCCGGACCTGTTCATCCGCACCGGCGGCGATACCCGCATCAGCAATTTCCTGCTGTGGCAGCTTGCGTACACGGAGCTGTGGTTCACCGAAACCCTGTGGCCGGAGTTCGACGCCACCGTCCTGCAACAAGCACTGGACGATTACGCCCAGCGCGAACGGCGCTTCGGGCTCACCAGTGCCCAGGTCGCCGCCCGGACCGAGACCACGCCCGCATGACCAAGACCCGCGTCATCGCCGCTTTGATCATGGCGCCGGTCGCCATCTGCGCGATCCTCTTCCTGCCCACGCCCTGGCTGGCCGCGCTGGCCGCGCTGGTGTTCCTCACCGGCCTGTGGGAATGGCTCAAGCTCTCCGGCGTGGACGACACCCTGCCGCGCACCGTGCTGCTGGTGCTCAACCTGCTGCTGATGGTGCTGCTGGTGTGGGCCTCGGGAAGTTCGCTGGTGCTGTTCCAGCTGGCCAGCCTCGCCGGCGCGGCATGGTGGCTGGTGGCACTGGTATGGCTGCGCTTCTTCCACTTCGGTGCCGACCACGGCGGCTATGCGCGCGCGCTGAAGCTGGCCGCCGGCACGCTGGCGATCGTGCCGGCGTGGACCTCGCTGGTGCTGATCCATGCCGAGAAGCCCGCTGGCCACTACTGGCTGCTGACCGCGCTGGTCATCGTGTGGGCCGCCGATTCCGGTGCCTACTTCGCGGGCCGCCACTTCGGCCGCCACAAGCTGGCCCCGCGCATCAGCCCGAACAAGACCCTCGAAGGCCTCGCCGGCGGCATGCTGGCCGGCCTCATCGCCGCGGCCGCCTTCGGCACGCTGGCCGGCGCCAGCGTGGCGCAGTTGCCCGCGCTGCTCGGCGTGGCTGCGGTGACCGTGCTGGCCTCGGTGCTGGGCGACCTGTTCGAAAGCCTGCTCAAGCGCCAGGCCGGCGCCAAGGACTCGGGCAACGTGATCCCGGGCCATGGCGGCGTGCTGGACCGCATCGACGGCGTGCTCGCCGCGCTGCCGGTGTTCGTGCTGGGCAAGGACATCCTGGGCCTCTGAGCGCCCCTGCCAGACACCGCTGACATGTCCCCGGCCCCCGCCCTCCGCCAGGTCGCCGTCTTCGGCGCCACCGGCTCCATCGGCGCTTCGGCGCTGGATGTCATCGCACGCCATCCCGATCGCCTGCGCGCACGCGTGCTGGCCGCCGGACGCAACGTGGAGGCGCTCATCGCCCTGTGCGCGCGCCATCGCCCGGACGATGCGGTCATCGCCGATCCTTCCAGCTTCGCCGCCCTGCGCGATGGCCTGCGCGCGGCCGGCCTGGCCACCCGGGCGCATGCCGGTGACGAGGCGCTGGAAGCCTTCGCCGCCGCGCCCGAATGCGACACGGTGGTCGCCGCGATCGTGGGCGCCGCCGGCCTGCCCTCCACGCTGGCCGCGGCCCGCGCCGGCAAACGCCTGCTGCTGGCCAACAAGGAATCGCTGGTGCT
>JAEWJB010000097.1 GCA_023386795.1 Pseudomonadota bacterium
CGCCCCGCCCCGCCCCCCCCACCACGGGCTTACAGCCCGTGCGCCGCCAGCTGGCCCAGGCGCTGGACGGCGACCGAGACGGTCGGGTAATCCAGCGTCTTCTGCGCGGCCAGTTCCTGCAGCATCGACAGCGTAAAGCGCAGGCTGGAGTCGTCACGCACCATCCAGCGCGCCACCTTGGCCTCGGCGTTGGCCCCCGGGGTCGAGAGCACCTGGCCGGCCAGGTTGCGCTGGTGGGCGGCCAGTTCGTCACGCAGCACGCCGCGCGCCACGGCGTGCCAGCGGCCGTTGACCTCCAGCGCGTCGATCTGCTCGAACAGCCAGGGCAGCTGCAGCGCTTCGCCCAGGCGGAAGTGGACCTTGGACACGTCCACCGGCTTCAGCTTGCGGGTCCGCGCCAGTTCGATGATGTCGAACGCCGGCTCCAGGTAGCGCAGTTCGGAGAGCTGCTGCGCCAGCGCCGGCGGCAGGCCCTTGTCCTTCCACTCCTGCACGCTGGCCAGGTAGGCCGGGCGCTGCGAATCGCCCAGCACGCCGGAAGCGACACGGATGTCGTTGAACGGGCCGTGGTAGCGCTCCACCGCCGCGGTGATGCCCGGCATGGCGCCCGGACGGAACAGCAGCCAGCGCACGAACGAGCGCTGCAGCTTCCAGATCACTTCCAGCGCATCGATCTGCACCGACTCGGGCACCTTGCCGTCGAGGGCGTCGATCTGCGTCCACAGCGAACGCGCATCCAGCGTCTCGCGGCTGATCGTGTAAGCCTTGGCGACCTCGGCGATGCTGCGGCCGGTATCCTCCTGCATGCGCATCAGGAAGGTGGCGCCCATGCGGTTGATGGTGGTGTTGGTCACCGCCGTGGCGATGATCTCGCGCTTCAGGCGGTGCTTCTCCATCGCCTCGGCGTACTTCTTCTGCAGCGGCTGCGGGAAGTAGCGCTGCAGTTCCTTGGACAGGTACGGGTCTTCGGGGATGTCCGACTCCAGCAGCTGCTGGAAGGCCACCAGCTTGGAGTAGGACAGCAGCACCGCCAGCTCCGGCCGGGTCAGGCCCTGCCCACGCGCCTTGCGCGCCGACAGCTCGGCGTCGGAGGGCAGGTATTCGATCTGGCGATCGAGCAGGCCCTGCTGCTCCAGCGTGCGGATGAAGTGCTGCTTGGAGCCCAGGCGCTTGACGCTCATCCGCTCCATCAGGCTGATGGCCTGGTTCTGGCGGTAGTTGTCCCACAGCACCAGCTCGGCCACCTCGTCGGTCATCGAGGCCAGCAGCTTGTTGCGCGCGTCCACCGTGAGCTTCTTGTCCTGCACGACGGCATTGAGCAGGATCTTGATGTTCACCTCGTGGTCGGAGGTGTCCACGCCGGCGGAGTTGTCGATGAAGTCGGTGTTGAGCAGCACGCCGGCCTGCTGTTCGGCCTCGATGCGGCCCAGCTGGGTCAGGCCCAGGTTGCCACCCTCGCCCACCACCTTGCAGCGCAGCTCGCCACCATTGACGCGCAGGCCGTTGTTGGCGCGGTCGCCCACATCGGCGTGGGTTTCGGTGGACGCCTTGACATAGGTGCCGATGCCGCCGTTCCAGAACAGGTCCACGGGGGCCTTGAGGATGGCACTCATCAGCTCGGTCGGCGACAGGCTCTTCACCGTCGCATCCAGGCCCAGCACCTCGCGCACCTGCGGGGTGATCTCGATGGACTTCAGCGTGCGCGGGTAGACGCCGCCGCCCTTGCTGATCAGCTTGGCATCGTAGTCGGCCCAGCTGGAGCGCGGCAGCTTGAACATGCGCTCGCGCTCGACGAACGAGGTCTCCGCGCTCGGGTTCGGGTCCAGGAAGATGTGGCGATGGTCGAACGCGGCGACCAGGCGGATGTGCCGCGAGAGCAGCATGCCGTTGCCGAACACGTCACCGGACATGTCGCCGATGCCGACGACGCTGAAGTCCTCGTTCTGGCAATCGCGTCCCAGCGCGCGGAAGTGGCGCTTGACCGACTCCCACGCACCGCGCGCGGTGATGCCCATGCCCTTGTGGTCATAGCCCACCGAGCCACCGGAGGCGAATGCATCGCCCATCCAGAAGCCGTGCGCGATGGCCAGGCCGTTGGCGATGTCGGAGAACGTCGCGGTGCCCTTGTCGGCGGCGACCACCAGGTACGGGTCGTCCTGGTCGTGGCGCACCACCTGCGGCGGCGGCACGATCTTGTTGCCGACGATGTTGTCGGTGATGTCCAGCAGGCCCTGGATGAACAGCTTGTAGCAGGCGATGCCTTCGGCCTGCACCGCGTCGCGCTCGCCGGACACCGGCGGGCGCTTGCAGAAGAAGCCGCCCTTCGCGCCGACCGGCACGATGACGGTGTTCTTCACCATCTGCGCCTTCACCAGGCCCAGCACCTCGGTGCGGAAATCCTCGCGGCGGTCCGACCAGCGCAGGCCGCCACGCGCCACCGCGCCGAAGCGCAGGTGCACGCCTTCCACGCGCGGGCCGTAGACGAAGATCTCGCGGTACGGGCGCGGCTTGGGCAGGTCCGGCACCTTGGCCGAATCGAACTTGAAGCTGATGCAGTGGGCGTGGTTACCCGCCGCGTCGGTCTGGTAGTAGCTGGTGCGCAGGGTGGCGTCGATCACGCCGATGAAGCTGCGCAGGATGCGGTCCTCGTCAAGGCTGGACACGCGGTCCATCAGCTTGAGCAGCGCGTTGCGCGTGGCTTCCTGCTGGGCGGCGCGGTCGGCCTTGCGGGCCTCCACCACCGGCTGCAGCGCCTTGGTGGTGGCCTCGTCGCCGGCGGCAAGCACCTCCAGCGCGGCCTTCAGGCGCGCCTGGCCATCGGCGATCTCGGCCTTGCTCTCGTTGCCGGTGGCCGGGTCGAAGCGGGCCTCGAACAGCTCCACCAGCAGGCGGGCCAGCAACGGGTAATGCTGGAAGGTCTGCTCCACGTAGGCCTGCGAGAACGGCACGCCGGTCTGCAGCAGGTACTTGCAGTAGCCGCGCAGCATCGCGACCTGGCGCCAGTGCAGGCCGGCCGAGAGGATCAGGCGGTTGAAGCCGTCGTTCTCGGCATCGCCGTGCCAGATGCGGGCAAAGGCCTCGCCGAAGGCGGCGTCCGCGTTGGCCGCATCGATTGCGCCGGCGGTGGATTCGACCTCGAAATCCTGGATGTACAGCGGCGTGTCGCCGACCTGCAGCCGGTACGGGCGCTCGGAGATCACCCGCAGGCCCATGTTCTCCATCATCGGCAGCGCGTCGGACAGCGGGATGTCGTCCAGCTGGCGATACAGCTTCAGGCGCAGGCCTTCCGCGCCTTCGCGGCGCACGGCCTGCAGGCTCAGGTGCAGGTCATCCGGCCCTGCCAGCGCGGCCAGGTGCTCCACGTCGCTGGCGGCCGCCTCGGTGGTGGATTCCTCGATGTAGCCGGCCGGCAGCGCACGGCCATAGGCGGCGGCCATGCGCAGGCCGGCAGCCTCGCCGTGGCGGGCCACCAGTGCCTCGCGCAGGTCGTCCTGCCAGTTGCGCAGCAGGTGGGCGAGCTTGTCTTCCAGCACGCGGGTGTCGAACTCCAGCGCTTCACCGGCCTTCGGGCGCACGATCAGGTGCAGCTGGGCCAACGGCGATTCGCCGAGCACCACGTTGGAATCGATGTATTCGCCGTGCAGCGCTTCCTTCAGCAGCGCCTCGATGCGCAGGCGCACGTCGGTGTTGAAGCGCTCGCGCGGCAGGTAGACCAGCGCGGAAATGAAGCGGCTGTACTTGTCGCGGCGCAGGAACAGGCGGCTGCGCACGCGCTCCTGCAGGCCGAGGATGCCCATCGCGGTGCGGAACAGTTCCTCCTCGTTGGACTGGAACAGCTCCTCGCGCGGCAGGGTCTCGAGGATGTGGCGCAGCGCCTTGCCGCTGTGGCTGCTCGGCGCCAGGCCGGACTTGCCCATCACGTAGTCGTGGCGGCGGCGCACCAGCGGGATTTCCCACGGGCGGCGGTTGTAGGCGCTGGAGGTGAACAGGCCCAGGAAGCGCTGCTCGGCGACGATGCGCCCCTTGGCGTCGTACTCCAGCACGCCGATGTAATCCATGTAGCCGACGCGGTGCACGCGCGAGCGGGCATTGGTCTTGGTCAGGATCAACGCGTCCTTCGGGCCGTTGCCGGCGCTCAGGCCGTGCGCGGCCAGCGACTTGACCGGGCGCGCGGGCGACTTGTCCTTGCCGCGCATCAGGCCCAGGCCGCTGGCCTCGACCGGCGCGAGCACTTCCTCGCCATCACGCTTCTCCACGCGGTATTCGCGATAGCCGAAGAAGGTGAAGTGGTCGGTGGCCGCCCAGCGCAGGAACTCCTGCGCCTCGTGGCGGCTGTCGTCGTCCACCGGAAGGCGGCGGGTGGCGAGGTCGTCGGACAGGCCGAGCATCTTTTCGCGCATCGCGCCCCAGTCGCCGACGATGGCGCGCACTTCGGCGAGCACCTTGCGGATGGTCTCTTCGACCCGCGCCATCTCCTCGGCCGGCTGGCGGTCGATCTCCAGCACCATCAGCGATTCGGCCTTGCCCTCGCCTACCGCGGCGAGCTTGCCGGCGCGGTCGCGGGTGACGTGCAGCACCGGGTGGCCCAGCACGTGCACGCCCACGCCCATCTCGGCCAGCGCCATGCTCACCGAGTCGACCAGGAACGGCATGTCGTCGTTGGCGATCTGCAGCACGGTGTGCGGCGATTCCCAGCCGTTGGCCTTCTGCGTCGGGTTGAACACGCGCACGCTGGCCACGCCGGCCTTGCGGGTGCGGAAGAACTCGAGCGTGTCACCGGCCAGCGCGGCCCACTCCTCGGCGCTGTGGTGCGGGAACTCGTCGGACTCCATGCGCTTGTAGAAATCGCTGGCGAACGCCTGCGCCTCGGATTGGCGCGCGGCGGGGTAGCGCTTGCGCAAAGCTGCGTACACCGGTTCGAGGCTGAAGGCCTGCACCTGCGTGCTGACCGGGGAAACTACACGCTGGCCGCTGGACTTGGATGCCGTGGCCTTGGTCGATTTCGAAGCAGCTTTCTTGGGTTTCATGACAGGAGCGGTGAGAGCCCGACGGGAAAGTTGCGAATTGTAACGATGCGCCGTGACAGTGCCTTGCTGCAGAGCGCAAACGCGGGCTCGGGTTTCTACGGCGTTCAAACAACAAGGCGCACGCGCATGGCCGCATTCCATCGCCAGGAGACGGGCTCGCGGGCGCTTCGCCAAATTCCCGACGCCGGCACCTGCGCCGCCGTATGGCGCGCCAGCCACGACCCGAGCCGCCACGAACGGCAAGAACGGCGTCGGTTGCGCACGGTCCTAGAGCGGTCGTCAAGGCTATTTAAAAACTAAACTGGACGGTATAGTCCATCCTCATGATGCCGACCTCCTCTCCCGCCCGGCCGCGTCAGGACCGCGATCGCCGCGTGCACGAAGCCGTGCATGAGGCCGTGCACGCGCTGCTGTCCGAGCAGGGAATGCGCCTGAGCATGGAGGCGGTGGCCGCCCGCGCGGGCTGCTCCAAGCAGACCCTTTATGCGCACTACGGCTGCAAGCAGAACCTGCTGCGCGCGGTGATGCGCGACCAGATCGCGATGACCACCGTGCCTTTCGACGAGGACGGCGCGGACCTGCGCGAAAGCCTGCTGGCCTTCGCCGAGCGCCACCTGGAGCAGTTGAACCGCCCTCACGTCATCCAGACCTGCCGCCTGATAGATGCCGAGTCGCACCGGTTTCCCGACCAGGCCCGGCAGATCTATGAAGATGGCATCGCCGCGCTGCAGGATCGGCTGGCAGAATGGCTGCGCAAGGCCAGCGCGCGGGGCCAGCTCAGGCATGACGATCCGCACGCGATGGCCGAGCTGCTTCTTGGCATGATCGTCGGCCTGGATTTCGAAAGGCAGCGGTTCCACACACCGCACCGATCCGACGCCCCTTCGCGGCGCCGGTGGGCGGAACGCACGATCGACAGTTTCCTGCGCGCCTTCGCCGTGCAGCGCGGTTCCCCCGAATCCCACGCTTAAAAACAACAGAAAACGGAGTTTCCCCCGATGACCGCCCCGTTCCGTACCCTCGCCCTGGCTTGTGCCGTCACGCTGGCGCTGGCCGCCTGCAAGAAGCAGGAACAGCAACAGCCCCCGCCGCCGGAAGTCTCCGTCGTGGAGGCCAAGCCGCAGACCCTGCCGCTGCAGCGCGAACTGGTCGGCCGCCTGTCCGGTTTCCGCACCGCCGACGTTCGCGCGCGCGTGGCCGGCGTGCTGCAGAAGCGGCTGTATACCGAAGGCACCGACGTCAAGGAAGGCCAGCCGCTGTTCCAGATCGACCCGGCGCCGCTGAAGGCCACGCTGGCCTCGGCACAGGGCGAACTGGCCGCGGCCGAGGCGACCTACACCAATGCGAAGGTCGCTGCCGAGCGCGCCCGCCGCCTGGCCCCGCAGAGCTACGTGTCCAAGTCGGACCTGGACACCGCCGAAGCCACCGAGCGTACGGCGGCCGCCTCGGTGCAGCAGGCGCGCGCCGCGGTGGAGACCGCGCGCATCAACCTGGGCTACGCCACCGTCACCGCGCCGATCAGCGGCCGGGCCGGCAAGCAGCAGGTCACCGAGGGCGCGCTGGTCGGCCAGGGCGATGTCACCCTGCTGACCACCATCGACCAGCTCGACCCGCTGTACGTCAATTTCTCGATGAACAGTGACGAGCTTGCCCAGCTGCGCCAGGCCCAGGCCCAGGGCGCCGTCGCGCTGAGCGGCGACGGCCAGGCCACGGTCAACGTCAAGCTGGGGGATGGCACCGTCTACCCGCACGCCGGCACGCTGGACTTCACCTCGGTCACCGTGGACCCGAGCACCGGCAGCGTCTCGCTGCGCGCGTTGCTGCCCAACCCCGACCACGTGCTGCTGCCCGGCTCGTTCGTTTCCTTCGATGCCACGCTGGGCCAGCGCGCGAACGCGTTCCTGGTGCCGCAGGCCGGCATCCAGCGCGACGCGCATGGCGCCTATGCGCTGGTGGTGGGCAAGGACGGCAACGTCGTCCGCCGCAACGTCGTGGCCGACAGCCAGCAGCAGGGGCAGTGGGTGGTCACCAGCGGCCTGGAGGCCGGCGACCAGGTGATCGTCAGCGGACAGCAGAAGGCCAAGGAAGGTGCGCCGGCCAAGGCCGTGCCGTACGACCCGAAGGCCAATGCGCAGCAGCAGGCCGGCGCCAAGCCGGGTGCCGCGCCCGCCCCGTCTGAGAAGAAGTAACGGAAGCCGGCCATGCCCAAATTTTTCATTGAACACCCGGTATTCGCCTGGGTGGTGGCGATCCTGATCTCGCTCAGTGGCGTGATCGCGATCCTCAACCTTGGCGTCGAATCCTATCCCTCCATTGCCCCGCCACAGGTCACCGTCAGCGCCACCTACCCGGGTGCCAGCGCCGACACGGCGGAAAAGGCGGTCACCCAGGTCATCGAGCAGCAGCTGACCGGCATCGACCACCTGCTGTACTTCAACTCGTCCTCGGCCGCCAACGGCCGCGTGTCCATCACCCTGACCTTCGAGACCGGCACCAACCCGGACATCGCGCAGGTGCAGGTACAGAACAAGGTGGCCCTGGCGACCCCGCGCCTGCCCACCGAGGTGACCCAGCAGGGCGTGGTGGTGGCCAAGGCCAACGCCGGCTTCCTGATGGTGGTGGCGCTGCGTTCGGACAACCCGGCCGTGGACCGCGATGCGCTCAACGACATCGTCGGCTCGCGCGTGCTCGACCAGATCTCGCGCGTGCCGGGCGTCGGCAGCACCCAGCAGTTCGGTGCCGAGTACGCGATGAACATCTGGCTCAACCCCGAGCGCCTGCAGGGTTACCACCTGTCGGCCAGCCAGGTGTACAGCGCCATCGCCAACCAGAACGTGCAGTTCGCCGCCGGCGCGATCGGCGCCGACCCCGCGCCCGATGGCCAGGGCTTCACCGCGACCGTCTCGGCCGAGGGCCGCTTCAGCTCGCCGGAGGAGTTCGAGAACATCATCCTGCGCACCGACACCAACGGCGCCACCGTGCGCCTGAAGGATGTCGGCCGGGTGGCGTTCGGCCCGTCCAACTACGGCTTCGATACCCAGTACAACGGCAAGCCTACCGGTGCGTTCGCCATCCAGCTGCTGCCCGGCGCCAACGCGCTGAGCGTGGCCGAGGCGGTGACCGCCAAGATGGACGAGCTAGCCCCGAGCTTCCCGCAGGGCGTCACCTGGTTCTCGCCCTACGACAGCACCGCGTTCGTGAAGATCTCCATCGAGGAGGTCGTGCACACGCTGGTGGAAGCGATCGTGCTGGTGTTCCTGGTGATGCTGTTGTTCCTGCAGAACTTCCGCGCCACGGTCATCCCGACCCTGGTGATCCCGGTGGCGCTGCTGGGCACGTTCCTGGGCATGTGGATGATCGGCTTCACGATCAACCAGCTGACGCTGTTCGCAATGGTGCTGGCGATCGGCATCGTGGTGGACGATGCGATCGTGGTGATCGAGAACGTCGAGCGCATCATGACCGACGAGCACCTGGCGCCGAAGGCGGCCACGACCAAGGCGATGACGCAGATCACCGGCGCGGTGGTGGCCATCACGGTGGTGCTGGCGGCGGTGTTCATCCCCTCGGCGATGCAGCCGGGCGCGGCGGGCGCGATCTACAAGCAGTTCGCCATCACCATCGCCATGTCGATGGCGTTCTCGGCGTTCCTGGCGCTGAGCTTCACCCCGGCGCTGTGCGCGGCCTTCCTGAAGTCCACGCACGACCAGAAGAAGAACTGGGTGTTCCGCACCTTCGACAAGTACTACGACAAGGTCGCCCACCGCTACGTCGGGCTGGTCGGCCACACCCTCAAGCGCGCCCCGCGCTGGATGGTGCTGTTCGTGGTGCTGGTAGCGCTGTGCGGTTTCCTGTTCACACGCATGCCGGGCAGCTTCCTGCCGGAAGAAGACCAGGGCTTCGCGCTGGCCATCGTGCAGCTGCCGCCGGGCGCGACCAAGACCCGCACCAACGAGGTCTTCACCCAGATGCGCGGCGTGCTGGAAAAGCAGGACGCCGTGGAAGGCATGCTGCAGGTCGCCGGCTTCAGCTTCCTGGGCTCGGGCGAGAACGTGGGCATGGGCTTCATCCGCCTCAAGCCCTGGGATGACCGCAAGGTCACCGCCACCGAATTGATCCAGCAGCTCAATGGCGCCTTCTACGGCATCAAGGGCGCGCAGATCTTCGTGGTGAACCTGCCCACGGTGAACGGCCTGGGCCAGTTCGGCGGCTTCGACATGTGGCTGCAGGACCGTGCCGGCGCCGGCCAGGAAGCGCTGACCAACGCGCGCAACATCCTGCTCGGACAGGCGGCGCAACGTTCGGACACGCTGGTGGGCGTGCGCCCGAACGGCCTGGAGAACGCGCCGCAGCTGCAGCTGCACGTCAACCGCGTGCAGGCACAGACGATGGGCCTGTCGGTGACCGACATCTACAGCGCCATCCAGCTGATGCTGGCGCCGGTGTACGTCAACGACTTCTTCTACGAAGGCCGCATCAAGCGTGTGAACGTGCGCGCCGATGACCAGTTCCGCACCGGGCCGGAGTCGCTGCGCAGCTTCTACACGCCCAGCGCCACCGCCACCGATGCCGACGGCCAGCCGGCGATGATCCCGCTGAGCAACGTGGTGAAGTCGGAGTGGACCTACGCGTCGCCGGCACTGAACCGCTACAACGGCTATTCGGCGGTGAACATCGTCGGCAATGCCGCGCCGGGCAAGGCGTCCGGCCAGGCGATGACGGCGATGGAGGACATCGTGCAGAACGACCTGCCGGCCGGCTTCGGCTACGACTGGTCGGGCATGTCGTACCAGGAAATCATCGCCGGCAACGCAGCGACCCTGCTGCTGGTGCTCTCGGTGGTGGTGGTGTTCCTCTGCCTGGCGGCGCTGTACGAAAGCTGGTCCATCCCGGTGGCGGTGCTGCTGGTGGTGCCGATCGGCGTGCTCGGCGCGATCTCGCTGTCGTTGCTGCGTGGCCTGCCGAACGACCTGTACTTCAAGATCGGCATGATCACGGTGATCGGCCTGGCGGCGAAGAACGCGATCCTGATCGTGGAGTTCGCGGTCGAGCAGCGCGCGGCAGGCAAGACGCTGCGCGAGGCGGCGATCGAGGCCGCGCACCTGCGCTTCCGCCCGATCCTGATGACCTCCTTCGCCTTCATCCTGGGCGTGCTGCCGATGGCCATCTCCACCGGTGCTGGCGCCAACGCCCGCCACTCGATCGGCACCGGCGTGATCGGCGGCATGCTGTTCGCCACGGTCCTCGGCGTGATCTTCATCCCGCTGTTCTTCGTGGTGGTGCGGCGCATGCTGGGCGACAAGCTGGACGAGCAGTCCAGGGAGTTCATCGAGGCCCAGAACGACGCCGCGGCGAACGTGCGACCGGATCGCTGATCGCCGGTTCTTCCGGAAGCAACGCAAAAGCCCCGGCGTGAGCCGGGGCTTTTTTGTGGCCGAAGAAAGTTGGCGAAACGTTTGCCAACCCCCTCCTGTAGGAGCGGCTTCGGCCGCGACCGCGCGCCGACATCTTGCGACGCGAATCAACCTGAGCGACGAACTCCGCTGAAGGACAAGCGATGCGGACCGGCGCACACTGGCACCTCTGCCGCAAGGAGCCCGCCTTGGACACCCCTACCCGCCACCTGATCGAGGAAGCCGCCGACGGCTCCGCCGCCGGTCGCCTCCATTTCAGCGAGGTCATCGCCCTGCTGGTCCGTGCCGGCGTGGAGTCCTACACCGCCGACTACCGCGCCGAACGCACCACCTATTACCTGCCTGACGAACAGACGCTGGACCTGCCACTCCCCTCCACCGGCCATTCGATTCCCGACACCTTCGATGCCGCGTCGGTTCTGTCTGCCATCCGCGGTGCGCAACGCGGTGAAGTGATGTATCCGGCGTTCAAACGGCTCACCCGCGAGGCGGGTTGCGTGGGCTACACGGTGTGGATCGCCGGCCGCCATGTCGTCTACTACGGCCGACGCGGGGAGACCCACGTCGAACGTTTCCCGGACTGACGTCGGCACAAAGAAAAAGCCGCGCTTGCGCGCGGCTTTTCCCTGGAACGCATGGCCACAAGCGGGCTTACGGCCGGCGCGCCAGCGCCTCCACGTCCTTGGCCTTCGGCAGCAGGTCCTGCTTGGTGACCTTGAACGGGCCGATCGACAGCATCGGCACCGCCACCACGATCGAGGACACCACCACGATCACCGCGCCGATCATGTGCGTCAGCGCCAGGCCTTCCATCGAGGTACCGCCGTACAGGTACAGCGCCCAGGCCGACAGGAAGAACATCACCGCGGTGATCACCGTACGCGACAGCGTCTGGTTGATCGAGCGGTTCAGCACCTCCAGCGGCTCCACGCGCAGGCTGCGGAAGTTCTCGCGCACGCGGTCGAACACCACGATGATGTCGTTGATCGCAAAGCCCATCACCGACAGCAGGCCGGCCAGCACGGTCAGGTCGAACTCGCGGCCGGTGCCGTAGATGTAGGCGGCGGTGACGATCAGGTCAAAGAACGCGGTCAGGCTGGCCACCACCGCGAACTTCCACTCGAAGCGGAACGCGATGTAGATCAGGAAGCCGACCAGCATGAACAGCGTGGCGTAGATGCCGTCGCGCACCAAGTCCGCACCGACCTGCGGGCCGACGAACTCGGTGCGCAGCACGGTGGCCGGGTTCTCGGCGGTGTTGATCGCCTTGAGCACCTGCGCCGAGACCGTCTTGTCGCCCTCGGCGTTGCTGTTCTCGCCATGCGGCTGCAGGCGGATCATCAACTCGTTGCCGCCGCCGAAGCCCTGCACCTGGGCATTCTCGAAGCCGGCCGCGGCCAGCTTCTCGCGCACCTGGTCGACGTCGGCCGGCTGGTCGAAGCGGGTTTCGACCACGGTACCGCCGGTGAACTCCAGCGCGTAGGCCTCCTTCTGGAAGCCCTTCAGGCCGATGACCACCAGCGAGGCCACGAACACCGCAAGCATCAGCCACAGCACGGCATGACGCCAGCGCATGAAGTCGATCTTGGTGTCGTTCGGGATGATGTGAAGCGGGAAAATTTTCATCGATTCTTTCTCACCCGGTCAGATGGCCACGGACTTGATCTTCTTGCGGTAGCCGTAGATCAGCTGGGCCAGCGCACGGGAGACGGTGATCGCGGTGAACATCGAGGCGAAGATGCCGATCATCATGGTCAGGGCAAAGCCCTTCAGCGGGCCGGTGCCGAAGGCATACAGCGCCACGCCCACGATCAGGCCGGTCAGGTTGGCGTCGAGGATGGTGCCGCCGGCCTTTTCATAGCCGGCCGCGATCGAGGCCTTCGGCGGCACGCCGTGGCGCAGTTCCTCGCGGATTCGCTCGTTGATCAGCACGTTGGCGTCCACCGACAGGCCCACCGACAGCGCCAGGCCGGCGAAGCCGGGCAGCGTCATCGTCGCGCCGAACATCGACATCACCGCCACCACGATCAGCAGGTTCAGCAGCAGGGCCACCGAGGTGATCACGCCGAACATGCGGTAGTAGATGGTGAAGAACGCCAGGGTAAACACGAAGGCGTAGAGCACCGCGGTGATGCCGCGCTCGACGTTCTCCGCGCCCAGGCTCGGGCCGATGATGCGTTCCTCGACGAAGTCCATCGGCGCGGCCAGCGAGCCGGCGCGCAGCAGCTTGGCCAGGTTCTCGGCCTCGGTCTTCTCCAGGCCGGTGGTCTGGAAGTTCTTGCCGAACACGCCCGCGATGCGGGTCGGCGCCAGCGCTTCTTCCTTGACCTTGACGCTGCGCACTTCCTGGCCGTCCACCATCGTGACGGTCGGGATGCGTTCGATGTAGACCACCGACATCAGCTTGCCGACGTTGGCGCTGGTGAAATCGAACATGCGCTGCCCGGCGGCATTGTTGAGCGTGATGCTCACCGCCGGCATGCCGTTCTGGTCGGTGGCCACGGTGGCGTTGACCATCTGGTCGCCCGAGGCCAGCACGCGCTTGCTCAGCAGCACCGGCTGGCCGGTCCCACGCACGGTGTAGAGCTTGGCATCCGGCGGCACGCGGCCGGTGCGCTGCGCGTCCTGCGCGTCGCCATCGACCACGGAGCGGAACTCCAGCGTGGCGGTGGCGCCGATCAGGCGCTTGGCCTCGGCGGTGTCCTGCACGCCCGGCAGCTGGACCACGATGCGGTCCTCGCCCTGGCGCTGGATGATCGGCTCGGCCACGCCCAGTTCGTTGACGCGGTTGCGCAGCGTGGTGATGTTCTGCTCCAGCGCGCTGCCGGCGATCTGCGCCAGTTCCTGCTGCGGGATCGTCACCGTCACGCGGTTGCCGCTGACGTCGTAGCTCAGGGTGGGCTGCGTCTTGGCCAGCGCGGCGCGCGCCCGGTCGGCCGCATCCGCACCGGCGGACGGGCTGAGGGTGGCCACGATGCTGTTGTCCGGGCGACGCTCCACCGACTGGTAGGCGATGCGGTTGTCGCGCAGGGTCACGCGGATGTCTTCGGCGTAGGCGTCCACGCGCTTTTCCAGCGCCGCCTTCTGGTCCACCTGCAGCACGAAGTGCACGCCGCCCTGCAGGTCCAGGCCCAGCACCATCGGCTTGCCGCCGAGCTTGGCGAGCCAATCGGGCACGGTGGAGGCCAGGTTCAGCGCGACGGTGTAGTTCTCGCCCAGGCTGGTACGCAGGGCGTTGCTGGCCTTGCTCTGCGCTTCCAGGTTGGGCAGGCGCACCATCAGGCTGTTGCCCTCCACGGCCACCGACTTGGCGGTGATGCCGGCCTGCGCCAGCTGGGCCTGGACCTTGGTGCGCAGGGCGTCGTCGAGCGCGCCTTCGCGGTTGGCGGTGATCTGCACCGCCGGATCCTTCTGGTAGGCGTTCGGCAGCGCATAGAGCACGCCGATCGCGATCACGGCCAGGATCAGGAAATATTTCCAGCGAGGAAATTCAAGCATTGCATAACCCCGCGCGGCGCCTCCCCGGCGCCACGCATCAGGAGAAAGGAACGGATCAGGCGGACTTCAGCGTGCCCTTCGGCAGCACGTTGCCGACGGCGCCCTTCTGCACGCGCACGCGCACGTTGTCGGCCACTTCGATGGTGATGAAGTTGTCGCCCACCTCCGACACCACGCCGGCGATGCCGCCGGAGGTGATCACCTCGTCGCCGCGGCTCAGCTTGTCCAGCATGGCGCGGTGTTCCTTCTGCCGCTTCATCTGCGGGCGGATCATGAGGAAGTACATCACCACCAGCAGGCCGATCATCGGCAGGAAGGTCAGCAGCGGGCTGCCGCCGCCGGCCGGCGCGCCACCGGTGGTCTGCGCCTGGGCGGCGGGAATGAGGAAATCGAGCAGGTTCATCTTTGCGTCCTAGGTTGGGCGCGGCGCCGCAATCCGGCCCCGCGTTCAATTCAAAGCGCCCGTCCGGGCGCAGAGCCCCCGATTATGCCATGGGGGCGCCAGCCCGCACGCCGGGGCGCAGCGCCCGCGCGGCAAGGTCAGCCGACCTGCCCCGGGAGTGCCGGCGCCTGGGCACCGCGTGCGGTATAGAAGGACTGCCTGAATGCGCCGAAGGTTCCCGCCGCGATCGCCGCGCGCATGTCGGCCATCAGCTTCTCGTAGTACCAGAGGTTGTGCAGGGTGCCGAGCATCGGGGCCAGCATCTCGTTGCAGCGGTCCAGGTGGCGCAGGTAGGACCGGGTGACCCCCCCGGCGCACGCGGGGCACCCGCAGCCCGGCTCGATCGGGTCCAGGTCGCGCTCGTATTTCGCGTTGCGGATGCGCACGGTGCCGAAGGCGGTGAAGTAATGGCCGTTGCGGGCATTGCGGGTGGGCATCACGCAGTCGAACATGTCCACGCCGCGCGCCACGCCTTCCACCAGGTCCTCCGGGCGGCCCACGCCCATCAGGTATCGCGGGCGGTCGGCCGGCAGCAGGGGGTGCAGGTGCTCGAGCATGGCGTTGCGCTCATGCTCCGGCTCGCCCACCGCCAGCCCGCCGATGGCATAGCCGTCGAAGCCGATCTGCTGCAGGCCGTCCAGCGAGCGGCTGCGCAGGTCCGGGTGCACCCCGCCCTGCACGATGCCGAACAGCGCCGCGTCATTGCCCAGCGCGTCGTGGGCGTCGCGCGAGCGGCGTGCCCAGCGCAGGCTCAGCTCCATCGAGCGCCGTGCCACGTCCTCGGTCGCCGGGTACGGGGTGCATTCGTCGAAGATCATCACCACGTCCGAATCGAGCACCTTCTGGATCTTCATGCTCTCCTCCGGGCCGAGGAACACGCGCGCGCCGTCGGTCGGCGAGGCGAAGGTCACGCCCTGTTCGGTGATCTTCCGGCGGTGCGCCAGCGAGAACACCTGGAAGCCACCGGAGTCGGTGAGGATCGGCCCGTTCCAGCGGGTAAAGCCATGCAGGCCGCCGTGGTCGGCGATCACCTCCAGGCCCGGGCGCAGGTACAGGTGGAAGGTGTTGCCCAGGATGATCTCCGCGCCCAGTTCGCGGATCTGGTGCGGCAGCACCCCCTTGACCGAGCCATAGGTGCCCACCGGCATGAACGCCGGGGTTTCCACCGTGCCGCGCGGGAAGGTGAGGCGGCCGCGGCGCGCGTGGCCGTCGGTGGTCTGGAGCTGGAACTGGAGTCGGGACATGAAAACCTGGGAATGCGTCGAATTCTGGAAGGGATCAGGTGGACGGCGTATCGGCCGACCACAGCAGCATCGCGTCGCCGTAGCTGAAGAAGCGGTACTGCTCGGCGATGGCGTGGCGGTAGGCCTCGAAGATGCGCTCGCGGCCGGCGAAGGCTGAGACCATCATCAGCAGCGTGCTCTCGGGCAGGTGGAAGTTGGTGACCATCGCATCGACACTGCGGATGCGGTAACCGGGCAGGATGAAGATCTGCGTCTCGCCCGCGAACGGCTGCAGCTCGCCGTCGCGCATGGCGCTTTCCAGCGAGCGCACGACCGTGGTGCCCACCGCGATGACGCGGCCGCCCGCCGCGCGGGTGCGGCGCACCTGCTCCACCAGTTCGGCGCCGACATTGAGCCATTCGCGGTGCATGACGTGCTCTGCCAGCGATTCCACCCGCACCGGCTGGAAGGTGCCGGCGCCGACGTGCAGCGTGACATGGCCGAATTCCACTCCGCGCTCGCGCAGGCGGGCCAGCAGCGGCTCGTCGAAGTGCAGGCCGGCGGTCGGCGCGGCCACCGCGCCGGCCTCGCGGGCGAACACGGTCTGGTAACGCTCGCGGTCGTCGATGCCGGGCTCGCGGCGGATATACGGCGGCAGCGGCAGCCGGCCGGCATGCAGCAGCCACTGTTCCAGCGGCTCGGGCACCTCGAAGCGCAGCACGTAGAACTCGCCATCGCGGCCGAGCACTTCGGCCTCGCCGCCCGCGTCCAGCGCGATGCGACCGCCGGCCTTGGGCGACTTGCTCGCGCCGATCTGCGCGCGCGCCTGCTGGGCGCCGAGCAGGCGTTCGATGAGGATTTCCACCCGCCCGCCACTGGCCTTCTGGCCGAACAGCCGCGCCGGGATCACGCGGGTGTCGTTGAATACCAACAGGTCGCCGGGCTGCAGCAGGTCAGGCAGGTCGCGCACATGGCGGTCCTGCAGCGCGGCCGGCACCGGCGGCACGATCATCAGCCGGCTGGCCGAACGCTCGGCCAGCGGGGCCTGGGCGATCAGGGCCTCGGGCAGTTCGTAGTGGAAGTCCGACTTCTTCAAGGACACGGGGACAGGGCGGGGAAAGGACCGCTTATTGTACCGGCCCCGCCCGCCCCCGCCGCCGGGGCTACTCGGTGTGCTCCTTCACGGTGATGCCCTGGGCCGAATTGCCGGCGATGACGATGTCCAGCTTCGGGTGGCTACCCTTGCACTTGACCAGCACGTCCTCGCCATCGTCGATCTCGACGTGGTAGCCCTTGCCCAGCGCGGCCTTGAGGGCATCGCGGATGAGCCGCGCGACGTGGTTCTCGTGCAGGTCCTTGGCCACCGGGATTTCCACCTGCCGCGCGGTGCCGCCTTCCGGGGTGATGCTCAACTGGATCGTGCCGGCACTCGATGCATGCCCATCCACCTTGAGTCGCCACTTGTTGGAAAACCCTGCCTGCGCGGCAAAGGCCAGCAGCATGCCGGCCACCATCAGTACGCCCCGCACCCGCCCTGTGTGCTTCATGTCGCGCGCTCCGTTGGGATACGGCGCGATCATGCCGCGCCACCCGGCGGCGTACATCGGGAAAACTACTGGTCGGCTCAGCGCTCGAACTTGGTCGCCAGCACGATGGCCGAGGTGGTGCGCTCCACGCCCTCCAGGGCGCCGATGCGGTCGGTGAGCACGTCGATGCCGCCCACCGTGGTGGCCACGCCGAAGGCGACCAGGTCGTAGGGGCCGCTGACCGAATGCAGCTCGCGGACCTCCGGGATTGCCTGCAGTGCCTTGACCACCTGGGCCATCTGCTTGGGCAGCACGGTGATCATGATGTGGGCGCGGATAAGCGCGCGGTCGACCTCGTCGTGCACGCGCACGGTGTAGCCGCCGATCACCCCCTGGCGCTCCAGCTTCTCGATCCGGCTTTGCACGGTGGTGCGCGAGACCCCAAGCCGCCGCGCGATCTGCGCGGTGGAGGCGCGGGCGTCCTCCCGCAGGACCGCCAGCAGGGCCTCGTCGGCCTCGGTAAGCTTCATAATGCCGAAACCTCTCGTCGATTCGCCAGATACGCTGGGGATTATGCACGATCCAGAGCTGCAATCCGACGAGTACCAGCAGTTACCTTTACGGTCATACCGCCCATCCGACGGAGACCGACCATGTTCCAGACCGCCCCGCTCGCGCCGCTGCGCGCCCACGCCGGCCGCCGCCTGACCGAAGGCCTGGACGATGCCACCGTCGAACGCCTGGCCGGCTCCCACCCTGCCCTGGCCGCGGCGATCGCCGCCGCTGCCGCCGAGTACACGCGCCAGAAGCACGAGTTCGCCGACCTGCTGGATCTGGACGAACAGGCCCAGGTGGAAGCCGTGCAGGGCGGTTTCATCAATTTCTACGCGCACGACGCGGTGACCCCGTATATCGCCCTGGCCGCCCGCGGCCCGTGGGTGGTCACGCTCAAGGGCGCGGTGCTGTACGACGCCGGCGGCTACGGCATGCTCGGCTTCGGCCACACCCCGGCCGCGGTGCTCGATGCGATGGCCCGCCCGCAGGCGATGGCCAACATCATGACCCCCAGCCTGGCGCAGCGTCGTTTCGACATGGCGATGCGCGCGGAGATCGGCCAGCGCCGCGAGCGCTGTCCCTTCAGCCATTTCATGTGCCTCAACTCCGGTTCCGAAGCGGTGGGCCTGGCGGCGCGCATCGTGGACATCAACGCCAAGCTGCAGACCGACGCGGGTGCCCGCCATGCCGGCGCGACGATCAAGCGCGTGGTGGTCAAGGGCAGCTTCCATGGCCGCACGGATCGCCCGGGCCTGTATTCGGATTCGAGCCGCCGCACCTACATGCAGCACCTGGCCAGCTACCGCGGCGAGGACTCGGTCATCGCGATCGCCCCGTACGACGAGCAGGCGCTGCGCCGGGCGTTCGGCGAAGCGGCGCAGAACGGCTGGTTCATCGAGGCGGTGTTCCTGGAGCCGGTGATGGGCGAAGGCGACCCGGGCCGTGCGCTGCCGCCGGCGTTCTACGCCGCCGCGCGCGAACTGACCCGCGACCACGGCAGCCTGCTGCTGGTCGATTCGATCCAGGCCGGTTTGCGCGCCCACGGCGTGCTCTCGGTGACCGACTACCCCGGCTTCGAAACGCTGGACCCGCCGGACATGGAAACCTACTCCAAGGCGCTCAATGCCGCGCAGTACCCGCTGTCGGTGTTGGCACTGACGGCCGGCACCGCGCAGGTCTACCGCAAGGGCTGCTACGGCAACACCATGACCAGCAACCCGCGTGCGCTGGACGTGGCCTGCGCCACGCTGTCGATGCTCACGCCGGCCATCCGCGCCAACATCCGCGAGCGCGGCGCCCAGGCGCTGCAGAAGCTGGAGAAGCTGCGCGGCGAACTGGGCGGGATGATCACCAAGGTGCAAGGCACCGGCCTGCTGTTCTCGTGCGAGCTGGCGCCGGAATTCAAGTGCTACGGTGCCGGTTCCACCGAGGAATGGCTGCGCCGGCACGGGGTGAACGTGATCCACGGCGGCGAGAACTCGCTGCGCTTCACCCCGCACTTCGCGATGGACGCCGAAGAACTGGACCTGCTGGTGGAGATGGTGGGCAAGGCCCTGCGCGAGGGGCCGCGACAGGCACAGGCGGCCGCAGCGTAACCGGCGGCCGAACCGCCGCTGCCGCGTCGCTCGACCTGTAGGAGCGGCTTCAGCCGCGACCGCCACCTGCTCGGTCGCGGTTTCGCTCGTCGGGGCTGAAGCCCCTCCTACAAGGAGGCAGCTTTCTCCGGTTTCCGCTGAGTGAAGCGCTGCAGCGATTCTTCAATCAACGTGCGCGCCTCGGCCGCGTTGCCCCAGCCATTGAGCTGCACCGGGTTCCTGCCACCCGGCAGGTCCTTGTACACACGGAAGAACGCCTCGATGCGCTGGCGCTCGATCTCCGGCAAATCCGACAGGTCGCGGATACCCGCATAGGTCGGGTCCACCTTGTCGGTCGGCACGCCGATCACCTTCTCGTCGTGTTCGCCGCCATCGGTCATCTTCAGGTAACCGATCGGCCGGAAGCGGATCAGCACGCCCGGATGCAGCGACTCGCGCGTGAGCACCAGCGCGTCGAGCGGATCGCCATCGCCGGCCAGCGTGCGCGGCAGCGAGCCATAGTTGGCCGGATAGGCCACCGGCATCGACTGGAAGCGGTCCACGTAAACCAGCCCTTGTTCGTTGATCTCGTACTTGGTGAAGCTGCCGGCCGGAATCTCCACCGCCAGCACCACCTCGTCCGGGGCCTGCTTCGGCTGGTCGGCATAGAACGGATGCCGCACGGAGGGATCGGCCTGGGCGATCGCCGCGGCCGTCAACAGCGCCAGCAACGGGATCAGGGAAAAGCGTGCCTTCATCGGGATGCTCCTCGGGTGTCCTGTCATTCCCAGCAACGTTCTTCGCGTCCCTTCGGACTGGCCGCGCGCGGGCAGTCGCGCGGAGCAATGCGGCCCTGCTCGATCTCCACCAGGCGCTTGCGGCCCGCAGCATCGCGACGCAGTTCGAACGCGTCGTACAGCCGGCCGGTCGCGGTACGCGATTCGTAGGCTATGCGCTGCGGGTCGATGCGCAGCACCTGGTACAGCTGGGTGTCTTCGCCTACGGGCCGCATCGTGCGCCGCGCCATGTCCGAGAGGCGGTACTGCTTCGGCCCGGCCACCGAGACGACGAATACCGGCGTGGCCGCCCCGCCCTCGTCGCCGCGCCGGCCATAAGTGTGGTCATGGCCCTGCAAGACGAGATCGACGCGGTGCTTACGCAGCACCGGCAACAGCGTCTGGACCAGTTCGGCGTTGTCGCGGTCGGCGCGCGGAGAATAGAACGGCTGGTGGATCAGCACGATCGACCACGGGTGCGGGTTGTCGCCCAGCACCTTGTCCAGCCACTTCGCCTGCACCTGCGCAGTGCCGAGGTCCAGCGCCGAGGTGCCATCCACGACGGCGACGCGCACGTCCTGGTAATCGAACCAGTAGGTGGTCTTCGCGGTTTCCGCCGGGCCGTTGGCCGGCAGCGCGAAGGTCACCGGCCAATGGCCGCCGAGCACGCGGCGCTCCTGCGGGGTGTCCTCGAATTCCTCGAAATACTCGTGGTTGCCCGGCGCGGGTGCCACCGCCGTGCCCTCCAGCAGCCAGCGACCGGCCTCGAACCACTCGCCCCACTCGCTGTCGTCCACGCCATCGCCACCGCTCACCAGGTCACCGGCGAACACGGCCAGCCGCGCGTCCGGCGCGCTGCGCCAGGCCTGGCGGATCACCCGCGAGACCAGGCTGAGGTTCTTGTTCTGGGTGTCGCCGAAATACAGCATCGTCAACGGCTGCCCGGCCGGCGCGGCGGTGCGGAAGTGATTCCACGCGCTCCAGGTGTCCTTGCCCTGCACGCGGTAGGCGTACAGCGTGTCGGGCTGCAGGCCGTCCAGATCGGCGCGGTGATGCAGCGAGACCCCGTTCTCGCTGCGCAGCTCCTGAGTACGAGCATTGATCGTGCGCGGCTTGCCGAGGTCGGGCGAATCACCGGCCACGACAATCTGCAGCTGCGGAGTCCGCACGCTGGCATCGGTACGCCATGCGACGGCGAAGCCATGCGCGGCATCCTGTGCTGGCGAGGCGACGATGCGGTCCGGGAAGCCGGTGGCCGCATAGTGGTGGCTGCCCGCCGGCACCTGCGTGTTGGGCTCCGCGGCCGCCCACGCCGCCGGGGCGTGGGTGGCCATCAGGCACAACGCGAATGCGCCCAGGCGATGACGCATGCTCATTTCGCGCAGTCCTTCAGCCGCAGCGCCTTGGCGATATCGCGCCAGTCGAACGCGGCCACCGCCTGGTCGTCATGCAGCGCGTAGAACACGCCCTTCGGGAAGCGCGCATCGCCACTGGGATCCAGCCACACGCCATCGGTGTTGGCGGTGATGCGGCCGCTGAACGCCCCCACATGCTCCAGGCTGCGGCGGTCGAACACATGGAACAAGCTGCGGTCCTTGAACTGGTCGGTGGCGATCCAGTAACCGCTTCCGTCGCCGCACGCCATCAGCGTCATGCCCTCGGCCTGCGCCTGGAACAGCTTGGCGCCGATGTTGCGGCCCTTGTAGCGGCCATCCAGCCCGTATTCGCGCAGCTGCGTACCGACCGCCGTGTCTTCCTCGGCCACCATCAGCCGGCCATTGGCCACGTCGCCATAGACCGACTCGGCGATGCGCACCGCGCCCTGCTCACCCGTGTCGCCGAAGCTGCCGATCGCTTTCCCCTGCCACCGGCCGCCTTCGCGCGAGAAGCGGAAACGCTTGAAGCGCTGTCCCAGTTCGGCCAGCGGCGGCGGCAGGTCCTTGTTGGACGGCGACATGTAGTTGTCGCTGACGATCACCTCGTAGCCGCCGTCCAGCGGGCGCACCCACAGGCCATACGGCTCGCGCAACACCTCGCTGCCGAAGACCGCCAGCGGCTCGAAGGCCGGCAGCGAGAACACCTGCACGCGGCGGTTATCGCGCTCGACCACGAACGCCAGATCGTCCACCACCGAGATGCCGTTGGGACGGTCGAGCTGGCCGAGGTCGGTTCCCTTGCCGCCCACGCCGCGCAGGCGCACGCCGCTGTCGCCATCGAACACCACCAGCTGGTGGCTGGCCTTGGCGGTGGTGATGATCCAGCGGCGCCCGTCCGGCGCGCGCCAGGCGGCCGGCGAGTCGAGGTTGTCCGCCGGGGCGGCCGGCGTGAGGAACGTCTCGCTGATCACCGCGTGCGGCACATGCGCCTGCGACAGCAGGGGCTCCTTGCCCTGCTCATCCGGCTCGCGATCCGCCTTCGCCGATGGTGCGGCCGTCTGCGTGGAGGCACAGGCGGACAACAGCCCGGCCAGTGCCAGCACCGCGGCAATGGTGCGCAGCGGGTGGCCGGCCGCCATCACAGGGCCACCTTCAGGCCGAGCGCGTAGGTACGGCCGTATTCTTCGTTCTGTAGCGTGCGCGAGCGCACGCCCTGGTACAGCTCGAGCGGTTCGTCGAGCAGGTTCTGCGCCTCGAAGTACACGCTCACCGTGTCGGTGAACTGGTAGCTCATGCTGAAATCCAGCTGGGTGTTGGGCGCGACGTAGATGTCATAGGCCTTGCTGTCGCCGATGGTATCCAGGTAGGCGCTGCGGTAGACCGTCGCCACGCGGGCGCTGAAGCCGTACTTCTCGTAGCCCAGGTGCGCGCTGTAGAGGTTCTTGGAGGCGCGCGGCAGCGTGAAGTCGTCGCCTTCGCGTTCGGCCAGGCCCGGGTCGAAATCGGTGTCCAGGTAGGTCGCGCTGACGCCGACCAGCAAGCCATCCCAGCCTTCCGGCAGGAAGCTCAGCTGCTGCTGCCAGTTGAACTCGGCGCCATACACCTTGGCCTCATCGCCATTGATAACGCGGGTGACGTCATAACCCGGATACTCCGGGTCATCGTTGCTGAAGGTCTGCACGATGTAGTCGTCGATCGACTTGTGGAACAGGCCCAGCGACACGATGCCGCTGTCGCCCAGGTACTTCTCCACGGACAGGTCCAGGTTGGTGGACTTGTACGGATCCAGCGCCGGGTTGCCGACATCCACTTCCTCATCGTCGCGGTTGACGGTCAGGCGCGGGGCGATGTCGCCGAAGGACGGGCGCGAGATGGTCTTGGTGGCGGCGAAGCGCAGCACCCAGTCGTTGCCCGCGTCGTAGCGCAGGTGCAGGCCCGGCAGCACGCTGGTGTAGCTGCTGCTGGCGCGGGTCGGAGTGACAGTGTAGCTGCGGCCGCCGTCGGCCACGTCGACGTGGTTGCCAGTGGCGTCGAACTGGGTGTTTTCCACGCGCACGCCGGCGATCACGCGCAGCGCGTCGATGTCCCACGTGCCCATCGCGTAGGCGGCAAGCACGTCCTCGCTGGCGCTGTAGTCCTCCGACAGGCGGGTCACCGCGTTGGCGCCCGCGTCCTGCGGACGCTGGCTGTACTCGCTGCCGTTGGCAGCCCAGTAACGGCGCATTTCCGAGGAACTCAGGCTCTCGCCCAGGGTGCCACCGCGGTGGTCCGGCGGCGACGTGGTCCACGGGCCGATGTCGATGTCCGGGCCGTTGCGCAGTTCCTGTTCGTCCGAATTGACGGTGCGTTCGCGCCAGCGGCCCAGCACGCCGAACTTGTAGCTGGCCTTGTCGCCGTCGAAGCGCACGTTCATCTGCGCGCTGTGCTCCTTGTCGTCCACCTGCTTGGGCGAGATCACGAAGCGGTTGAACTCGAAATCGTCGTTGCTTTCCCAGCCGTTGTCGGAGAAGTCCAAGGTCGGGATGCGGTGGTTCTGGTTGACGAGCACCGAATCGATGTCCGCGCCGGCGTACTCGAAGCGTGCTTCCTTCTCGTCGTTCACGCGCTCGCGGGTCTTGGTGTAGCCGACCTGGTAGTCGAGCGTGGCGGCGGTCAGGCGGTTCTCGCCGCCGAAGCTGGCGGCCAGCGTGTCCTCGCTTTTGGTGCGGTAGCGCACGCGCTTGGTGATGGCGTCGGCTGGCAGGTCACTGAGGGTGTAGGTGCCATCGCCATTGCTGGAGACCTCGCCGTCGCCCAGGCCGAAGACGGTGTTCTGCCGGGTCTCGGCGTCCTCGAACTTGCTGTACAGCGAGCGGAAGTAGTAGCGGTTGTCCGCGTCCGGGTGCCAGTCGAGGTTGAGGTTCGCGCCGGTGCGCTTGCGCTCGATGGTGTACTTGCGGCGCTGCACTTCGGTGGCGAACAGGTCGTCGGGGCGGTCCTCGTCGTATTCGTCGTACTCGACCTCGGTGTTGTCGGACTCGAACTCGCGGTCCTGGTAGTTCACGCCCAGCGCGATGCCGAACGTGTCATTGAAGATGTCGCTGTAGTTGAAGGCGGCCTTCGGGCTGGTCTTGCCGCTCAGTTCCTGGTGGCTGGCCTCGATGCTGCCACGGAGACTGCGGCCGTCGCGGTCGAACGCCGAGACCGACTCGACCTGGATCGCGCCGCCGATGGAATCACCCGGCATGTCCGGCGTCGGCGACTTGATGACCTTCAGGCGTTCGGTGGAATCGGAAGGAATCACGTCCAGCGGCGCGGAGCGGCTGGAATCCTCCGGCGTGCCCATCGCGATGCCGTCGACGGTGACGCTGTTGAGGTTGGCATCCAGGCCCCGGATGACCACGTAGCGGCCCTCGCCCTGGTCGCGGGTGACGCTCACGCCCGGCAGGCGCTGCAGCGATTCGGCGACGTTCTTGTCCGGGTAATCGCCCATGGCATCGGAGGACACCGCGTCGAGGATGGCCTGCGCGTCGCGCTTGAGCTCGACCGCGCGCGCCTGCGATTCGACCTGCGGACGCACCTCGATGCGATCCAGATCGGTCGCCGCGGGTGCCGCACCTGCCGCATCGGCGGCGATGGCAGGCGCGGCGAACGTGGAGAGGGTCATGGAAATGGCAAGGAACAACGGCTTCCGATTCGTAGTCACTGTGCGTCCCCGGGGGAGGTGTCAAGAATGGGTGTGCACGGTATTTCCACGAGGTTTCATCGGCATGACACCGGGGCGAGTGTTCGCCGCGCCCGTGACCCGGCTGGCAGTCTCGGCGGCCTCTCCGGCACACTGTGCGTATCCCCGCCGTCATCGAACCGCCATGAAGATCGTCGAAGTCCGTCATCCGCTGGTCCGCCACAAGATCGGCCTGCTGCGCGACGCCGCGCTGAGCACCAAGGGCTTCCGCGAGCTGGTGACAGAGCTGGGCACGCTGCTGGCCTACGAGGCCACCGCCGACCTGGACACCGAATCGCACACGATGGAAGGCTGGGCGGGCCCGGTGCAGGTGCAGCGCATCGCCGGTGCGAAGATCACGCTGGTGCCGATCCTGCGCGCGGGCCTGGGCATGCTGCCCGGCGTGCTGGCGCTGATCCCGGCCGCGCGCGTGAGCGTGGTGGGCCTGCAGCGCGACGAGGAGACGCTGCAGCCGGTGCCCTATTTCGAACGCCTGACCGGCCGGCTGGAAGAGCGCGATGCGCTGATCCTGGACCCGATGCTGGCTACTGGCGGTACGCTGATCGCCACGGTGGACATGCTCAAGCGTGCCGGCGCACGGAAGATCAAGGGGATTTTCCTGGTCGCCGCGCCGGAGGGGCTGAAGACGCTGGAAGCCGCGCACCCGGACGTGGAGGTGTACACCGCGGCCATCGACGAGCGGCTCAACGAGAAGGGGTACATCCTGCCGGGGTTGGGGGATGCGGGGGATCGAATCTTCGGGACGCGGTTGTAAGGCTGCCCGCACACCGCCCTTGCCGCGATGGCCGCCCACGGCGATAGCCACGGCGGCGGTGCCCTGTCGAGATTCGCGTCATCACCTCGCGCCGCGCCAGCGCGGCAGGAACAAGCGCACGAGCGTGCCATTCCCCGGCGTGGACGCCAGCGACAGTTTTGCCCCCAGCGCGCGGGCCCGTTCACGCATGCCGATCAATCCCCAGTGGCCTTCGCGCTGTCCACCGGCAAGCAAGGCCGGTTCGATGCCGCAGCCGTCGTCGCGCACTTCCACCCGCACGCCAAGCCAGCCATACACCACGGACACCGTGATGTTCCGCGCACCGGCATGCCGCGCCGCATTGGCCACCGCTTCGCGCACGATGCGGTACACCTCGTCCTGCTCGGCGGCCTTCAAATGGCTCGGCCTGCCGCGCGCATTGAACGCGTAGGTGATCTCCGGCGGTAGCGCCAGCTTCTCGGGCAGCTCGCCCAGCCGGGCCTCCAGGTCTCGCGGCTCGGCCGGTTCCTGGCGCAGCTCGCGAATCCTGTCGCGGCCTTCGACCAGCCCGGCATTGGCTTCGGTCACCACGCGCGACAGCGCGGCCTTGGCGGCTTCGCTCTCGCCTTTTTCGAGCCGCGCTCGCGCCGCCTCCACCATGAACATCAACGCCTGCATCGATTGCAGCAAGGTGTCGTGCAAATCACGCGCGATGCGCTCGCGTTCGACGAAGCGCGCGCGATACACCCGCTGCAACCCCGCGCGTGCGGCGGCCACGCGCCAACGCACGAGCGCCCAGATCGCGCACAGCAGTGCCGCCAGGCAAACCAGCGAGAACCACCAGGTCTGCCAGAACGCCGGCGGCACGTTGAATGCCAACGTGGCTTCGTTTCCTGACCAGTCCTCGCCGCTGTCGGCTGCCTGCAACGTGAAGCGGTAGTGGCCGGGCGCCAAGCCGCTGTACATCGCCTGACGTTGCGCGCCGGCGTCATGCCAGTCGGTCTCCCGACCTTCCAATCGATAGCGGAAACGGGCGCGTTCTGGCCGGCCCAGGAACGGCGCGGTGTAGTCGATCCGCAGGTCGCCGCTGCGCGCCGGCAAGGACATCGCCGACGCCAGCGGCACCGCCTTGTCGTCCACGTGCACCGCCAGCACGACGGGCGGGACTGCAGCCTTGGCATCGCGGCGCGGGTGCGCGGCGGGGTCGATCCAATGCACGCCGCGACTCGTCGCGACCCATATCCGGCCCTGGTCGTCGGCCACCGCCACCGGGGACGCGCCACTTTGTTCGGCCGCACCGCGCAGGCCATCGAGCACACCGAAACGCTCGAAGGCCACGCGATACGATGGCTGCGCCCGCCAACGGGCCATCTCGCTGGCGGGCACGCGGGTCACGCCGGGCCGCCCGACCAGCCACGCTTCGCCGTTGGCGAGCATCACGATGCCGGCCGTGCGCTCGAATGTTTCGCCCCCGCGCCCGAGCAGGCGCTGGAAATGTTCGCCGATGCGCGCGGCCACGCCCTGCACGCCGCCGATCCACAGTTCGTCCTTCCAGGCCCGCAGCACGGCGATGCGCCCGACCTGCGGCCCGTCTTTCTCGAAGTCGTGGTGGCCGCCTTCCTCGAACACGCGGATCGTCTGTCCGGCGTCGGACCAGAGGCGGCCTTGCGCGTCCTGCGCCAGCGCGCGCGGCGTGGTGCCCGCTTCCACGCCGTACCTGGCGCTCTGCGCTTCCCACTGCCCCTGGTACAGCCGCAGCAGACCGCCGTTGACCTTGCTCACCCACAGGCCGCCGTCGCGGTCACTGGCCAACGTCACGATCCTGCCGTTGCCGGCCGCCTCGGGCGGCAACGGCACTGACTGCAGCTTCGCGCCCTCGCTGCGCCACAGGCCGCCATCCGCATCACCCACCCAGAACTGTCCCGAGCCATCGCGAAACAGCGCGGTCACGCCGGCTTCCGCGCCCGCCACCTCCTGCACGCGCGCGCCGCCCGGCGCGTCGGGATCCGGGGTGATGCGCATCGGGCCCTTGTCCGCGTTCGCGGCCCACACCTGCCCCTGCCCGTCCACGCCCACCGCGAACACCTGGTCCCGGCGCGGCAGCTGGATGGCGGCCAGCGCGTTGGCACGGAAGCGATCCAGGCCGTTGGCCGTACCCACCCACAGGTTGCCTTCGCGGTCTTCGAACAGCGTCCACACCACCTCGGAGGTCAGGCCCTGTGCCATGCCGAAATATTCCGGCGTCGGCGCGGCGTGGGTCTTGTCCGGGGCATGCAGCACGGCGGGATCCCGCACACGCGCGACGCCATGTTCGTTGGCGAGCCACATCACGCCATCGCGGTCGAAACGCAGGCCGGCGCCCTTGAACGCGGGGTCGAGCCAACTGGTGGTGACGCCCGCGCGCCCGGGAAGCGGCGCCGCCTGCGACAACGGACGCACGCCCCACTCGTCGGCCGCCCACAGCGTGCCATCGGGCGATTGGTCGAAGAACGGGTAGTCGATGGACTGCGGCATGACCTCGAACGCGCGGGCACCCGGTGCCAGATGCGCGATGTGCGCGGAGGTGCCGTCCGAATACGCCACCCACATGCCCTGGTCGCGGTCGAAGAACAGGCGCTGCGGCATCCAGGCAGGATCGAAGCCCATATCCGGGACGCTCTTCCACGTGTCCGTGGCAGGGTCCAGGTACACGAGCGCGGTCGCCGTGGCTGCCCACAGCCGTCCCGTGGCATCGCGCCCGAAGCCGATCACCGAACCCAGCGGCACGTCGTCGCGCTGGTATTCGTAGTTCGCCGGATGGGCGCCACCCATGCGGCTCATCCCGCCGCTGACATAACCCACCCAGACGCTGCCGTCGCGATCGACGAAGAGGTTGAGGATGTCGTCATCGACGATGGGGGTGCCGGCGATGGAGGTGATGCGTTCGAAGCGCAGGCCATCGAAGCGGTACAGTCCCTGCCGCGACCCCAGCCAGAGGAATCCGTCAGGCGTTTGCGCGATCGACAGGATCTGCGCCGGCGCGCCCTGTTCGGGTGTCCAGCGGTCGTGTCGCAGCTGCGAGAGCGCGCGATCCGGCGCGAGCGCTTGGGCGCCCGCGCACAGGCCGAGCCAGAACACGACCAGGCCCATGCGCAGCACACGGCGCAGTGCATGCCTGGGCGCGACGCACCGCCAGGAAGAAACAGCAGGGACCGGAAGGGCCATGGCGGCGAGGGTGTCGAAGGAAGGTGCCCGGCGATCTCCCCCCGCCGGGATGGGCGGCGCGAGTATGGCCCAGTCTCCGGGGTGCCGCACGACGGCCCGATGCCCACCCGTGGCACGCCGATACCGCTCCCCCAAATGGAGGAGCGCCGCCCACCCGATCCCTGCGATGCGAAGCGCCGTGCCCGCGCGGATGCTGGCACCACGCCCCACGTTCGCGCTGCCATCGGCCGCGCCCCTTCTTTCCTGCAGGCAACCGAGATGACCTCCTATCCCCACGTCCGCGATGCGCTCCACGACCGCCTCCTGACGCCGCAGAACGCCGCGGTGGTCATCATCGATTTCCAGCCGGTGCAGGTCAGCTCCATCGCCTCGCGCGACAAGCGCCAGCTGGTGGCCAACATCACCGCGCTCGCGCGCATCGCCCGGCTCTACGGCCTGCCCACGGTGCTGTCGTCGGTAAACGTCGCCACCGGCCGAAACCAGCCACTGATCCATCAGCTGACCGAAGTGCTGCCCGGGGTCCCGGTCGTGGACCGCACGTCGATCAACGCCTGGGAAGACCAGGATTTCGTCTCCGCGGTGAAGGCGACCGGCCGGAAAAAACTGGTGATGGCCGCGCTGTGGACGGAGGTGTGCCTCGTGCACCCGGCGCTGGATGCCCTGGCGGAAGGCTTCGATGTCTACCCGGTGGTCGATGCCTGCGGCGGCACCTCGCTGGAAGCCCACGAGGCCGGCCTGCAACGGCTGTTCCAGGCCGGTGCCCAACCCACCAGCTGGGTGCAGCTGATCTGCGAGCTCCAGCGCGACTGGAACCGGGAGGCCACGGTGCCGGGCTTCGCGGAGATCCTGTTCGCGGTCGAAGGCCACTGAACCGCCACCGAAACCACAAGGAGCGCACAGATGAGCAGATGGACGATGACCCTCCTGGTGGCCTTCGCGGCTACCGCGCAGGCCACGCCGCCAGCGGTGTCCGACCCGTACGCCAAGACGCCGGCGGAGCTTTCGGCCCTCGCCACGACCGGCGGCGCGGGCGGTTCGGGCAATGCGAAGGTGCAAGTGGTCAGGTTGCTGGGGGATCCCTCCCGATCCGGCCCCTACAGCCAATTGCTGCGCGTGGCGCCGCACGCGGCCATCCCCGCGCATCATCACGCGGGCGACCGGGTCGCCACGGTGCTGTCGGGCACGTGGCACTTCGGCTATGGAAGCAAGGTCGACGCGCGCAAGCTGAAGACCCTGCCCGCCGGTTCGGTGTATACGGAGCCGGCGAACGCGGCGCACTTCGCGCAGACCGGGGACGAGCCCGTCACCGTGCTCATCACCGGCATGGGTCCGACGGATACGGTGTACGAGAATCCCGCCGACGAGCCGCACGCCGGGCATTGAAGCGCGGTCCTTGATGCGCCCGGAACCTGCTCGGCGGTAAAACACCCGTCCAGGCGTCACCGCCCCTCTCCCCCTACTGAAAGGAGCTTCCATGCACATCGACCTGAGCCACAGGACCGCCATCGTCACCGGTTCGACGGCCGGCATCGGGCTGGCCATTGCCCACGGGCTGGCCGCCTCCGGCGCACGGGTGGTCGTCACCGGACGCACGCAGCCGCGCGTGGACGAAGCCATCGCCACCCTGACCC
Organism: Pseudomonadota bacterium; assembly: GCA_023386795.1. GTDB lineage: Bacteria > Pseudomonadota > Gammaproteobacteria > Xanthomonadales > Xanthomonadaceae > Stenotrophomonas_A. The sequence goes on from JAEWJB010000097.1 coordinate 30,704, forward strand.
GCCAGGTGCCTGGCGCCCGCGTGTCGGGCGTGGCCGGCGATCTGGGCACGCTGAAGGGCGCGCAGGCGCTGATCGAAGCCGAACCGTCGACCGACATCCTGGTCAACAACCTCGGCATCTTCGAGCCAAAGGGCTTCTTCGATATCCCCGACGAAGACTGGATGCATTTCTTCGAAGTGAACGTGCTCAGCGGTATCCGGCTCGCCCGCCACTACGCGCAGGGCATGGCGCAACGCGGCTGGGGCCGCGTCCAGTTCCTCTCCAGCGAGTCGGGCGTGCAGATTCCGACGGAAATGGTCCATTACGGCACGACCAAGACCGCGCAGCTGGCGGTATCGCGCGGGCTGGCCGAAACACTGGCCGGCACCGGCGTCACCGTCAATGCCATCCTCCCCGGCCCGACCCGGTCGGAGGGCGTCGGTGATTTCTTCGGGAAGATTGCCGCCGAAAAGGGCAGCTCGCTGGCCGAGGTCGAGCGCGACTTCATTGCCACGCACCGGCCGACATCGCTGATCCAGCGGCTGGCCACGGTGGAGGAAGTCGCCAACCTGAGCGTCTACCTGGCCTCCGAGCAGGCGTCGGCCACCACCGGCGCGGCGGTGCGCGTCGACGGTGGCGTGGTGCGTTCGGTGATCTGACCCCGCGGCGCGCGGGCTGCGCGTGGCGCAGCCCGCCTGCTCAATCGTCCAGCCGCACCAGCCCGCGGCGCAGCGCGATATGGAACGCCTCGGTGCGATTGCTCGCATCGATCTTCTCGAAGATGCGCGTCAGGTGCGACTTCACGGTTTCGGCCGAGATGCCCATCTCGTTGGCGATCCGCTTGTTCTCCCATCCCCGCGCCAGCGCGGTGAGGATGGCCAGTTCGCGCGCGGTGAGTGCCTGGTCGCCGATGTGCCGCGAAATCTCCTGGGACACCTCGTTGGAGACGCAGCGCTTGCCCTGCGCGATCTTGCGCAGCGCGTCGATCAGCTCGCCGCGCAGCGCGCTCTTCAGCAGGTAGCCATAGGCGCCAGCGGCCATCGCCTCGCGCGCGTTGCCATCGCCGCTGTACGTCGTGAGCACGGCCACGCGGGCCTCGGGAAACTCCGAGCGCAGGCGGCGGATGAATTCGATGCCGTTGCAGCCCGGCATTTGCAGGTCCACGAGCACGACATCGGGCAGCAGCCGGCGGAACTGCTCCAGGCCGCCGTCGGCGTCGCCGGCCTCGCCGGCCACGACCAGGTCCGGCTCCACCTCCAGCATGGCGCTGATGCCGTTGCGTACGAGCGGATGGTCGTCGATGGTCAGTATCCGGATGCTCATGTCCCGCTCCGCTACGCCCGCCGCTGCCGGTCACGGCGCAATGTATAGCAACCGGCGGCCTTCCGGGGGCATCCCCCAAATGGAGGACACGCAGGCCACCATTCACCGCGATGACCCGGCACGGGGCACGGCCGATGCTGTTCCGGCAGGCGCACACGGCGCGCGCCCGGAGAAGCAGCCATGGATTCGCTGGGGCCGGTCTATCCACCGGGACATACCGCGCTGCTGCTGGTGGATCCCTACAACGACTTCCTTTCCGAAGGCGGCAAGTTCTGGCCGCGCCTGGCCGAGGTCGCGGCGGGCGTGGACCTGCTGGCGAACCTGCGCCGCATCCGCCAGGCGATCCGCTGTGCCCGCTGGCCCCTGTTCTTCGTCCCCCATCACCGCGCGATGTCCAATGACTTCGAACGCTGGCAGCACCCTACGCCGTGGCAGCAGGCGATGTCCCAGGCCCAGGCCTTCGCCATGAACAGCTGGGGCGGCCAGTGGCATCCCGATCTCACGCCCGGGCCCGGTGACACAGTCGCCCGGGCGCATTGGGGCGCGAACGGCTTTCTTGGCACGGACCTGGACCTGCTGCTCAAGCAACAGCGCATCAGCCACGTCGTCGTGGTCGGCGTGATCGCCAACACCTGCATCGAGACCACAGCGCGCCATGCCAGCGAGCTGGGCTACCACGTCACCCTGGTCACCGATGCCACGGCCGCGCTCAGCCACGACGCGATGTTCTACGCGCACGAGGTCAACGGACCGACCTATGCGCATGCCCTGCTGACCACGCGCGAGTTCCTGGCGCGCGTGCCCTTCACCACCGATCCGTGAACCACCGAACCCGACGAGGAATTCCCATGAAAACGCTTCTTCGCTTCTTCCAGCGCGCCGCCCTCGCAGGCATGGCGCTGTTCGCCGCCACCCTCGCCCACGCGGCGAACGTGGACATCCAGCGCCATACGGCCCAGGTCAATGGCGTCACCCTGCAATACCTGCAGGCCGGCCACGGCGACGGCACGCCGGTGGTGCTGCTGCACGGCTACGCCGAGACCAGTCGCATGTGGCAGCCGCTGATGCGCGAGCTGGCCGCCCGCCACGTGGTGATCGCGCCGGACCTGCGCGGCGCGGGCGGCTCCTCCAAGCCGGCCGGCGGCTACGACAAGAAGACCATGGCGCAGGATATCCACGCGCTCGTGCAATCGCTGGGCTATCCCAAGGTGAAGATCGTCGGGCATGACATCGGCCTGATGGTCGCCTACGCCTACGCGGCGCAGTACCCGGACCAGGTCGAGAGCGTGGTGCTGATGGATGCGTTCCTGCCGGGCGTGGGCGACTGGACCAAGGTATGGCTGCTGCGCGACCTGTGGCATTTCCACTTCTACGGCGAAACGCCGCTGAAGCTGGTCGATGGCCGCGAGCGCATCTACTTCGAGCACTTCTGGAACGACTTTGCCGCCGACCGCAACCACTCGGTGCCAGAGGCCGACCGCCAGTTCTACGCGGCGCAGTACGCCCAGCCCGGTGGCATGCGTGCCGGCTTCGAGTACTTCCGCAACTTCGAGCAGGATGCGAAGGACTTCGCCGGCTTCGCCCGGACGCCGCTGCACATGCCGATGCTGGTGCTGTCCGGCGAGAAGGCCGGCGGCCAGTTCCTGATCGACCAGGGGCGCATGGTGGACACGAATGTGGAGGGCGTCATCATCAAGGGCTCGGGCCACTGGCTGATGGAAGAAGCGCCCGGGCAGACGATTCCGGCGCTGGTGGCGTTCCTCGACCGGTAAGACATGCTCGAAAAACGCGGACATGGAGAGAAGGCGCTGCCGGCAGGCAGCGCCGTGGCTGTTCGCCTCAGCGCTTCCCTTCCACCGCGGCCGGCGTCAGCGCCTGCAACGCCGCACTCACGTACACCAGCGGCGCGTTCCAGTTGATCGCCACCTCGTTGCTGGCGTAGCTGCAGGTGTGGTCCAGCCAGGAGAGCGCCGGCAGCTGGCTGGGATAGCGCACCGCCCCGCAATCCTTCGCATCCTGCTGGCCCGGGTTCGGGCCGCCGGACAACCAGCCCGGCACGGGCGCGGCGATGCCGTCCGCTTCCGAAGGCCGGTGATGGATGTTCATCGGGCTGCGCGCGCCCTGCCCGGTCACGAACGACACGCCCAGCGGATTGCGCCCCAGGATGTAATCCAGCTGCGATTGCGCGGCATCCAGTTGTACGCGCTGGCCGTCCAGCCGGTAGCCCTGCAACAGCATCATCGCCTGGTTGAGCACGTCGGCATTGCTGCCCCAGCGGAAATCCTGTGGCTGCATCGTTACCCGCCACGCCGATTGCGACCACTTCGTCGCCAGCTTCGCCGCCTCGCCTGTCACGCCGTCGCGCACTTTCGCCCGCGCGGCATCGTCGGGGAGCTTGGGCAGTTCGCTGGCCAGCGAGATCCAGCCCAGCGCGCCCACGTCCGCCCAGTTCGGCACGCCCGGCGGCTGCGCGTAGCGCTCGAAGGTCTGGTAGTAGGCCGGCGTGCCGGTCAGCAGGTACAGCTCGGCGGCCGCCCACGCGAATTCGTCGTCGAACTTGTCATCGTTGTAGCCGCCGGTCTTGACGTCGGCTGGCTGCACGTAAGCCACGTCCGGATGGGTCATCGCCCAGCCCCACGCTGCTTCCGCCGCCGCGCGCATGCGCGCCGGCACGCCGGGGAACCTGGCTTCATAGGGGGCATAAACACGCGCGGCCATCGCCATGACGGCGGCGAAATCCAGCGTTGCCGCCGTGCCCTTGCCGACCATGTAGCGCCTGGCATTCGCCTGCGCGGGCATGACGATGCCGTCGAACTGCAGGTTGGTGAGCTTGTGGTAGACGCCGCCATCGCCCGGGTCCTGCATGGCAAGCATCCATTCCAGGTTCCACATCGCCTCGTCGAGGATGTCCGGCACGATGTTGCCGCTTTCCGGGATGTTGATGTCGCGGCCCTTGAAGAACTGCGGGTAGTGCGCGTAGGCGGCCAGCAGGGTCCAGGTCGAGATGCCGGAGTTCACCACGTACTTGTTGTAGTCGCCGGCGTCGTACCAACCCTTGGGCGCGGAGACCACGGTGCCGGCTGGCCGCCCCGGAGAGGCAGCCGAAGGATGGATCTCCACCTGCGTGTCCGGATGGCCGGCGGGGCGCGCATAAACGCCCGCATGTTTGGCGTCCAATGCGGTGCTGGCGCGGTTGTAGTAGTACGCCTTCAGCGCGGCATCGTTCAGGCCGGCGTACGCCTTGGTGTCGATGCGGAACGCATCGGAGACCGGCACGCCACGCACTTCGATGCGGTAGGCACCCGGCGTGCCGAGCGTGCTGAAATCGGCCAGCGCCGCCATGCGGCCGGCCGGCGCCCAGTTCGCGGGGGCCTCCAGCGTGCCCTTGAACACCGTCTTGCCGTCCTTCGCGCGCACCACGCTGAAAGACTGGCTCGCCTCGATGCCCTCCACTACCGCCAGCTTGCGCGCGCCGGGCGCGAAGCCGAGCTGGTCCACGCGGATGGCCGGTTCGGCCAGCGCGGGAACGGCGGCAACCAGCAGGCAGGACGCGGCGAGGCGCCGCAGGAGGCACTGGGACATCGAAGCACGCTCATCGGGGGGACACGTGATCGTGCCCGGCGAGCGGTCGCCCGTGCAAGCCGCGCGCCCAGGCGGCGCGCGGGGCGTTCAGGCCAACAGCGGGGTGAACAGACTGCGTGCGCGCAGCTCGGCCACCTCGTGCGTAGTGCCGTAGCGGCCGCGCTCGTCGCGCACCACCTGGGCCAGCGCGCAGTCCGGGTCGTGGGTGAAGAACAGATGGACGTTGCGCGCCAGCTTGTCGGCGAGGAAGGCCTGCTTCTCGTCGATCAGCAATTCGGCGTTGCGGTCGTAGCCCATGGTGATGGGCACGTGCACCCACGAACGACCGGGAATCAGGTCGGCGCAGAACACCACGCCTCCCTGCGGCTGCCCGTCGACCGACTCCGGGCCCACGATCTCGGCCAGCATCAGCCCCGGCGTATGGCCGTCGCTGAAGGTGAAGCGCACGCTGTCGCCGAGGGCCTGCGAACAGGCGCCTTCCACGATCTCCAGCCGGCCGCTCTCCTGCAACAGCGCCGGCAGCTCGGGAATGAAGCTGGCCCGATCGCGCGGATGGGGCTGCAACGCGCGGTGCCAGTGCGTCGCGCCCACCAGGAAGGTGGCGTTGGGAAACAACAGCTCCGGCGTGCGGCCTTCGCTCCACGGTGCCAGCAGGCCGCCCGCATGGTCGAAGTGGAGATGGCTCAGCACCACCACGTCGATGTCCTCGTGTTCGAAGCCGGCTTCGCGCAGCGAATCGATCAGCACGTGCCGAGGCTCCTGCACGCCGTAGCGTTCGCGCAACTTCGGCTCGAAGAACGCGCCGATGCCGGTCTCGAACAGCACCGTCTTGCCCGCCAACGGGCTGGCCAGCAGTGCGCGACACGCCAGTTCGATGCGGTTGTGTTCGTCCGGCGCGGCCCACTTCTCCCACAGCGCGCGCGGCGCGTTGCCGAACATCGCGCCGCCGTCCAGCTTCTGGCTGTTGCCGCGCAGGGACCAGAGCTTCATCGCCAGTTCCTCAGTTCGCCGGGGTGGCGATCACTTCGGCGCTGCCCACCGGGTTGCGCGGGTCGCTGCCGCCGCGCAGCACGTTGCCGCGCAGGTCCCATTCCACGGTCTGCAGGTTGCCCCACACGTGGCTGGAGCCGCGGCCGCCTTCGGCGCTGTCGCCCGGCACGTCCACCGTATGGCCGAGCTTGCGCAGGCCCGCGACGACCTCCGGCGTGAACGCACCGCTTTCCGCTTCGATGGTATCCGGCAGCCACTGGTGGTGGTAGCGCGGCAGCGCGGCGACCTGCTGCGCGTCCAGGCCGGCGTCGTAGCCGAGGATGCCCAGCAGCACCATGGTGATGATGCGGCTGCCACCGGGCGTCCCCAGCACGGTCACGCGCTGCGGCGACTCCATGAAGGTCGGGGTCATCGAGCTGAGCATGCGCTTGCCCGGCTTGGGGGCGTTGGCTTCGTAGCCCATCACGCCGAACGCGTTGGGCGTGCCGGGCTTGAGCGCGAAGTCGTCCATCTCGTCGTTGAGCAGCACGCCGGTGCCCTTGGGAATCAAGCCCGAGCCGTACAGCAGGTTCACCGTCTGCGTGGCGCCGACACGATTGCCTTCGCTGTCGATGATGGAGAAGTGCGTGGTCTCGTCATCCTCCAGCGGCGTGGGGTTGCCCGAGAGCAGGTCGCTCGGGGTGGCCTTGGCCGGGTTGATGGTGGCACGCAGGCCCATCGCGTAGTCGGGGCTGGTGAGCACGCGCTGCGGGATGGTGACGAAATCCGGGTCGCCGAGGAAGAACGTGCGATCGCGGTAGGCACGGCGCATCGCCTCCACCACCAGGTGCGTACGCTGCACGTCATCAAGCTTGGACAAGTCCCAGCCTTCGAGGATCTGCAGCATTTCCGCCAGCGCGATGCCACCGGAGGACGGCGGCGGCGCGGTGGTGATCTTCCAGTCGCGGTACTGGAAGGTGATGGGCGTGCGTTCCTTGACCTGGTAGCCGGCCAGTTCCTGCGCGGTCCAGCGCCCCCCGGCCTGCTTCACGCCGGCCAGCAGCTTCTTGGCGGTCTCGCCGCGGTAGAAGCCATCGAAGCCCTTGTCGGCCAGCAGGGTGAGCGTATGCGCCAGCTCCGGCTGCTTGAACACGTCGCCGGTGGCGATCGGGCGGCCATTGCGCAGGTACACCTCGCGCGTCCCGGGATAGCGCTCCATCACCTCACGGCGCGATGCATAGCCCTTGGCCATGCGCTCGTACACCGGGAAACCCTCGGTGGCGATGCGGATCGCCGGCGCCAGCGACTGCTTCAACGGCAGGCGGCCATGCTTGCCCGCCAGTTCCACCAGCGCCGCCGGCAAGCCGGGGATGCCGGCCGACCAGGGGCCGTTGATGGAGCGGTCGCGGTCCAGGTCGCCGTTCTTGTCCAGGAACTGCTGCGGGGTGGCGGACTCGGGCGCGTATTCGCGCGCGTCCAGCATCACGTCCTTGCCGGTCTTGGCATCGTGCAACAGGAAGAAGCCGCCCCCGCCCAGGCCCGAGCTGATCGGCTCGACCACCGCCAGCGTGGAGGACACCGCCACCGCGGCGTCGAATGCGTTGCCGCCCTCCTTGAGGACCTGCAGGCCAGCCTCGGTGGCCAGCCGGTGCCCGCTCGCCACCGCCGCGCCCGGCGGATGCCCCGGGTTGCCGTTCGCCGAAGCCGGCGGCTCGGCGGCGAAGGAAGGCGTGGCGAACAGCACCAGCAGGCACAGCAGCACGGGGCGGGCGAAGGGCTTCATGGCGACGGCGGTTCCTCTTCGTAGAACTCGGGATGATCGATCTGCAGCTGGCGCAGCTTGGCCAGCAGCTGGTCGTGGGTCTCCGGGATGTCCGGGTCGGGGTCGATGCATTCGACCGGGCAGACCATCACGCACTGCGGCTCGTCGTAATGGCCGATGCACTCGGTGCAGCGTGCCGGATCGATGACGTAGATGGTCTCGCCCATGGAAATGGCCCGGTTCGGGCAGGCCGGCTCGCAGACATCGCAGTTGACGCACAGCTCGTTGATCTTCAGCGACATGGCGGCGGCATCGCGGCGGCGCGGGCGGCTTCTCGCGCGCGGGGCGTGGGCGCGGCTCCGGCGAAGGCCGGTCCGGCGGGGTGCGGATCACGCGCGAAGGCGGCGATCACCGGGGGGAATTGCGGGTCGGGCAAGGCGGTTCCGGCAAGGGGACCGGGCGCGCGGGGCGCCCGGTCCACGGGTATTACTTGGCTTCGACGAAGATGTACTCGGCGCCGGTCGGCTGGATGATGGTCTGCACGCGCGCGTTGTCGGCGGCGTCGCCGATGAACACGATGCGCACGCCCTTCATCGAGTCGGCCTGCACGTCCTTGAACACCGCGGCGATCATGTCGGCCATCTTGGCCGAGGCCGAGGAGCCGAAGGCAATCATGTTGCCCGGGCTGATGCCACGGCTGATGGTCGTGGTCGCGCTCTCGACCTGGCGCTCGTACTTGGCCTGGAACTCCGGATCCGATTCCGGCGGGAGGTAGTACAGGAACGGGCTGTTGGTGACGTTGCCCATGTTCTGGATCGCCACCTGCTGCAGGTACTGCTTCCAGCCGGCATCGTCGTCCTTGCCCGGGGCCTTCAGCGCCACGGCGGCTTCGGTGGCCGGCTTGGCTTCTTCCTTCTTGCAGGCGGTGAACGCCAGCGCAGCCATCGAGGCGATGAGCAGCCCACGCATGAGATTTTTCATTGTGATCCTCCCTGTTTCCTGTTCTGTTATGGGTGTGACGGGTGAATTCAGGCCTGGGCGCGCGCTTGCCGCACCTGGCGCAACGCCTCGACGACCGAGGCGGGTACGAAGCCGGACACGTCGCCGCCAAGGCGGGCGATCTCGCGCACCAGCGAGGACGAAATGAAGCTGTATTGTTCGGCCGGGGTGAGGAACAACGTCTCCACCTCGGGGATCAGATGGCGGTTCATGCTGGCCATCTGGAATTCGTATTCGAAGTCCGACACCGCGCGCAGGCCGCGCAGCAGCACGCCGGCCTTCATGTCGCGCACGAAATGCGCCAGCAGGGTGTCGAAGCCGCGCACCTCGATGTTGTCGTGGCCCCCCAGTGCCTCGCGGGCCAGCTCCACGCGCCGTTCCAACGGCAGCGCCGGCCCCTTGGAGGGGCTGTACGCCACGCCGACCACCACCTTGTCGAACAGCGGGGCGGCCCGCGCGACGAGGTCGATATGGCCGTTGGTGATCGGGTCGAAGGTGCCCGGATAGACGGCGATGCGGCGATTGGCCACGGTCATGCTGGAGTACCGCGTGAAGGTGACGTCAGTGTAGCAGCGGCCCGCCGGTACAGCGCATAGCGCACCTCGCGGGTGGCGCCTTCGCGGTGCGCACGCCATTCCGGCGGCAGCATCGGGGCCGCGTCGGGGGGCGCTTCGACATACAGCCAGGCCTCGTCGGACAGGTGCGCCGGCAGCGCCGCAAGCACCTGATTCCAAAGGCCGGCGGCGAAAGGCGGGTCAACGAAGGCGATATCGAAGCGCACGCTGGCCGGCCGCGCCAGCCAGCGCAGCGCGTCCTCCTGGAGCACCTCCACCTGCCCCGCCGCATCGAGCTTGCCGACCTGCTCGCGCAGGCGTGAGGCCAGGCCGGCATCGCGCTCGACCAGGCAGGCCGACGCCGCGCCGCGCGACACCGCTTCCAGCCCCAGCGCCCCGCTGCCGGCGAACAGGTCGAGCACGCGTGCGCCGGGCAAGGCCGGCTGCAACCAGTTGAACAAGGTCTCGCGCACGCGGTCGCTGGTGGGGCGCAGGCCCGGCAGGTCGGGGACGGCCAGGCGCGTGTTGCGCCAGCGGCCGCCGATGATGCGTACCTGCCCTTCCCGCTTGCGCGCGCTCATGCGTGGCCCCGCGACGCGGCGAAGGGCGCAAGGGAGGCGGCGATGGCGGACAGCGGGCGGGTCATCAGGCCGCGCATGATAGACCAGCGCGGTCGCGACGCCTTGAAATGCGCGTGCCGGCCCATACCCGGAGGGCATCGCCGCGCTCGCGGCCTGCATCCAAGGAGCCACGCCCATGACCGAATCGCAACCGCAGACCCTGGGTTTCCAGACCGAGGTCAAGCAGCTGCTGCAGCTGATGATCCACTCGCTGTACTCGAACAAGGAAATCTTCCTGCGCGAGTTGGTGTCCAACGCGGCCGACGCGGCGGACAAGCTGCGCTTCGAGTCGCTGGTGCGGCCGGAATTGCTGGAGGGCGGTGGCGAGCTGCGCATCCGCGTGGATTACGACGCCGCCGCGCGCACGGTCAGCATCGAGGACAACGGCATCGGCATGAGCCGCGAGGAAGCCGTGGCCCACCTGGGCACCATCGCCAAGTCCGGCACCGCCGATTTCCTGGCCCACCTCAGTGGCGACCAGAAGAAGGACGCGCACCTGATCGGCCAGTTCGGCGTGGGCTTCTACAGCGCCTTCATCGTCGCCGACCAGGTCGATGTCTACAGCCGCCGCGCCGGCCTGCCGGCCAGCGAAGGCGTGCACTGGTCCTCGCGCGGCGAAGGCGAGTTCAACGTCGCCACGATCGAGCGCCCCGAGCGCGGCACGCGCATCGTGCTGCACCTGAAGGACGGCGAGGAAGGCTATGCCGACGCCTGGCGCCTGCGCAGCATCATCAAGAAGTATTCGGACCACATCGCCCTGCCGGTGGAACTGCGCAAGGAGGCCGAAGGCGAGGACGCCGGCGCCGAGGCCCAGTGGGAAGCGGTGAACCGCGCCAGCGCCCTGTGGACGCGGCCGCGCGGCGAGGTCAAGGACGAGGAGTACCAGGAGTTCTACAAGCACTTGGCGCACGACCACGCCAACCCGCTGGCGTGGAGCCACAACAAGGTCGAAGGCAAGCTGGAGTACACCTCGCTGCTGTACGTGCCCGGCCGCGCGCCGTTCGATCTCTACCACCGCGACGCCGCCAAGGGCCTGAAGCTGTACGTGCAGCGCGTTTTCATCATGGACCAGGCCGAGCAGTTCCTGCCGCTGTACCTGCGCTTCATCAAGGGCGTGGTGGATTCGGCGGACCTCTCGCTCAACGTCTCGCGCGAGATCCTGCAGGCCGGGCCGGTGATCGACTCGATGAAGGCAGCGCTGACCAAGCGCTCGCTGGACATGCTGGAGAAGCTGGCCAAGGACAAGCCGGAGGATTACGCCACTTTCTGGAAGCAGTTCGGCCAGGTGTTGAAGGAAGGCCCGGCCGAGGACTACGGCAACCGCGAGAAGATCGCCGGGCTGCTGCGCTTCGCCTCGACCCACGGCAGCGATGGCGCCCAGGACGTGGCGCTGGCCGATTACGTGGCGCGCATGAAGGAGGGCCAGGACAAGCTGTACTACCTGACCGGCGAGAGCTACGCGCAGATCAAGGACAGCCCGCACCTGGAGGTGTTCCGCAAGAAGGGCATCGAGGTACTGCTGCTGACCGACCGCATCGACGAATGGCTGATGGGCTACCTCACCGAGTTCGACGGCAAGTCGTTCGTGGACATCGCGCGCGGCGACCTGGACCTGGGCGCGCTGGACAGCGAGCAGGACAAGCAGGCGCAGGAACAGGCCGCGCAGGAAAAGCAGGCGCTGGTGGAACGGATCAAGCAGGCGCTGGGCGAGGAGGTGGCCGAGGTGCGGGTGTCGCAACGGCTGACCGACTCGCCGGCGATCCTGGCCATCGGTCGCGATGACCTGGGACTGCAGATGCGGCAGATCCTGGAGGCCAGCGGGCAGAAGCTGCCGGAAGCCAAGCCGGTGTTCGAATTCAACGCGGCCCATCCGCTCATCGAGCGACTGGACGCGGAAAGCGATACGGCGCGCTTCGGCGAACTGGCCCGGGTGTTGTTCGACCAGGCCGCGCTGGCGGCCGGCGACACGCTGAAGGATCCGGCGGGTTATGTGCGCCGGCTCAACAAGCTGCTGCTGGAGTTGGCGGGGCGGTGATGGGTGCGGGAGGGGCGATGGTTCGCGTCGCCCCTTCTTTTTTTGCAGGGTGCGGTTAGCTGATGGTCGAGGTGACGCGGCGCCCGCTTTGGGCCGCAGCCTCGCGTTGCTCGCCGTGGGCCTCGGTGTCGCGTGGCTGGTCGTGGGCGTCGCGTGTTGCTCGCCGCGGGCCTCGGGGTCGCGTTGCCCGCCGTTGTAGGAGCGGCTTCAGCCGCGACCCGTAGAG
>JAEWJB010000100.1 GCA_023386795.1 Pseudomonadota bacterium
ACCGTAGGCGACAAGGATGTCGCCTACGAGCCTCCATGGATGGATTCACGGCGTGTCCCGAAAGCGCCCGCCGCCCCCGAAGGCCGCCGCATGAGACACGGAGAGCCGCTCTACGCGCCCCAGTAAAGCCGCATCGGATTATCGACCAACAACTTCCGCTGCAAATCCGCACTAACCGCGATGCGCGGGATGAAATCCACCAGCTTCCCATCATCGGGCATGTGCGAAGTCATGTTGGGATGCGGCCAATCCGTGCCCCACAGCACCCGATCCGGGAACCGCTCCACCAGGTAGCGCGCGAACGGCACCACGTCGTCATACCCTGGGGGCCCGGACACGGACAGTCGCTCCGGGCAGCTCACCTTGCTCCACACGTTCGGATGCTCGTCCATCAACCGCACGAACCGCTGGAACTCCGGCCCCTCGACCGGCAGCCGCACATCCGGCCGGCCCATGTGGTCCACCACCACCGTCGTCGGCAGCGAAGTGAAAAAATCCCAGCGCTCGGCCAGGTCCGCGGCCTCGAAATAGATCACCACATGCCAGCCCAATGGCGCGATCCGCTCGATGATCGCCCGGTAATACGCATCCGGCTTGGGATCCACGAGCCGCCGCACGAAGTTGAAGCGCACCCCGCGCACGCCGGCCGCATGCAGCTCGGCCAGCTCCGCATCGGTCACCGTATCGCGTACCGTCGCCACGCCGCGGGCCCGGCCATCCGCCGCCTGCAACGCATCCACCAACGCCCGGTTGTCCGCGCCATGGCAGGTCGCCTGCACGATCACGTTGCGCTCGAACCCGAGGAAATCGCGCAGGGCAAACAGCTGCGCCTTGCTCGCATCGCACGGCGTGTACTTGCGCTCCGGCGCGTAGGGGAACTCGTCGCCCGGTCCGAACACGTGGCAGTGCGCGTCCACCGCGCCCGGCGGCGGAACGAATGCCGGCTTGCTCGGGTGCGCGCACCAGTCCAGCCAGTTCGCATCCTTCTGGAAGGCAGCCATCACAGCCCCCTCGCCTTCAGCTGCGCGTCCAGGCGCGGATACACGCGCCGCGCATTGCCTTCGTACACCTTGTGCAGGTCGGCCGGCGCCAGCCCCAGCGCATCCACATAGCGCCGGGTGTCGTCGAAATAATGGCCGGTCTGCGGATCGATGCCACGCACCGCACCCACCATCTCCGAGCCGAACAGGATGTTGTCGATGTCAATCACCTCGAACAGCAAATCGATGCCCGGCTGATGATAGACGCAGGTATCGAAGAACACGTTACGCATCACGTGCGTGTCCAGCGGCGGCTTGCCCAGCATGTCGGCCAGGCCACGGAAGCGGCCCCAGTGGTACGGCACCGCGCCGCCGCCGTGCGGGATGATGAAGCGCAGCTCGGGGAAGTCACGGAACAGGTCACCCTGCAGGAACTGCATGAAGGCCGTCGTGTCGGCGTTGAGATAGTGCGCGCCGGTGGCGTGGAAGTTGTGGTTGCAGCTGCCGGACACATGCACCATGGCCGGCACGTCCAGCTCCACCATCTTTTCGAAGAACGGATACCAGGCCTTGTCGGTCAGCGGCACGCCGTTCCAGTGCCCGCCCGACGGGTCCGGGTTGAGGTTGCAGCCCACGAAGCCCAGCTCGTTGACGCAACGCTCCAGTTCGCCGATCGAATGGCTGATCGGCACGCCCGGCGACTGCGGCAGCTGGCACACGCCGATGAAGGTCTCAGGGTACAGCCCGACCACGCGGGCGATGAGGTCGTTGCAGTGGCGCGTCCACTCGGCGCTGACGCGCTCATCTCCCACATGGTGGGCCATCGTGCTGGCGCGCGGCGAGAAGATCGTCATGTCCGCGCCCCGCTCGCGCAGCAGGCGCAGCTGGTTGGTCTCCACGCTCTCGCGCAGCGCGTCGTCGGAGATCGAGGGATACACCGCCGGCGGCAGCGACGGATCGTCGAAATGCGCGACCTGCGCCTTGCGGAAAGCGTCATGGCCCTTCGGGGCGGTGGTGTAGTGACCGTGGCAGTCGATGATCATGGGAAGGCCTCGTGGGGGAGGAAGCGGGTCACCAGCCGAGCAGCTGGGCGAAATGCACGTCCACGCGCAGGCCCACCACCAGCGCATCGGGGATGTCGGTAGTGCGGGTGGGCGCGTAGATCGGGTCGGGATGGACGATGTACTGCAGGTTGGGCATCAGCCGGATACCGCGATGCACCGCCCAGCCGTAGCTCAGCTCGGCGATGATCTCGTTGTTGTCCGGCGTGCCGGTGCCGCCGTTGCGGATGCGGCGGTCGCGCAGGTAGGCCTGCTGGCTGTCGCTGAAATGCGTATTGGAGACGAACATCGCCAGCGTATCGCGGTCGCGTCCGGCGAAGGTGCCGGTCTTCACGAAGCCGGCGGACGCGAAGTAATCGATTGGCGCATCGTTACCGGTGTTGACGTAGTAGCGCGCAAACAGCGCTAGGCTGCGCGGCCCTTGCTTCCACACGGTCTGGTCGGCCATGGCGTACCAGCCCACCCGCGAGCCGTCCTGGTTGGCAGACGCCTTGCCGGTGAGCCCGGCCGGGTTGCCGTTGATGTCCCAGTACGGACTCTTGCCGCCATCGCTGTTGTGGTACACGCCCACGCGGTAGGCGCGCGGCAGCGGGTCGTTCTTCGCATTGGTCTGGTAGCCGACCTCGAACGGCACGATCGTGCCGGTGCCTTCACCGAAGGAGAAATCCAGGCCGTTCTTGCCGGCCTTGTTGAGGTCGTTGTTGTAATCGAACGCACCGGTCTGGGCGTACCAGCGGTCGTTGACGTCGTAACGCACGATCGCCGCCCACGAGGAGTTCGGATACGCGGTGATGCCCAGGTCGGTGATCGCGCCATAGGGCGTCAGGCACATCGCGTTGCTCATGAACACGCAGTTGAGCGGGGAGTTGTTGAAGTAGCTGTTCACCGGAGCGCGGCCGGCGGTAATGCTCAGGCCGTTGTCGAAGCGGTGGCGGACGGTCATGCGGGTGAGGCGGCCGCCGGCGACCGGGCGCCAGGTCTGCTGCGCGCTGATGGAACTGCCGATCTTCTCGCGCGCCAGGTTGCGCCCTGCGAACCAGGCCCATTGCAAGTCCACATCGGTGTTGTGGACGCCGAACAACTTGTCGAGGTCGAACTTCGATTGCGCCATCACCCAGTACGAACCTTCCGTGCCCTGCTCCACGCCGCCCACCGGGTTGGAGGCCACGTTGCCGACGAAATCCAGGGTCAGGTCGATGCCGTCGCGCACCTTGCCCGGCGTCTTGGCGCCGGCTTCGTCCTGCGCCCAGGCCGGCGCGCAAAGCCCGGCGGCGATGCACAGCGCCAACGCGCTGTGGGTATAACGGGAAATACGGGACACAAAGCCTCCTGCCCGGCCCCCTCCGGCCGGTACTGGGATGGAATGGAGGGGCGGCCGCGGCGTGGTCGGCGGCCGCCGCGGATCAGACTTGCTGGGTGGCGGCGATGCCTGCCTGGCGCTGGCGCAGCCGGCGCGTGCCGACCTGCGCGGCGAGCATCCGCTCGTCGAGCTTGCCTTCCCACTTGGCGATCACCAGCACGGCCACCGCGTTGCCGATCAGGTTCACGAAGGTCAGGCCTTCGGCCAGGATGCGATGGATGCCCAGGATCAGCGCGATGCTCGCCACCGGAATGGTGCCCGTGGTGCCTAGCGTGGCCGCCAACACCACGAAGGCCGCCCCGGCGACGCCCGCCGCGCCCTTGGACGTAAGCAGCAACACGGCGATCAGGCCGAGCTGGTGCCACACGGTCAGTTCGGTGTTGGTCGCCTGGGCCAGGAACAGCGCCACGGTGGTGAGGTACAGGCAGGTGCCGTCGAGGTTGAACGAGTAACCGGCGGGAATCACGAACCCGACCACGCCTTCCTCGGCGCCGAGCTTCTTCATCTTCTCGATCAGGCGCGGCAGCACGGTCTCGGTGGAGGTGGTCGCCGCGACGATGACGATTTCATCGCGCAGGTAGGCCATCAACCGCCACAGGCTCACGCCGCACCACCATGCCACCGCGCCGAGCACGATCACGGTGAACAAGCCGCACACCACGAAGAACTCGATGATCAGCTCGCCCAGCGAGAGCAGCGAACCGGCACCGAACTGCCCCACGGTGAAGGCGATGGCGCCGAACGCACCGATCGGGGCGAAGTACATGACATAGCCGATGATCTTGAACAGCGCGCTGGAGGTGGACTCGATGACCTTCATCACCGGCTCGCCGCGCTCGCCCACCGCCGCCAGCGCCACGCCGAACAGCACGGAGACGAACAGCACCTGCAACACGTGGGCCTCGGTGAACGCGCTGACCAGCGTGTTGGGGATGATGCCCATCAGGTAGGCGACGATGGACTGGTCGTGCGCGGTGTGCACGTAGCCCTGGATGGTCGCCGTATCGATGGTGGCCGGGTCGATGTTCATGCCCGCGCCCGGCTTCCACAGGTCCACCGCCACCAGGCCGATGACCAGCGCGGCGATGGTGATGACCTCGAAGTAGATCAGCGACTTCAACGCGAGCCGGCCGACGCTCTTCATGTCGCGCATGCCGGCGATGCCGTGCACGACGGTGACGAAGATCACCGGCCCGATCATCATGCGGATGAGCTTGATGAAGGCATCGCCGAAGGGTTTCATCGCCGAGCCCATCTCGGGCTGCAGCCACCCCAGCAGCACGCCGATCAGCGTGCCGGCCAGCACCTGGAACCACAGCTGGCCAAAGATTCCGAAGCGGCCGGGCCGCTTCTCTACCACGGTCATGTCAACCCTCCCAGGTCAATGATGATAATGAAGCCGGCGTCTGTTTCAGGCGAACAGTTCACCGTCGAAAAGCTTGCGGGCGGTACGCAGGACCGCCGCGCGCACGACCTGGCCCGCGTCATCGAGGTCCATCACGCAGCCGGTACTCCCGCTGGGGTGTTCGACTTCCAGCCGCAGCGAGCGTCCTTCCGGCAGCCGGGCCAGCGCATGCGCCGGGGATTCGGGCAGCAGGCAGGCGGTGGCGACGCTGACCGCGCCCAGCACCCCGATGGAGGCGTGGCAGCGATGCGGGATGAAGGAGCGCACGCTGATCGCACCGCCCTCGCGCGGCGCGGCGAGGAGCATCATCTTGGGCACCGAGGCCTGGGCCACGTCGCCGAGGTTCATCAGCGGACCGGCCTGCAGGCGGATGGATTCCAGCCGCCGCTTCAGGTCGTCGTGGGCGTCCAGCGTCTCGCGGTCTTCGTAGCCGCTGATGCCGAAGTCCTCGGCGCGCATCACCACGCAGGGCATGCCGTTGTCGATCAGGGTGAGGTCGATGTCGTCGATCGTGTCGCGCGCCCGCCCGGTGGGCAGCAGCGCGCCGCAGGACGAACCGGCGATGTCCGCGAAGGCCAGCGGCACCGGCGCGGCGCTGCCGGGTACGCCGTCGATGCGCGCGTCGCCGTCGTAGCGCACCTGCCCGGCTGGCGTCTCCACCGTGGCGGTGGCCAGCTTGCCGGTGTTGACCATGAAGATGCGCACCTCCGTGCGCTCGCCCTGCGCTGCGACCAGGCCGCGCTCGATCGCGAACGGTCCGACGCCGGCAAGCATGTTGCCGCAATTCTGTGCATCGCTGACCAACGCCTGGTCCACGAACACCTGCAGGAACAGGTAATCGACATCGGCACCGTCGCGGTCGGAGGCGGAAACCACCGCGACCTTCGAGGTCAGCGGGTCGGCGCCGCCCATGCCGTCGATCTGCCGCGGATCCGGCGAGCCATAGGCGCGCAGCAGGAAGGCGTCACGCGCAGCAGTGTCCACGGGCAGGTCCGAAGCGAGGAAGAACCCGCCCTTCGACGTGCCGCCCCGCATCCACATCGCGCGTACCGACTCAGACATAGGTCAGGCCCTTGGACGCCAGCCGTTCGCGCATCTGGTAGATGTCCAGGCCAAGCTCGCCGCGCGCCAGTCGCTCGCGTTTCTCCGCTTCGCGCGCCTCGCGAGCCTGTGCCTCGGCCAGCACGCGCGCCGCATCGGCGCGCGGCACCACGCACACGCCATCGTCGTCGGCCACCACCACGTCGCCCGGCTTTACCAGTGCGCCGGCGCAGACCAGCGGCACATTCACCGAGCCCAGCGTCTCCTTGACCGTGCCCTGCGCGTGGATGGCCCGGCTCCACACCGGGAAGCCCATCGCCGTCAGGTCGCGCACGTCGCGCACGCCAGCATCGATGACCAGGCCGCGGCAACCGCGGGCCTGGGCGGACGTGGCGAGCAAGTCGCCGAAATAGCCGTCGCAGCATTCGCTGGTCGGTGCCACCACCAGCACGTCACCCTCGCGCAGTTGCTCGATGGCCACGTGCATCATCCAGTTGTCGCCGGGCGGGACCGACACCGTGAGCGCCGTACCGGCGATACGCGCGTCGGCATAGACAGGACGAATACGCGGATGCAGCAGTCCGCTGCGCCCCTGGGCCTCGTGGACCGTGGCCACGCCGGCCTGGGCCAGGCCATCGACGAGGGCAAGGTCGGTGCGTTCGATGTGCGTCACTACCCGGGACATCCATCCATCCTTCGTTGGGGATGAGCGAGTCTGGCCGCCGTCCTCGCAGGGGCTCAAGATCGTTTTCCGATACAGCCATTGGCTTTGGTTATAGTTGATCCATGGAACAGCTCGCGGACCTGAACCTTCGCCATCTTTACGCGCTCACCGTGGTGGTCGCTCGCGGCGGCATCAGCGCGGCGGCGCCGCAGGTGAATCTTTCGCAACCGGCGCTCACGCAGGCCATCGCCAAGCTTGAGCGGCAGTTGCAATCGCCGTTGTTCGATCGCCAGCCCGGCGGCATGGCGCCTACCGAAGCGGCACAGCTGCTCGTGCCGCGCATCGAACGCGCCTTGGCCTATATCGCGCATGGCGTGCGGCTGGCGCGGCGCTCGCAGCGCCTGCCCGCGCTGGCCGGGCTGGAGCGGCGCGTGGCGCTGGGCCAATTGCGTGCGCTGACGGCGGTGGACCAGGCCGGCAACTACTCGTTGGCCGCCGCGCGCAGCGGCATCTCGCAGCCGGCGGTGTATCGCGCGGTGCACGACCTCTCCGAACTGATCGAAGTGCCGCTGACGATGCGCCGCGGCAAGACCGTGCAGTCCACGCCGGCGGCCACCCGAATGCTGCGGCTGGTGCGCTTGGCGCTGGCCGAACTGTCAGCCGGGGTGGATGAACTGGCATCGCTGCGCTCGGAGCGTGGCGGGCGCATTGCGCTGGGGGTGATGCCGCTGGCCCGCGCGATCCTGCTGCCGCAAGTGCTGGCGCGGTTCTCACGGGCGTATCCGAACACCCGCATCAACGTGGTCGAAGGCCCGTATGCCGAAGTGCTCGGCGAACTGCGCGAGGGCAACCTCGACCTGCTCGTGGGGGCGATGCGCGACCGCCTGCCCGTGCGCGACGTGGTGCAGGAAGGCTTGTTCGACGACGACCCGGTAATCGTCGCCCGCGCCGGCCACCCGCTGGCCGGCACGCACTTCGCGTTCGAGCGCCTGCTCGACTACCCCTGGGTCATCGCCGCCACCGGCGCGCCGGTACGGGCGCGCTGGGAGCGGATGTTCCTCGACCAGGGCCACGCGCCGCCGCCACCGCGCATCGAGTGCGGCTCGGTACTGGTGACGCGCGGCCTGCTGCTGGAGGACGACTGGCTGACGCTGATGTCGCGCGACCAGTTCCTGATCGAGCGCCGCGCCGGGCTGATGACCGAACTCGCCAGCGCCGGCGAAGGCCTGCGTCGACGCATCGGCCTCACGACCCGTGCGGACTGGCACCCTACCCGGCAGCAATCGGCCTTCGTGGAGATGTTCCGCGCGGTGTGCGCCGAGCGCGGGGGCGCCGGGGATGACGACCCGTGGCCGTTCCGGCATGCGGCGCGGTGAGGTACCTCACTCGGCGCGCGGTTGCGTACTGGCCATCATGAGGCCGTAGACCAATGATCCCGCAACCAGCACGCAGAACGCGAGCAGCCAGCCGTCTGTCGTCCCCATCCACAGGCGCAAGAGCAGAAACACGACCCGCAAAATGCTTGGAAGATTCAAACAAAAAGCCCGGCTTTCGCCGGGCTTTCTGCATTCCTTTCCGCGTGGCTTACGCCGCGACGGTATCGGCCACTTCCTGGTAATCCTGGATCTGGTCGAAGTTCATGTAGCGGTAGATTTCGGCACCCTTGCTGTTGATCACGCCGATATCCGCCATGTACTCCTCCTTGCTCGGGATCTTGCCCAACCGCGAGCAGATCGCCGCCAGTTCCGCCGAACCCAGGTACACGTTGGTGTTGCGGCCCAGACGGTTCGGGAAGTTGCGGGTGGAGGTCGAGAACACGGTCGCACCTTCGCGCGCCTGCGCCTGGTTGCCCATGCACAGCGAGCAGCCCGGCATTTCCATGCGCGCACCGGCGGTGCCGAACGTGCCGTAGTGGCCTTCCTTGGTCAGCTCCGAGGCGTCCATCTTGGTCGGCGGCGCGACCCACAGGCGGGTCGGGATGTCGCGCTTGCCTTCCAGCAGCTTGGCGGCCGCGCGGAAGTGGCCGATGTTGGTCATGCACGAGCCGATGAACACTTCGTCGATCTGCGCGCCGGCCACTTCGGACAGGGTCTTCACGTCGTCCGGGTCGTTCGGGCAGGCCACGATCGGCTCATGCACGTCGGCCAGGTCGATCTCGATCACCGCGGCGTATTCCGCATCGGCATCGGGCTCGAGCAGCTGCGGGTCGGCCAGCCACTCTTCCATCTTCTTGATGCGGCGACCCAGGGTGCGGGCGTCGGCATAGCCTTCGGCGATCATCCACTTCAGCAGCGTGATGTTGCTGGTGAGGTACTCGATGATCGGCTCCTTGTTGAGGTGCACCGTGCAGCCGGCGGCCGAACGCTCGGCCGAGGCGTCGGACAGCTCGAACGCCTGCTCCACCTTCAGGTCCGGCAGGCCTTCGATTTCGAGGATGCGGCCGGAGAAGATGTTCTTCTTGCCCTGCTTGGCCACGGTCAGCAGGCCCTGCTTGATGGCGTACAGCGGGATCGCGTTGACCAGGTCGCGCAGGGTCACGCCCGGCTGCATCTGGCCCTTGAAGCGGACCAGCACCGATTCGGGCATGTCCAGCGGCATCACGCCGGTGGCCGCGGCGAAGGCGACCAGGCCCGAGCCGGCCGGGAAGGAGATGCCGATCGGGAAGCGGGTGTGCGAGTCGCCGCCGGTGCCGACGGTGTCGGGCAGCAGCATGCGGTTGAGCCAGCTGTGGATCACGCCGTCGCCCGGGCGCAGCGAGACGCCGCCGCGGGTGGAGATGAACTCCGGCAGCGTGTGGTGGGTCTTCACGTCCACCGGCTTGGGATAGGCGGCGGTGTGGCAGAACGACTGCATCACCAGGTCGGCCGAGAAGCCCAGGCAGGCCAGGTCCTTCAGCTCGTCGCGGGTCATCGGGCCGGTGGTGTCCTGCGAGCCGACCGAGGTCATCTTCGGTTCGCAGTAGGTGCCCGGGCGCATGCCCTGGCCTTCCGGCAGGCCGCAGGCACGGCCGACCATCTTCTGCGCCAGCGAGAAGCCCTTGCCGGTGTCCGGCGGGTTGACCGGCAGGCGGAAGAGGTCGGTGACCGGCAGCTTCAGCGCTTCGCGCGCCTTGGCGGTGAGGCCACGGCCGATGATGAGCGGAATGCGGCCACCGGCGCGCACTTCGTCCAGCAGCACGTCGCTCTTGAGTTCGAACTCGGCGATGACTTCGCCGTTCTTCAGCGCCTTGCCGTCATACGGACGCAGCTCGATGACATCGCCGTGCTCCATCTTGGAGACGTCGAGCTCGATCGGCAGCGCGCCGGCATCTTCCATGGTGTTGTAGAAGATCGGCGCGATCTTCGAGCCCAGGCACACGCCGCCGAAGCGCTTGTTCGGGATGAACGGGATGTCCTCGCCGGTGAACCACAGCACCGAGTTGGTGGCGGACTTGCGGCTGGAACCGGTGCCGACCACGTCGCCCACGTAGGCGACCAGATGGCCCTTCTTCTTCAGGTCCAGGATCTGCTGGATCGGGCCGCGCTTGCCGTCTTCTTCCGGGGTGAACGGCGCATCGGGACGCTTGTTCTTCAGCATCGCCAGCGCGTGCAGCGGGATGTCCGGGCGGGTGGTGGCGTCCGGGGCCGGCGACAGGTCGTCGGTGTTGGTTTCGCCCGGCACCTTGAACACGGTGATGGTCAGGCTCTGCGGCACTTCCGGCTTGCTGGTGAACCACTCGGCCTCGGCCCAGCTCTTCAGCACGGCCTGCGCGTGCGCGTTGCCCTTCTCGGCCTTTTCCTGCACGTCGTGGAAGGCGTCGAACACCAGCAGCGTGTGCTTCAGGCCTTCGGCCGCCACGGCACCCAGTTCCGGGTTGTCGAGCAGTTCGATGAGCGGGTGGATGTTGTAGCCGCCGAGCATGGTGCCCAGCAGTTCGGTGGCGCGCTGCGGGCTGAGCAGCGGGGTTTTCTCGGTCCCGAAGGCCACGGCGGCCAGGTAGGAGGCCTTGACCTTGGCGGCGTCATCGACGCCGGCCGGCACGCGGTGGGTGATGAGGTCGACCAGGAAGGCTTCCTCGCCGGCCGGCGGGTTCTTCAGCAGTTCGATGACATCCGCGGTCTGCTGCGCGCTCAGCGGCAGCGGCGGGATGCCGAGCGCGGCGCGTTCGGCGACGTGGTGGCGATAGGCTTCCAACATGACAACACTCCGGGAATCGTAAAAAGGATTCGGTGGTTTGGGCTCAGGCTTGCGGCACGATCAGCTTCAGGCCCTTGAAGTAGTCGCGATAAAAATGCGTGTCCAGGGTGATCAGGCCATCGCACTGCAGCAGTGCGTGGGCGCCGACCAGGAAATCGGCCAGCGGCCGTGACTCGCCGCCGCGCTGGCGCGAGCGGCGCTGCATCTCGCCGGCGCGCAGGGCCGACTTGGCCTCGACCGGGTTGAAGTGCACGCCCATTTCCTCGAGCGCGCCGAGGGCTTCGGCGCCGTTGCGTAGCGATGCGCACAGTTCGGCCAGGGCGGCGTCGCTGACGACCACGCGGCCATTGCCCAGGCACTGGCGCAGGCACGCCTCGGCGGCATCGGCCTGCGGACCATTGGTCAGCAGCTGCACCAGCACGGGGGCGTCGATGGCGATCATGCGCTCAGCCCTGCTCCGGGCCGGCGGATGGGTCCAGGGCAAACTTGCCGCGGACGCGGGAGATGGCGTCGTCCACGCTCTTGCGCAAGACGATGCGACTGCCTTCCAGCTCGACCTTGAGCACGCTGCCCTTGGTCAGGCCCAGGGCGTCGCGCACGGTCTTGGGGAGGGTGATCTGGCCGCGTTCGGCGACGGTGGCTTCCATCGGTAGGCTCCAGAAAGTATGTACGAATTATACATACTTGGGTGGGGGCGGGCCAGTTGACAGTTTTGCGGTGGCCGGTTGGATGCGTTGGCTTGCGGTGCGAGGGGGCGGTTGGATCCGTCGGCTTTGCGG
>JAEWJB010000132.1 GCA_023386795.1 Pseudomonadota bacterium
CAGCTGCTCGCCGCGGCCGTGCTGCTCCCACCAGGTGCGGATGCTCGCGGCGATGGCGGCGACCCAGTCCGGATCCACCGCGTAATCGCGCACCAGTGTCACCGTCACCCCCGGATGACGCGGCTGCCAGTCGCGCAGCTGGTCTTCGATCGAGGCGGTGGTGGTGGTCGAGTACTGGGGATACAGCGGGAGCACCACCACCCGGCGCACGCCTTCGGCGGCCAGTCGATCCAGCTCGGCGGTCATCGCGGGCGCGCCGTAGCGCATCGCATGGCGGACGATGAAGTCGGGCATCAGACCCTGCATCGCCTCGGCCAAGCGGCGTGTGTACACCATCAACGGCGAGCCGTCGGGCAGCCACACCTGCGCGTACTTGGCGGCCGAACGGCCGCTGCGCAGCGGCAGGATCAGGCCATACAGCAGCGGCTTCCAGAGAATCGCGGGGATGGACACCACGCGCGGATCGCTGAGGAACTCAGCCAGATAGCGCCGCACCGCGGGAGCGGTGGGCGTCTGCGGCGTGCCGAGATTGACCGCCAGCACGGCGGTGTCGGGTGCGTCGAGCATGGGCCCATTCTCGCAGGTCTGCGCGACGCCCGGGACGGAAAGAACGCATCGCGGTGATCCATTGCATGAATCGGACCCGGAATACTCATTGCGGATTCATTTGAACCGCACTAATTTCGGGGAATCCGTATTCGTTTACGCTGCGACCCCACCGGAGTCCTCCATGCGCCGCCTGACCCTTGCCGTGTTGATCACCGCCAGCCTGCTGACCACCCAGGCCTGGGCCGGCCCCCAGGAAGACCAGCGCGCCCGTAACGCGGTGCGCGTACTGAACGAGATCCAGTCCATCCCCGAACAAGGCATCCCGGACAAACTGCTCGACGAGGGCCGCGCCATCGTGGTCATTCCGGACACCATCAAGGCCGGTCTGGTCATTGGTGGGCGCCGCGGCCATGGCCTGATGTCGGTCAAAAACCCCGACGGCAGCTGGTCCAATCCGGTGTTCATGAAGCTCACCGGCGGCAGCATCGGCTTC
Source organism: Pseudomonadota bacterium (assembly GCA_023386795.1). Lineage (GTDB taxonomy): Bacteria > Pseudomonadota > Gammaproteobacteria > Xanthomonadales > Xanthomonadaceae > Stenotrophomonas_A. Next base: position 1,043 of record JAEWJB010000132.1, read on the forward strand.
CAGGCGGGCGTGCAGTCTTCCGACGTGGTGCTGGTGTTCCGCAACGACCGCAGCCTGGACAACATCGTCAACGGCAAGTTCACCCTCGGCGCCGACGCCGGCGTGGCGGCGGGCCCGGTGGGCCGCAATGCCGCCGCCGCCACCGATGGCCAGCTGAAGGCCGAAATCTGGTCGTGGTCGCGCGCCCGTGGCCTGTTCGCCGGCGTGGCGCTGGACGGTGCGGTGCTGCAGATCGACGACGAGGCCGACCTGAATGCCTACGGCACCGGCAGCACGCCCCGCATGATCTTCGAAGGCCGTTCGCCGGAGCAGCCGTCCACCGACGTGATCGCCTTCCGCGACCGCCTGGAGGAAGCGACCTACACCGCGCGCAGCAACCGCAACGAAGGCACCCCGCCGCCGCCGGCCCCCCGCACCGCTGCCGTGCCGGTCACCGGCCCGGCGCCGGCCGCGCCCCAGGAGGCCAGCACCGCACCGCTGCAGGCCGCTCCCGCCAATGCCCCGCAGCCGGGGTTCCAGCCGGTGGGCGAGGGCGAAGTACGCACTGAAACGCTGGATGGCAAGCCCTGAAAGTCAGCACCCCCGTCCCGGCGGGGGTGCGCTATCCTGAGGGTCCTTTCACGGTAAGCGGCGAGCAGATCATGGGCGGCTTTAGCATCTGGCACTGGTTGATCGTGCTGGTGATCGTGTTGCTGGTCTTCGGTACCAAGCGCCTGACCAGCGGCGCCAAGGATCTGGGCACCGCGGTCAAGGAATTCAAAAAGGGCATGCGTGACGAGGACCGTCCGGCGCAGCTCAACGACCAGACCCGCGATGCCAACGGCACGCCGGCGCAGAACGAGCGCGAGCACGACCGCGACGGTCGCTGATTTCGCAGGCGAGGGCGTCGGCACGTGTTCGACATCGGTTTCAGCGAACTGCTGCTGATCGCCATCGTGGCCCTGGTGGTGCTCGGTCCCGAGCGCCTGCCCAAGGCCGCGCGGTTTGCCGGCCTGTGGGTCAGGCGCGCGCGCAACCAGTGGGATTCGGTCAAGCAGGAACTCGAGCGCGAGCTCGAGGCCGAGGAACTCAAGCGCAACCTGCACAGCGTGCAGAGTTCGCTGCGCGAGGCCGAGTCGCAGATGCGGCAGGGCCAGGAACAGGTTCGCGCGCAGGGTCAGGAACTGCATGACGAGATGGCGCGCGACGTGGACATCCGCACCGCCAGTGAAGCCGCGCCCGCCCCGGCGGTCCAGGCGCCTCATCCCCCGCAGCCCGCCGAACCGGCACCGCCGGAGAAGCAGCCGTGAACGCACCGGATGACCTGCAGGCCGAAAGCAGCCTGATCGAGCACCTGATCGAGCTGCGCGCGCGCCTGGTGCGCGGCCTGCTCGGCCTGGGCGTGGTACTGCTGTGCCTGCTGCCCTTCACCCGGCAGATCTACAGCTGGCTGGCGCGCCCGCTGGTCTCGCAGCTGCCCGCCGGGCAGACGATGATCGCGATGAACCCGGCCGGTGCGTTCTTCGCGCCGATGAAGCTGACCTTCTTCGTCGCCCTCTTCATCTCGGTGCCGTGGCTGCTGTACCAGGCCTGGGCCTTCGTCGCGCCGGGCCTGTACCAGCGCGAGAAGCGCCTGGCCCTGCCCCTGCTGGCCTCGGCCGTGGCGCTGTTCTACATCGGCTGCGCGTTCGCCTATTTCCTGGTGCTGCCGGCGGTCTTCCACTTCCTGACCACCTTTACCCCGGACGTCATCGCGCTCACGCCCGATGCCAACGCCTACCTGGATTTTGTCCTGGTGATCTTCTTCGCCTTCGGTACGAGCTTCGAGCTGCCGGTGGCGCTGGTCATCATGGCCCTGCTGGGCTGGGTCACGCCGGATCAGCTGCGCCAGGGCCGTGGCTACGCCATCGTCGGCATCTTCGTGATCGCCGCCGTGCTGACGCCGCCGGACGTGGTCTCCCAGCTGATGCTGGCCATCCCGATGTGCATCCTCTACGAGCTGGGCATCATCGCCGCCCGCGCGGTAGTACCCAAGGCCCAGCCGCAATCGTGACCGGCGGCGGGCATCGCACCCGCCGCGGCCTTTCCGCTTATGCCACGAAGATGTCCTGGCGCTCGCCGCCCGCCGGCGGCACCACTGCGTCGGCATGGCCGAACATCTGCTTCCACGCCGCATAGACCGCGCCGGCGAACACCGGCATCAGCACGCCCATCATCAGCAGCTGGGCCAGATAAAGCGCGAAGGCGCCCAGCAGCAGCGAGGCGATCATCGCCACCAGCGCGACGACGAAGTAGATCGCCACCAGCGCGATGAAGGTGAGTACGAAGAACACCAGCAGCGCCGGCAGGTTGCGCACGCCCGCGCGCAGGCTTTCGCGCAAGGCATGCACGCCGGTGGCATGGTCGAACATCACCTGGGGCGGCATCACGAACAACGCCAGGCTGAGCGCGGCGAAGGTGGCGAGCACCAGCAGCAGCCACAGCAGGATGCGTCCGGCCGGCAGGCTGGCGACCAGCGCTTGCACCTGCGCCGGGTCCGGCTGTACGCCGGCCTGCGCGGCCGCCTGGTTAATGCGCTCCAGCTCACCCATCACGTGGGTCAGCTGCTGCAAGCCACTGGGGCCGACCAGCGCGACCAGCAGCAGCGCCAGCACGACCACGGCCAGCGCCTGGGGCAGCAGCGACACCAGCAGGTGCGGCGCACGGCCATCCTGCAGGCCGTGCAGCAGGTGGGAGGGACGCGCCGGGCGGCCTTCGTCCACCTCGCGCACCGCCCACAGCATGCCGCCCATGAACACCGGCCCGGCCAGCAGCATCAGGAACTGCACGGCCAGGCCGAGCGCCGGTAGCTGCGTCGCCAGCCCGGCGCCGAGTACGGCGATCAGGCCCCACGTCATGCCGAGCGTCCCCAGCGCCAATGGCGCGCGCCGCAGCAGCGCGAACCCGGTCAACAACCATTCCGCGCCGGCCGAGGCCGGCAGCTTGCGAATTTCGCTCATTCCCATCCCGCATCGATAGGCGCCGGCCAAGTCCGGCGCCGCGTGATTATCGCGCGTTTTCCGGCCTGCCACCGTGGCCATGCGACGGCAGCGTGCGCGCGTGCTGGACGAATCTTCGCAGCAGGCGCCGGGCGAGCGGGGCGGCGCTGACCTCGCGGGCCACCGTGCGTGCGCAGCGGCCGTGGCGCTGCAGGCAGTCGGCGCGGGCGTGGACGTAGCCGCGGATGTGATGGGTGGCAAATTCGGGATGGAACTGCACGCCCCAGGCGTTTCGCCCCCAGCGGAAGGCATGGCACGCGTCCTGCGGCGAACGGGCCAGCACGGTCGCGCCGTCGGGCGCGCGCAGCACGGTCTGCAGGTGGGTCGCGTGGGCGGGAAAGCGTTCCGGCAGGCCAGCGAAGAGCGGGTCCTCGAAGGCCGGGGGATGCAGCTCCAGCTCGATCGTCCCCGATTCGCGCCCGGCCGGGTTGTAGTCCACCTGCCCGCCGAGCGCGTGCGCCAGCAGCTGGTGGCCGTAGCAGATGCCGAACACCGGCATGCCGTCGTGGGCGGCGGCGCGCAGCCAGTCGGCGGTGCGCTCGCTCCATTCGGCGCGGTCGGTGACGAAGGCGGCCGAGCCGGAGACGATCGTGCCGGCGAAGCCTTCCGGGGAAGGCGGCGCCTGTCCAGCCTCCACGTTGACCACCACCGTCTCGGCCTCGGCCAGCCCCGCGGCCACGCGGATCCAGTGCGGAAAGCGCCCATAGCGCTTCATCGCCGGCACCGGCTGGCCGGTTTCGAGGATCAGGAACGGCAGGTGTGGCTTCATTCCTTGGGCGGCAGGACGGACAGGACTTCCTCGATTGTAGTCAGACCCAGCGCCACTTTTTCCAGCCCGGCGCGACGCAGCGTGCGCAGGCCCTCGCCGCGGGCGGCATGGCTGAACCCGGCCAGGTCCATGTCGGCACGGATCAGCGTGCGCAGGCGCGGGGTGACCGGCAGCAACTCGTACAGGCCCACGCGGCCGAGGAAGCCGGTGCGCCGGCACTCCAGGCAGCCGACGGGGACGTGCGTGTGTACCTGCTCGGGCAGCGGCTCGCCCGGCTCGCGTATCGCCGACCAGTCCTCGTCGGAAAGCGCCTGCGGCTGCTTGCAGTGCGGGCACAACGTGCGCACCAGGCGCTGGGCCAGCACGCCGTTGAGGGTAGAGGCGACGAGGTAATGCGGCACGCCGAGGTCGAGCAGGCGGGTGATGGCCGAGGGCGCGTCGTTGGTGTGCAGGGTGGAGAGCACCAGGTGGCCGGTCAGCGAGGCCTGCACCGCCATCTGCGCGGTTTCCAGGTCGCGGATTTCGCCGATCATGATGATGTCCGGATCCTGCCGCAGCAGGGTGCGCACGCCGGCGGCGAAGTCCAGGTCGATGTTCTGCTGGACCTGCATCTGGTTGAACTCCGGCGAGATCATCTCGATCGGGTCTTCCACGCTGCACACGTTCACGTCCGGCGTGGCCAGGCGCTTGAGCGTGGAATACAGCGTGGTGGTCTTGCCCGAGCCGGTGGGGCCGGTCACCAGCACGATGCCATGCGGCCGCTCCACCAGCGCGTTCCAGCCGGCGGCTTCCTCCGGGCTGAAGCCGAGCTGGTCGATGCTCTTGAACGCCGCGTCCGGGTCGAAGATGCGCATCACGCACTTCTCGCCGAAGGCGGTGGGCATCGTGGACAGGCGCATTTCGACCTCTCGCCCCCCGGGCGAACGGGTCTTGATGCGGCCGTCCTGCGGGCGGCGGCGCTCGGCCAGGTCCATGCGGCCGAGGACCTTGATGCGGCTGACCACCGCGGTCATCACCGCCGGTGGCACCTCGAATACCTTGTGCAGTACGCCGTCGATGCGGAAGCGCATGCGCCCCATGTCGCGGCGCGGCTCCAGGTGGATGTCCGAGGCGCGCTGCTCGTAGGCGTATTGCAGCAGCCAGTCCACGATGTGGACGATGTGCTGGTCGTCGGCGTTGACGTCGCCGGTGCGGCCCAGCTCCACCAGCTGCTCGAAGCTGGGCAGGCCGACATTGCTGTCGGTGCTGCGCACGTCGCCATGCGCGCCGCGCACCGAGCGCGTCACGCCAAAGAACTCCATCGTGTAGCGATGCAGGTCCAACGGGTTGGACAGCACCACGTCGATGCGCCGGCGGGTGAGGTGCTGGACGTCGGCCAGCCAGTCCAGCGCCAACGGCTCGCTGGTGGCGATCAGCACGCGCTCGGCGTCGATCGCCAGCGGCAGGATGCGATGGCGCCGCGCATAGGCGTGGGAGACCACGCCGGTCACGGAGGCCACGTCCACGCGGGTGGGATCGATGCGCAGGTAGCGCATGCCCACGCGGGTAGCCAGCCATTCGGTCAATCGTTCCAGGCCCAGCTCGCCGGCCGGTGGCTGGCCGGCGTGCAGCTTGAGGTTGGACAGCAGCACCAACGGATGCACTTCGCTGGCATTGCGGGCGCCGCCGGCGGAGAACTGGATCCGCTCGCGGTCGTTCGGGGCGACCATCTCGTCGGCGAGCAGGGCGGTGGCCACCCGTTCGAACACCAGCCGCCCGCGCGGCAGCGCCGCCCCGGCCAGGGCCATCGTCGTTTCGGCGGGCTGCCGCTGTTCCATGAGCCGTTCCCCGCTGCGGAATGCCCCGCAGGTCGGCCGCTATACTAGCGCACCCCTTCGCACGGCCCCTGCCGCATGTCACAGCGCGTACCGATCACCTTCCAGGGCCTGATCCAGACCCTCAACCAGTACTGGGCCGAACAGGGCTGCGTGCTGATCCAGCCGCTGGACCTGGAAGTCGGCGCCGGCACGTTCCACCCGGCGACCTTCCTGCGCGCGCTGGGCCCGGAAAGCTGGAACGCGGCCTACGTGCAGCCTTCGCGCCGTCCCACCGATGGCCGCTACGGCGAGAACCCCAACCGCCTGCAGCGCTACTACCAGTACCAGGTGGCGATGAAGCCCAACCCGGACAACCTGCAGGAGCTCTACCTGGGCTCGCTCAAGGCGCTGGGCATCGACCCGCTCGTGCACGACCTGCGTTTCGTCGAGGACAACTGGGAATCGCCCACCCTCGGCGCGTGGGGCCTGGGCTGGGAGGTCTGGCTCAACGGCATGGAGGTCACCCAGTTCACCTACTTCCAGCAGGCCGGTGGCCTGGAGTGCAAGCCGGTGCTGGGCGAGATCACCTACGGCCTGGAGCGGCTCTGCATGTACCTGCAGAACTGCGACAACGTCTATGACCTGGTCTGGACCTACGGCCCGGACGGCGCGCCCGTCACCTATGGCGAGGTCTACCACCAGAACGAGGTGGAGCAGAGCGCCTACAACTTCGAGCACGCCGACGTGGCCGAGCTGTTCCACCGCTTCGACGCCTGCGAGCGCGAGGCGCAGAAGCTGGTAGAAGTCGGCCTGCCGCTGCCGGCCTACGAGCAGGTCACCAAGGCCAGCCATGCCTTCAACCTGCTCGACGCGCGCCGCGCCATCAGCGTGACCGAGCGCCAGCGCTACATCCTGCGTGTGCGCGCGCTGGCCCAGGCGGTGGCCCAGGCGTACTACGCGCAGCGCGAGAAGCTCGGTTTCCCCGGCGCCAAGCGCGGAGCCGCCGCCGGATGATCCTCATCGGCATGTTCGACTCGCCGTTCGTGCGCCGCGTCGCCGTGGCGCTGGACCGGCTAGGCCTGTCGTTCGAACACCGCGACTGGTCGGTGGGCCGGGATTTCGACCGCATCCGCGAGTACAGCCCGCTCGGCCGCGTGCCGGTGCTGGTGCTGGACGACGGCGAGGTGCTGACCGAATCGGCGGTGATCCTCGACTGGCTCGATGGCCAGGCCGGCGAGCAGGCGCTGCTGCCTGCGCACGGTGCCGAACGCCGCCAGGCGCTGCGGCTGGTCGGCTACGCCAACGGCGCGGTGGAGAAGGCGCTGCAGCAGGTGATGGAGCGCGTGTTCCGCCCGGAAGAAAAACGCCATGCCCCGTGGGTTGGACGTTGCCGCACGCAGATGGAAGGCGCGCTGCAGGTGCTCGACCAGGCCTGCGTGGACGCCGGCGGGCGCGAATGGCTGGTGGGCGAACGCTTCGGCCTGGCCGACCTCACCCTGGCCTGCTTCTGCACCTACCTGCGTGACGCGCTGCCCTACGACCTGGACCGCTTCCCCGCCTTGGCCGCCCGCGTGGCGCGCTACGAGGCATTGCCGGTCCTGCGCAAATATTACGTGCCGTTCGATGCGCCGCAGACCGGCGCCACGGCCTGAACAAGGATTGATCCGATGAGCCAGCTGTCCCCCCTGCTGATCGAACTGGGTACCGAGGAACTGCCGGTCAAGGCATTGCCGGGCCTGGCCCAGGCCTTCTTCGACGGCGTGCTCGCCGGGCTGGAGAAGCGCGGCATCGAAGTCGAGCGCGGCGACGCGCGCCCGCTTTCCACGCCGCGTCGCCTGGCCGTGCTGCTGCCGGGTGTGGCCACCGAGCAGCCCGAACAGCGCTCGGAAGTGCTCGGCCCTTACCTCAACATCGGCCTGGATGCCGAAGGCAAGCCGACCAAGGCACTGGAAGGTTTCGCCGCCAAGGCGGGCGTCGCCTGGGATGCGCTGGAGCGCACCACCGACAACAAGGGCGAGCGCTTCGTGCATCGCGCGGTGAAGCCGGGTGCACGCACCGCCGAGCTGCTGCCGGACATCCTGGCCGAGGCCATCGCCGCCATGCCGATCCCCAAGCCGATGCGCTGGGGCGATCACGATTACGCCTTCGCCCGCCCGGTGCACTGGCTGGTGCTGCTGTTCGGCAAGGAAGTGGTGCCGGCCAAGCTGTTCGGCCTGGCGTCGGACCGCATGAGCCGCGGCCACCGCTTCATGCATGACAAGCAGGTGTGGCTGAGCACGCCGGGCGACTACATCGATTCGCTGCGCGCGGCCAACGTGATGGTCGACCCGGCCGAGCGCCGCCAGCGCATCGTGGCCGAGGTCAACGCCGCCGCCGCGCAGGCCGGCGGCGTGGCCCGCATCACCGAGGACAACCTGGCCCAGGTCGTGGACCTGGTCGAATGGCCCTCGGCGGTGCTGTGCGGTTTCGAGCGCGAATTCCTCGCCGTGCCGCAGGAAGCGCTGATCGAGACGATGGAGGTCAACCAGAAGTTCTTCCCGGTGCTCGACGACGGCGGCAAGCTCACCGAGAAGTTCATCGGCATCGCCAACATCGAGTCGCGCGACGTGGCCGAGGTGTCCAAGGGCTACGAGCGCGTCATCCGCCCGCGCTTTGCCGATGCCAAGTTCTTCTTCGACGAAGACCTCAAGCAGGGCCTGGTGTCGATGGGCGAGGGCCTGAAGACGGTGACCTACCAGGCGCGCCTGGGCAGCGTGGCCGACAAGGTGCAGCGCGTGGCCGCGCTGGCCCGCGCCATCGCCCCGCAGGCGGGCGCCGAACCTGCGCTGGCCGCGCGCGCCGCCGAACTGTGCAAGAACGACCTGCAGTCGCGCATGGTCAACGAATTCCCCGAGCTGCAGGGCATTGCCGGCCGCCATTACGCAGTGGCCGGGGGCGAGGGCCCCGAGGTCGCGCTGGCGATCGACGAGGCCTACCAGCCGCGCTTTGCCGGCGATGACATCGCGCTGTCCCCGCTGGGCAAGGTGTTGGCGATCGCCGAGCGCGCCGACACCCTGGCCGGGGGTTTTGCCGCCGGTCTCAAGCCGACCGGCAACAAGGACCCCTTCGCCCTGCGCCGCAATGCGCTGGGCCTGGCGCGTACGGTTATCGAAAGCGGCCTGGACCTGGACGTGAAGGCGCTGCTGCGCACCGCCGCGCAGGCGGCCGTGGACGCGCTGGCCGCGCACCCCGCCGCCAAGGCCCCGCCGGCGCCGGAAGCCGGCGCACTCGCCGCAGAGATCTTCGCCTTCGTGCTGGAGCGCCTGCGCGGCTATTACGCCGACAAGGGCGTGCCCGCCACGCAATTCAACGCCGTCGCCGCGCTGTTCGACGGTGAAGTGGCGCCGCCGCCGGGCCATGCCGCCGAGCGTGGCTCGCTGTACGACTTCGACCGCCGCATCGATGCCATCGGCACGTTCGCCGTGCTGCCGGAAGCCGAAGCCCTGGCCGCCGCGAACAAGCGCATCCGCAACATCCTGCGCAAGGCCGACGGCGCGATCCCGGCGATGGTCGACCCGGCGTTGCTGCGCGAGCCCGCCGAGGAAGCGCTGGCCGAAGCCGTGGAGGGCGCGATGGGCGACACCGACGCGGCCCTGCATCGGCACGACTACGTGGCCGTGCTCGCGCGACTGGCGCTGCTGCGCCCGCAGGTCGATGCGTTCTTCGACGGCGTGATGGTCAACGCTGAAGACCCGGCCCTGCGCGGCAACCGCCTGGCGCTGCTGCAACGCCTGAGCGAGCGCCTGGGCAGCGTCGCGGCGATCGAGCACCTGTCGGTGTGATCCGCGCGCCGGTGCCGGTGTTTGCCGGCACCGGTGTCAGGCCGTGCGGCTGGGGTCTTAACGGGTCCTTGTTGTCCTCCCGGTATATCCTCGGCCCATGCGTCTGACCCCCACGGCCCTGCTGCTGCTTATTTTTCTCTGGGCCCTCGCCGGTACCGCGCACGCGCGCGGCACCATCGACAAGGTCAGCATCGAAGGCCTGGACAAGGGCGACGATGCCGAGATGATCGAGAACATCGAAGTCTCGCTCTCCCTCTACCAGACCATCGGCAAGGTCCAGGGCGAATCGCGCCTGGAATACCTGCTCAACCAGGCGCAGGACCAGACCCGCGCCGCGCTCGAACCGTTCGGCTACTACAGCCCCACCATCACCGTCGATGCGCCGCGCAACGGCGACAAGATCACCGTCGTCATCCACGTCGACAAGGGCGAGCCGGTGCGCGTGCGCCAGTCGCACATCGTGCTGACCGGCTGGGCGGAGGAAGACCAGTACCTGCAGCGCGACGTGGCCGAATTCCAGCCGGCGGTGGGGCAGGTCTTCAGCCACCCGCAGTACGAGGCCAGCAAGGTGCGCATCACCCGGCGCCTGGCAGAGCGCGGTTACTTCGATGCCGACTTCACCCAGCGCCGCGTGGAGATCACCCGCGCCGAGCACGCCGCCGACATCGACCTGGGCTGGGACAGCGGGCGCCGCTACGACATGGGCCCGGTGCGCTTCCAGTACGACTACTTCAAGCCGGGCCTGTTCGATCCGCTGGTGTACTGGGAAGAAGGCAGCTACTACCACGAGGGCAAGCTCGACCGGCTGCGCGAATCGCTCAACAAGCTCGGTTATTTCGGCACCATCGATATCCAGCCCAAGCCCGAGGAGGCCGATGCCGATGGCCGCGTGCCGATCGACGTGCGCCTGGAGCGCGCCAAGCGCACGGTCTACACCGCCGGCTTGAGTTACGGCAGCGAGAGCGGTCCGGGTGTGCGTGGCGGCATCGAGCGGCGTTACATCAACTCGCGTGGCCACAAGATGGACACGCAGCTGGACTTCGCGCAGAAGCGCAAGAGCCTCACCACGGCCTACCGCATCCCCGCCTTCGCGTGGCTGGACGGCTGGTATTCGTTCACCGCCGGCTACTACGACGAGCAGACCGACTACATCGACCTGCGCAACGTCAAGCTCAGTGCCAGCCGCAGCGGCGAGCTCAACGACCACTGGACGGCCATCGCCTCCATCAACGCGTTGCGCGAACGCTGGCGCTACAGCACCAACGACCAGCCCGACCCGTTCTATCAGTACGCCACGTTCGTCTATCCGCAGCTGGAGGCGGTGTACTCGGGCGTGGACAACCGCACCTTCCCGACGCGCGGCATGGCCGCGCGCATGTTCGTGCGCGGCGGCGTGGAAGGGGTGGGGTCCGACACCAGCTTCGCCCAGGCCTACGCGCAGGTGTTCTGGTTCCATGGCTTCGGCGCCAACGACCGCCTGATCCTGCGCGGCGAAGGCGGCACCACCTGGACGGCCGACCTGGTCTCGATGCCACCGAGCCTGCGGTTCTTCGCCGGCGGCGACAACAGCATCCGCGGCTATGCGTTCCGCGAAGTCGGCCCGCGCACGCCGCCGCCGGACAAGTACGCGCTCGGCGCCAAGCATGTGCTCACCGGCAGCGTCGAATACGAGCGCTATCTCAACAACAGCCCGTGGGGCGCGGCGGTGTTCGTCGACACCGGCAGCGCGTTCGACGACACACCCGACTTCCACACCGGCATCGGTGTCGGCCTGCGCTGGAAATCGCCGATCGGCCCGGTGCGCGTGGATGTCGCCCACGGACTGGATGATCCCGACTCGCAGTTCCAGCTCTACATCAACATCGGAGCCAACCTGTGAACGCGCCCGTGCCACCGCCGCGTCCCCGCTTCTACCGCCGCCGGCGTTTCTGGATCGGCTCGGGGATCGGCGTGCTTGGCGTGGTGCTCATCGCGCTGCTGGCGGTGTACTGGCTGCTGCAGACCGTGGCCGGCCGCGACGTACTGCTGGCACAGGTGGTGGCGCGACTGCCAGCCGGGGCCACCTTCACCTGGAAGGAAGCAGATGGACCGCTTGCCGGCCCGCTCACCCTGCGCGGCGTGGACTTCCGCTACCAGGATTACCGCTTCTCCGCCGATCGCGTCTATTTCGAAGCCGACATTCGCCCGCTGCTCGGCCGCAAGCTGCTGCTGGACAAGCTGGAAATCAGCGGCGCGACATTGAACCTGGCCAAGAGCGACGAACCGTTCGAGATGCCGAGCTGGCCGGGCTCGCTGCCGCAGATCGAAATGCCGCTGGCGATCCAGGCCGACGTCATCGAGGTCAACGACCTGCGGGTCACCCAGCTGGGCGAGCCGCTGATCAACCTGCGCCGCATCCGCGGCGGCCTGGAGATGGCCAACGGCGAGCTGCGCACGCGCCAATTGCAGGTGGACAGCGACCGCGGCAACTTCGGCCTCAACGGCGATTACATCCCGCGCCAGGACTACAAGACCAACCTCACCGCCACCGCGCTGTTGCCCGCCCCGCGCGGGCGCACGCCGGCCAGCGTTGGCCTGGTGGCCCGCGGCGACCTGTCGAACATGGAAGTCGCCATCGCCGGCCGCGCGCCCAAGCCGCTGCACGTGCGCCTGATGTTCACCGGCAAGGAGGATCCGCGTTGGAGCCTGCAGGCCGACGCCGACGAACTGGATACCGCGCTGCTCATGGGCGCTGCCGGTGTCACCGACCCCGCACCCGCGCAGCCCATCAGCCTCACGCTCGACGCCTCCGGCAAGGGCGGCAATGCGCAGCTGAAGGGCAGGGTGAAGCGGGGCGAGCAGGAGATCGTGCTGCAGCCGTCGAACATCGCGCTGAAGGACCAGGTACTCACCGTGGCGCCGCTGGAGGTGGATGTCTTCGGTGGCCGCGTTCGGCTGCGCGGCACCGCCGATTTCACCGATACGCAGAACGCCCGCTTCCGCATGGCCGCCTACGCGCACGACCTGCGCTTCACGCCCGCGCCCGATCCCGCCACGCCGGACGCGCAGCAGGTACCGGTGGAACTGCGCGAGGCACGCCTGGGCCTGGCCGGGACGATGAAGCAATGGGCGGTGTACGGACGCGCCGACATCGCGCGCGAAACGCAGCGCGCCGAATTGCATATCGACGCGCGCGGCGACGACCAGCGCGCCACGCTCAACGAAGTCCGCGCCATCACCCCGGGCGGCCAGCTGGATGTCACCGGCGAGGTGGGCTGGCAGCCGCAGCTGTCGTGGGACGTGGCGGCCGACCTGTCGCAATTCGACCCGGGCTATTTCGCGCCGGGCTGGAATGGGCGGCTTTCCGGCCGCATTGCCTCCAAGGGCCGCCAGCTGCCACCGGCCGCGAACGGAACGCCGGGCGACTACCAGGCCACCGCCGACATCGCCGCCCTGCGCGGGCAGCTGCGCCAGCGCAGCATCGACGCGCGCGGTCGCTTCGCACTGGAAGGCAAGCAGGGCGAAGGCCAGCTGGCCTTGTCGATCGGCAACAGCCGCATCAACGCCAAGGGCAAGGTAGGCGACCGGCTGGATATCGACGCCCAGCTGCAACCGCTCCAGCTCGATGACGTGCTGCCTGGTGCCACCGGCAACCTGCGCGGCAGCGTGCAGGTGCGCGGCCGCAGCGACGCGCCGGACATCACCGCCGACCTCGCCGGCAGCGGCCTGCGCTGGAACGACTACAGTGCCGACACGCTCTCGCTGCGAGGCCGCCTGCCGTGGCGCGGCAGCGATGGCTCGCTCACGCTCCAAGCCCGCGCGCTCAATGCCGGCATGGTGTTGGACAGCGTGCAGGTGCAGGCACAGGGCGCGGTGGAGAACCTGCGGGTACAAGCCGAGGCGCGCAACGACATGGCCCAGCTGGCGTTGCAGGGCGAGGTCCGCCGCAACGGCTCCCGCTGGCAGGGCCAGCTCGGCACGCTGCGCATCGTGCCGAGCAAGGGCAACACCTGGGCGCTGCGCCAGCCGGCGCAGTTCAGCGTGAACGGTCCCGCCTTCACCGTGGCCGATGCCTGCCTGGCCGCGGTGGGCGCCAGCGGCGCGCTGTGCGTCAACGCGAACTGGCCGCGCGAAGGGGTCACCGTGCACAGCGAAGCGTTGCCGCTGACACTGATCCAGCCCTGGCTGCCGCCGAACGAGGGCCGCCAGATGCACCTGCGTGGCGAGCTTACCGTTGACGGTACCTTCCGCCCGCGCGGCAACGCCTGGGAAGGCGCTTTCAAGGTGGCATCGCTGGAAGGTGGCATCCGCCTGGGCGACAACAGCCGTGGCGAAGTCGTGCGCTACGACCACTTCAGCCTGACCGGCGACTTCAATCCGCAGAAGATCCAGGGCTACCTCGGCGTCGGCTTCGCCGGCAACGGCTTCGTCGATGCCCGCTTCAACACCGGCTGGGATGCCTACGCGCCGCTCAACGGCGAGCTCTATCTCAACATGTCGCGCCTGACCTGGCTGCAGTTGTTTGTGGCTGACCTGGTCAACCCGAAGGGCAACGTGGAAGGCCATGTCAGCCTGCGCGGCACGCGCTCGCAACCGCAGCTCGGCGGCGAAGCAGTGCTCAAGGACTTCACCGGCGAATATCCCTCGCTGGGCCTGACCCTCAACGACGGCCAGGGCCGCTTCAGTGCCCAGCCCGACGGCTCTGCGCGCATCGTCGCCAACGTGCGCTCGGGCGGGGGCACGCTCAACGTCGATGGCGACCTCTCCTGGTATGGCGAGCGCACGCCGCTGAAGCTCAACATCCGCGGCGACCGCGTGCTGCTCTACAACACCCCGGAGCTGCGCGTGGTCGCCAATCCGGACATGCAGTTCGGCATCGTCGACAAGACCATGCAACTGCGCGGTCAGGTGACCGTGCCCGAGGCCGACATCGACCTGGAGCGCCTGGAGCGCGGCACCTCGGTGTCCGAGGACGTGGTGGTGCTGGACCCGGCCAACCCCGAGGAAACCCCATCCTCGCCGCTGGACATGGACCTGGCGGTGATCCTCGGCGACAACGTCAAGATGGCCGGCTTCGGCCTGAAGGGCGCGCTGACCGGGCGCATGCAGGTGCGTGCGCGCCCGGGCCGCGAGATGACCGCCAACGGCGGGCTGGACGTGAGCGGCCGCTACAAGGCCTACGGCCAGGACCTGACCATCACCCGCGGCCAGCTCACCTGGAACAACAACATCGTCTCCGACCCACGCATCAACATCCGTGCCGAACGCCGCATCGGCGATGTCACCGCCGGCATCGACGTGAGCGGACGTGCGGAATCCCCGCGTGCGGACGTGTGGTCCAACCCCTCGATGTCGCAATCGGAGGCGCTCTCCTACCTTGTGTTGGGCCGCGGGTTGTCCAGTGCCAGCGGCAGCGAGGCGCAGCAGGTGACGGCGGCCTCGGCGGCGCTGTCGGCCGGCAGCGGCCTGATCGCCTCGCAGCTCGGCGCCAAGCTCGGCCTGGACGAAGCAGGCGTGAGCCAGTCCGGCAGCCTGGGTTCGGTGGTGGGCTTCGGCAAGTACCTCTCGCCGCGCTTCTATGTGGGCTACGGCGTGGCGCTGGTCGGGGGCAGCTCGGTAATCACGTTGAAGTACCTGCTGACGCGCGGTTTCGACGTGGAAGTGGAATCGAGCACGATCGAGACCAAGGGGTCGATCAACTGGCGCAAGGAGAAGTAGCCCGGCGTCGCGTCGATACGCACAAGTTACGCGCCGCCGCCGCGCAGGGCATGGCCCCTTTACGCCCACCCTTTCTATCGTGACGCCTCCGCACCCTGGTGCGCTTGAGTCACCTGTATGTCAGTCCTGATCCTGCAAGGCCCCCGCGATCGTCCCGCGGGCGATCGGCCCCTGCCGGCCCCATGTGCCGGCCATGCCACCCAAGTGGTCCGCTGCACGGACCTGGGGGCCTTGATCGCGGGCCTGCACGCCGCCCGGCATCTCGATACCGAGCTGGTCCTGCTCGACTCCGGGCATATCCATTGCGCCGAGCATCGCGCGCAGTGGCCGGCCCTGCGCGCCGCCCTCGACGGGCTGGCCGCGCCGTACATCGAAGTCCACGACGACCCGGCCGACGAACTGCAGCCCTGGCTGCAGCCGAGCCACCTGCCCATCGCCACGATCATCACCGCCGGCGACCGCGGTCGCGCTTACGCGCTCTCTTCGGCCATTGCCGCGCGCCGCCTCCACGGCGGCGTGCATCACTGAGGCCGCCGCCATGTCGATCATGATCGTGCGCGGCCCGGAAGACGCCTCGCTGCTGATGCGCGGCCCGACGCCGCTGCCGCGCGAACTGCTGCGCCAGCTGGTGGCGCGCGCCGCCGATGTCGGCAAGACCGTGGCGCTGCGCGCCTGCGGCTCGGAGCGGGAGCTGCTCGATGCGCTGCGCGTCGCCCAGCAGGCCCGGATCGAGCTGGCCGTCATCGACCCGGGCGCCTGTGCCGCCAGCGCGCGCCTGCACCGGGTCCTTTCGGGGCTGGACTATCCCTATGTCGAGGCCCACGACGACGGCAGCGAGCGCCCCGAACCCCCGCTGCCCGACGGCCTGGGACAGCGCATCGCCAGCGTCCACGGCTACCGCGCGCAGAGCTACACGCTCGCGCTGTCCATCGCATTGGAGTACCTGGGCTGCGATGCCGCCCTGCATGGCATCCACGTCGGAACCTGAGCCATGCGCCTGCACTATTTCGCCGACTACGAAGGCTACGAGGGTGGCCGGCCGATCCTGTGGGGACAGGTGACGCACAGCATCGACGCCGAGAACGAGGAGCGGCTGGATCCGGCCGAGGTCGTCTCGGCCCTGCGCCAGCGCGCCGCCGAGGCGCACGGCATCGAGCCGCGCCAGGTGCGGCTGTGCCAGGTGGCGCGGCTGTAGCGCGCTCTGCTAGCGTGCCTGCCACCAGGGAGACAGGGGAGGACACGATGCGCAGGCAGCTGTTCGTGGCATTGATGCTGTGGAGTGGAATTGCGCTAGCCGGTACGCCATTGCCCGATGGGCCGCACGTGGCGGTGGAGGGCAGCGCGAAGCAGGAGGTTGCGCCCGACAGCGTCAAGGTGACACTGCTGTTCGCCCACCGCACTGGCACCTCGCTCGCCGCCAAACAGGCGGTGGACGAGGCGGTAAACCGGTACCTGGACGCGCTGAAGCAATTCGCCATCGCAGGCCGTGACATCGAGGCGGCCGACATGCGCGTCCAGCGGGTGGACGATGACGATGACGAAGTGCGGCTGCGCGCGTCGCGCGCGCCGCTCTTCGAAGCGGGACGCAAGGTCACGGTGGTGCTGGACGAGATCGCGCGGCTCGATGCCCTGTTGGATGCTGGGCTGCGGGCCGGCGCCACCCAAGTGGACAATGTCGACTTCCAGCTCCGCGACCCGGCGCCGATTCGCCGCGAGGTGAAGCGCAAGGCCGTCGCCGACGCCTATGATCGCGCCAACGACATCGCGCAGGCGGCGGGCGCCAGCCTGGGGCAGGTCTACAGCATCCATTCGGTGCGTTCTTCCCAGTTCGATCGCTTTGGGTACCAGGAACTGGACAGCGTCCAGGTGACGGGAGCGAAGCTACGGCCCGCCCAATACCTGAGTCCGCACATCACGATCAGCGAATCGGTGTCGCTGGTGTATGAGTTGCGCCGTTGAGCGCCCCCTGATTGCCCGCGGACGGGCGGGCCGCTAAGGTCACGGCCTGCCTTTCCGGGATGCCTCCGATGCCGCTTCGTAACACCCTCACCGCCTCGCTCGCGCTGGGCCTGGCGCTGACCACCTCCGCCCGTGCCGATGAAGGCATGTGGATGCCCACCCAGCTGCCGGCGCTGGCCAAGCCGCTGCGCGATGCCGGCTTCAAGGGTGACCCGAAGGATCTGGCCGACGTCACCCGCGCCCCGTTGAGCGCGGTGGTCAAGGTCGGCGGCGGCACCGGTTCGTTCGTTTCCAACGACGGCCTGCTGCTGACCAACCACCACGTCGCGATGGGCGTGATCCAGTACAACAGCTCGCCGGAGCACAACTTCATCGACGACGGCTTCATCGCCGCCGGCCGCGCCGACGAGCGCGCCGCCAATCCGGACTTCCGCGTGCTGGTCACCGTCGGCTTCGACAAGGTGACCGACGAGGTACTCCAGGATGCGCGCGGCAAGCAGGGCCGTGCCTACTACGACGCGGTGGACGCGGCCAGCAAGCGCATCGTCGCCGAGTGCGAGCGCGACGGCAGCGTGCGCTGCAGCGTGGCCAACATGTACTACGGCAGCGACTTCTACCGCATCCGCCAGCTGGAGCTGCGCGACGTGCGCCTGGTCTACGCGCCGCCGCGCGCCATCGGCAATTACGGCGACGAGATCGACAACTTCATGTGGCCGCGCCACAGCGGCGATTTCACCCTGTTGCGCGCGTATGTCGGCAAGGACGGCAAGCCCGCCGACTACAGCCCGGAGAACGTGCCCTACCATCCGCCGGCCCACCTGCAGATGGCCAAGGACGGACCGAAGGCCGGCGATTTCGCCATGCTCGCCGGCTATCCGGGCATCACCTACCGCCACCGCACGGCGGCCGAGTTCGACGAACAGGTGAACCACGTGCTGCCGGATCGCGTGAGCTTGTTCGATGGCTTGATCGAGGTGATTGAAGCGGCCGGCAAGACCGATGCGCAAGCCAGGACCCGATACGCCTCGCAGCTGCAGTCGCTGAAGAACAACCGCAAGCGCGCCGCGGGCGAGCTCGAAGGCCTGCGCCGCAGCGACGCGGTGCGCCTGCGCGCCGAGGACGAGCGCGGCATGCTGGCCGCCACGACCGGCGAGGATGCGCGGGATATCGCCGCGTTGCAGGCCTCGCTGGCCGACGGCGCCGCGCTGGGTGAGCGCGACCTCATCCTGGGCGCGTTGGCCACCCAGACCCAGCTGATGCGCTCGGCCCTGGTGCTCGAACGCCTGCGCCTGGAATCGGCCAAGCCGGATGCCGAACGCGAGACCGGCTACCAGCAGCGCGACCAGGCGATGATCGAAGGGGTGCTCAAGCAAGTGCAGCGCCGCTACGACCCGACGGTGGAAAAGGCGCTGCTGACCTCGCTGCTCACGCGCTACCAGCAGCTGCCCGACGCGCAACGCGCGCCGGAACTGGACGCCGCGTTTGGCCGCACGCCCGCGCAGCTGAAGCAGGCGCTCGACGGCCTGTACCAGCGCACGGTGCTGGGGACTGAAGCCGAGCGCCTGTCGCGTTTCGCCGCGGCGCGTGACGGGAAGCCGCTGGCCGACGATGCGCTGATCGCGCTCGCCCGGAAGCTGGTGCCGGGGCAACTGCAGCGCGAGGACGCGCGCAAGACGCGCGAAGGCGAGCAACTGCGCCTGCGCCCGGCCTACATGCGCGCGCTGGTGGCCTGGCGCCAGAAGCAGGGCCGGGCGGTATATCCCGATGCGAACAGCACGCTGCGCATCAGCTATGGGCGGGTCGAACCGCTGGCGCCGCGAGACGCGGTGACCTTCGCGCCGGTGACGACGGTGGCGGGCATCGTGGAGAAGAACACCGGGCAGGTGCCCTTCGATGCACCCAAGCCCTTGCTGGATGCAATCGCCAAGGGTGACTTCGGCAACACTGCCGATCCGGCCTTGAAGACGCAGACGGTGAACTTCCTCACCAATCTCGATACGACGGGCGGCAACTCGGGATCGCCGGTACTCAACGCGCGCGGCGAGTTGATCGGCCTGAACTTCGACAGCAACTGGGAAGCGGTGAGTGCCAGCTGGTGGTACGACCCGCGCTACAAGCGCGCCATCCACGTGGACATGCGCTATCTGCGCTGGTTGTTGGCCAAGGTATACCCGGCCCCGGCGCTGCTGGACGAGATGGGCGTGCCGGCGGAGAAATAGGGCGGCTCGGGCGGCAGGCGTTGTCCTGCCGCC
>JAEWJB010000056.1 GCA_023386795.1 Pseudomonadota bacterium
TGGCTGGGGTGTATTTGGGGGAGGGCGGCGGGCGCGGGGGGCAGCTCACCCCGGCCGGCCGCGCACTGCTGCGCCATGCACGCCGCATCGGCGGCGACGTTGCGCGCCTGCGCGGGGAACTGGCCGATTACGCGGCCGGCCACCGCGCCACCGTGCGCCTGCTTGCCAATACCGCCGCCTTGAACGAATGGCTACCCGAGCGCGTGGCCGACTTCCTCGTCACCCATCCGTCGCTGGACCTGACGCTCGTCGAAAGCGGCAGCGTGGAGGCTGCCGATGCGGTGCGCGAAGCCGCCGCGGACCTGGCCGTGGTCGCCGATCACGCCAGCCGCCATGGGCTGCAGGACGCGTTGCTCGGACAGGATCGCCTCGTGGTCGCCTGCGCTTGCGATCACCCCTGGGCGAAAGCGGATGCCCTCGAAATCACCGCGATGTTCGATGCGCCCTTCCTTGGCCTGTCCGGCGACAGTGCGCTGCAGCGCCACCTGCTCGCACGCGCGGCGGCGGCCGGCGGGCGCCTGCACTGGCGTGCGCACGTGCCGGGCATGGAGGCGCTATGCCGCATGGTCGCGCGTGGCGCGGGCGTGGCGATCGTCTCCGAGTGCGCGGCACGCCGCAGCACCGTGGCCGGCGCACTGGCCATCGTGCCGCTGGCCGAAGCGTGGGCGACCCGCGCGCTGTGGCTGGTCTCGCGCGACTTCGCCGCGCTGCCTCTGCCGGCCCGGCAACTGGCCGAATGGCTGCGTGCGGCGGCGCCGGCCGCCTGAGGTCATTCCCAAGTGGTGGGTGGCGCCTTGCCCGGGGTTTCCTCGCGCATGCGCACGATGCAGAACCGATGGCCGCTCGGCGCTTCCATCACCCACCAGCGTTTCACGAAGCCGATGCGTTTGGCGCCCAGTTTCTCCAGCCGGTCGGCTTCCGCGTCGATGTCGTCGCTTTCGATGTCCAGGTGCACGCGCGAAGCATGCGTGACCCGCTGCACTTCCACGTTCAATCCTGCCGGTGCGCCTTCCAGCTCGGCATACTCCGCATCGCCCTCGCGATAGGCGGGTTTGGCCGTCAGGCCGAGCGCCGCGGCCCAGAAACGCGCGCTCTCGTCGGCGTCCTGGTCCTGGCAATCGATGATGAAACCGGCGAGTCGACTGCGATGTGCCATGGCGCTTCCCGGTGAACGAAAGCCGCAGCCTAGCGCTTGGTATCGGGTGAGGGCGTGATCGCCTCGGGAAAGCGCAATTCGGCCAGTACCGGGTAATGATCGGAGGGATACAGGCCGTTGGGTCGCGTGTCGATCGTGCGGAAATGCGTGGCCTGGAAGCCGCGCAACAGAATCCAGTCGAGCTGGCGCCGTTCGCTGCCGCCGAAATCCTGGAAGGTCAGGCGCGGCCCTTCCACCTTTGGCGCCGTGCCGCGCGCATCGTGCAGCGTGGCGGTCAGCGTGCGCCAGGTATCGCTGCCGGGTTCGCTGTTGAAGTCGCCGGTCACCACCACCGGTACATCCGCCGGCAGCGCGGCGATGCGCGAGAGCAGCAGCTGCGCACTGTGCACGCGCGCCGGCTCGTCCTGGTCGCGATAGGGCAGGTGGGTGTTGAACAGGTAGAAGCGCCGGCCATCGGCACGGCGCTGGAACAGGCCCCAGGTCACCATGCGCGGATAGGGATCGCCCCAGCCCATGCTGCCGGGCACGTCCGGCGTCGGCGAAAGCCAGAAGTCGCCGGAGTCGACCAAGGTCAGCAAGCCCTCGTCGTAGAACACGCCCATGTGCTCGTCGCTCGCGTCGCCGCGCCGGCCCTGGCCGAACCACCGATAGTCAGGCAGCTGTGCCTGCAGGTACTGCGCCTGCACCGGCGTGAGCTCCTGCGTGCCGATCACCGCCGGATGCGCCTGGCGGATCACTGCCACCATCGCCTCGCGCCGGTCTTCCCAGCGCCTGCCGGGCTCGGTATCGGCCGGCGTGCGCACGTTGAACGACATCACCCGCAGCGACGCGGGTGGCGCGGCCCACGCAGCGGGCAGCGCAAGCAGCAGGCAGAGCAGGCAGGCAATTCGTTGCAGCGACATGGAGACGGACCTTGCGATGGATCAGCCGGCAGCTTCGCACTGTCGGCCGTGCCTGTCCGCCTCGGCGATCGCATTTCTCGCATGAACCCCGGTTCGACAACCGCCGTGCCTTTCGTTCTTCGCTCACGGGCGGGGGGCTATGCTTCGGCCGGATTCCACCGGGCTTTCCTCATGATCCCTTCACGCCGCCTCGCTCCTGCCCTGGCCTGCCTTGGCATCGCCGTGTCGCTTTCCGGCTGCGGCCGCGGCAAGGCCGACCACGTACTGGTGCGCGAGTCGTTCAATTCCGACAACACGTACTCGCGCAGCGTTGATGTCACCCCTGCCGCAGCCTGCGAAGCGGCGCGGCGAGCACTGCTGAGCCAGGGTTACATCGTCGCGCGGGCCGATGCGGCGGCGGTGGAGGGCAGCAAGAACTTCCAGCCGACCGAGGAATCGCACGAGCAACTGGACTTGCGCATTTCGTGCGTGGCACAAGGCGAGGACCACGCCTGGGTATTCGTCAGCGCCGTGCAGGACCGTTACGCGCTGAAGAAAAGCGCCACCTCCGCCAGCGTAGGCGTGGGTGTGCTGGGTTCAGTGTCCCTGCCGGTGGGCAGCAGCAACGATTCGATGGTGCGCGTGGCCAGCGTTACCGTGCAGGACGCGGACTTCTACAAGCGCTTCTTCGAGCGCCTGGGCATGTACCTGCCCAAGCCGTCGGGCAAGGCCACCGCGCAAGCTTCGCCGCCGCCGCCGCCGCCGCCGGCACCGGCACCGGCACCGGCACCGGCACCCGCGCCTGCTACGACCCCGTCACCGGAAGTGCCCGTGCCCGCACCCGTGGCCACCCCGCCTGTCACCGATGCGGCGACGCCGCCGGCCGCCACGCAGGACCCCAAGCCGCAGGACACGCCCTTGCCATAGTCGTCATCGGGGTGGCTGCCTGCTGAACGCGCCTGGCGGATTTCACGGGGTCTTGTGCGCAGCGCAGACACAGTGCACCCAACGCGATGGCAATCCGGCCGTCGCCTTAGACCGGAGAATTGCCATGAACACTCGTGGATACCTCGCCGGCCTGGCGCTCGTCGGCATGACCTTCGTCGCCCAGGCGCAGACCTACGGGCCCCAGGACGAAGGCCGCCGCTTCAACGACGGCACCGTGGTGCGCTGCCACAAGGTGGAAGTGCACAAGAACAGCAAGGACCCCAATCGCGTGACCGGCACCGTGGCCGGTGCGGTGGTGGGTGGCCTGCTCGGCAACCAGATCGGTGGTGGCAACGGCAAGAAGCTGGCCACCGTCGGGGGTGCCGTGGCCGGTGGCGCGACTGGCCGTTACGTGCAGGGCCAGCACCAGCAGAACAACGGCGACCGCGTGGTGCAGACGGTGTGCGAGCGCACCCGCTGAGCCATCCGCAGGCCTGCACAAAAAGCCCCGGTCCATCCGGGGCTTTCTCGTGTGCGCGTTCGCTCGCGCGTCGCTGCGTGCTGTGGGCAATGCTGTTGGCCGGACCGGCCGTCGCCTCGCCCTGCACGGAAGGCTTGCTGCGGCAGCTTGGCTGGCATATCGAGCGCGCCGCCATCGACGCACCCCAAGTGGCCGGCGGCACGCCCTGCCGCCGCGCCTCGCTGGCCGACGCGCAGGCCGCCGGCGACCTGCGCGCGGTGTTGCCCCAGGATCCGGCGAAGGCCGATGCTGCCCTGGCCGCGATGCTCGACGACCCGGCCACCGTCTGCGCCTATGCCTTCCGCCTCGGCGATGCGGCACGACGTGCCAGCGCCCGGCTGGAGGCCAACGAGGGCTACCGCTTCTTCGGCCTGCAGGCCGGCTGGATCGGCTTCGGCGCCAAGGGCGCGCGAGATCAGGGCTGGACGCGATTTCGCAGTTTCGGCCGTGGCTATTCCCCCGCACTCGCCAACAGCGTGGCGCTCGATGCGTTCTATACGGGCCAGGTACGTACCGAATGCGGCGTGGGTCGCCAGGTGGCGCAACTGGCGACGCAACGCGAGCTCTACGGCGATGCCGCGTTCGATGCCGAATTCGCACCGGGCGAACTGTCGATCGGCACCTTCAACACGCTCCACGATACGGACAGCATCCTGCTTGGCCACCACGCCGGCGAATTCCTCGCCGATGGCAAGGCGGTCCGCACCAGCGCGCGGGGGCGGCAGGCTTTCATGGGTGTCCCGGGCTTCATCGAGCACGCCTTCTCCAAGCGCTTCCTCGACGACCTCAGCAACCAGGCGGAAAACTTCATCGTCGTCGACGTCACCGACGAAGCCGCGCGCGCGCTTGAAGCGCACGGCGGACTGGCCTACTACGACAACCTCAACCGCCAGCTCTGGCAGCTCTCCCAGCAGGTGGACGGCCTGGGCCGGCACGGCTTCGAACGCCTGTTGTACGAGCGCGATCCGCAGCTGCGCGCCCGTCTGGACCCGCACGAGCGCGAGGTGGTCGCCCGCATGGACGCGCTGTTCGACGACCCGTTCTATCGCGGCTTCATCCTCTACGTGCACCCGCGCGGGGTGAAGCCGGTCGGTTACCACATTGCCCGGCTGCTCGACCGCAACCCGCGCACGCCGTATACGATCGACCTGGCGCTGCACAACCTGCACACCACGCTGTACCGCCGCTGGATCGACCAGCAGCTGCGGCAGTGCGCTGGCGCAACGATTCGTTGACCTATCGGGCGATGCCGACGGCCCCGGTTCATGCCACTCTGCACGCCATCTTTCGCACACACGAGGATCTCGCTATGGAACTGGGAATGGTCGGCCTGGGCCGGATGGGTGCCAACATGGCCGAGCGGATCATCCGCGGAGGCCACCGCGTCATCGGTTTCGACCCCGGCCTCGCCGCGCGCCAGGCCGCGCAGGCCAAGGGCATCGTGCCGGCGGCCTCGCTGGCCGAACTGGTCGCCGCATTGCCGGTGCCGCGCGCGGTCTGGCTGATGGTGCCTGCCGGCAAGGTGGTCGATGACACCATCGCGCAGCTGCTGCCGCTGCTCGCGCCCGGCGATCTGGTCGTCGACGGCGGCAATTCGTACTACAAGGATTCCCAGCGCCGCAGCCGCGAGCTCGCGGGCCATGGCATCGCCTACATCGACTGCGGCACCAGCGGCGGCGTGTGGGGCCTGAAGGAGGGCTACAGCCTGATGATCGGGGGCGACGAAGCCGCAGTGGCGCGCCTGGCGCCGGTGTTCACCGCGCTGGCCCCGGCACCGGATCGCGGCTGGGGCCGGGTCGGCCCGAGCGGTGCCGGCCACTTCACCAAGATGGTCCACAACGGCATCGAGTACGGGATGATGCAGGCCTACGCCGAAGGCTTCGCGCTGATGGAGCGCAAGGAAGAGTTCGCGCTGGACCTGCACCAGGTGGCCGATATCTGGCGCGACGGCAGCGTGGTGCGCTCCTGGCTGCTGGACCTCACCGCCGACGCGCTGGGGCGCGATGCGCGGTTGTCGAGCGTGGCGCCTTTCGTGGAAGACTCGGGCGAAGGCCGCTGGACGGTCGCCGAGGCCATCGACCTGGACGTCTCCGCGCCGGTCATCACCCTCTCGCTGCTCGAACGCCTGCGTTCGCGCGACAAGGATTCGTTCACCGACAAGCTGCTGGCGACCATGCGCAACGAGTTCGGCGGGCACGCGCTGCATGCCGCGCCGCCGCCGACCGGCAAGCCGGACTGAGCCTCAGTCCAGCGTGAGTACCTGGCCGCGGGCGGAGGCTTCCGCGGCCAATTCCAGCAGGGCCATCACCTCCAGCGCCTGCGCGGTCGTCGCCGGAGGGGCGCCGGTGCCGTGGATGGCATCGCGGAACGCCGCATAGCAGCGGCGGTAGTCGCCGGGCACCATGGCCACGCGCTCGCGCCGCAGCACGCCGTCGTCTGCGGCCAGCGTGAGCCATGCCTGGCCCGCATCTTCGCCCCACCCCGGCACGCCGGGGCGCAGCCCGTCGCGCAGCATGGCCTCCTGCGTGTCCAGGCCGTCCTTGACGAAGCTGCCCCGCACGCCGTGCACGGCGAAGCGGCGCGCGCCATCGGCCACCAGGGTTCCGGCGTGCAGGTGCGCGCGCATGCGGGGGTAGTGCAGCACGACGTGGAAATAATCGTCGCTGCGCGCTCCTTGGCGCTGCGGCAGCAGGTCCGCGCCGATCGCCTGCGGGCGGCCGAACAACTGCAGCGCCTGGTCGAGCAGGTGCGGCCCCAGGTCGAACCACAGCCCCGCACCGGGTGCATCGCTTTCGCGCCAGCGATCGCGCACCTGCGGACGATGGCGGTCGAAATGCGAATGGAATTCCGCGATCGCGCCCAGTACGTCATCGCGCAGCAGCTGCTGGACCGTGAGGAAGTCGGCATCCCAGCGCCGGTTCTGGAACACGCTGCAGATGCGCCCGGCATCCACTGCCGCCGACATCACCGTGCGGGCCTGCGCCAGGTCCACGGTAAACGGCTTGTCCACCAGTACATGCTTGCCTGCCGCCAAGGCCTCCATCGCGATGGGCGCATGCGTGTCGTTCGGCGTGGCAATCACCACCGCGTCGATGGCCGGATCGGCGAACACTCGCGCGCGGTCGGCTTCCACGCGCGCCTGCGGATGTGCCGTGCCGGCATCGGCCTGGCGCGAGACGATGCTGTGCAGGCGCAACCCTTCGGTGGCCTCGATCAGTGGAGCGTGGAAAACGCGGCCCACGTAGCCATAGCCGATCAGGGCGAGGTTGAGTTCGTTCATGGCGTCGCACCGGCAAAGAGAAGGGCCTAGGGTACCGACTGAATGGTTCACAGCGCCTGCATCCCGAAGTCACGTGCGCTGTACGCGGTCCTGCGCATGCTGGCCCCACGTACCGCAAGGGAGGAAACGCAATGAAGAAGCTCAATGTTCGCAACACGCTGGCCGCTTCGCTGGTGGCCATGTCGATGCTGGGTGCCGGCAGCGCGTTCGCCGCCGGTTCGGACAACAAGAACCCGCCGGCCGAGTCGCAGCAGCCGGCAAGCGATACCTGGATCACCACCAAGGTGAAGAGCGACATGCTCGCCACCGACAACGTGCCGGGTAGCGACATCAAGGTCGAGACCAAGAACGGCGTGGTCTGGCTGAGTGGCCTGGTCAAGACCCAGGCCGAGAAGGACAAGGCGGTCTCGGTGGCCAAGGGCATCGAGGGCGTCAAGAAGGTCGAGGCGGCGAACCTCAAGGTCTCGGCGATGGCCGACCACTAAGCGGTTGCACGGAAGGTGGCCGGGCCGAGGCGAGGCGGCCCGGCCACCGCGAGGCGCGCTCTTCGGGGCGCGCCTTTTTTTCTTTTCAGGCCGGGGATGTGAGGAAGCGTTTTCACGCAGCCGGTCGTATGATGCCCGTATTCATCTAACCGCTACGGGCGCGGGGCGTGCACCAGAATGAATTATTCATTCGGGTGATCGTCGAATGCGGGACAATTCTGCGCCCTACGGCGGTTCCTGGAATCGAGCGAACGAGCAGATGCAGACACCCGCCGACGAAGATGCCTGGGAACGCTGGCGCCTGCCCGCGCTGATCACGGCCATTTTCCTAATCGTGGTGGTCCCTGCGTTGCTGCTGCAGCAGATGGCGCGCAGCACCGACCAGGCGGCCAACTGGGTCCAGCACAGCCAACAGGTGCGACAGCTGTCACAACAGCTCGAATCGTCCGTGCGCGACGTGGAATCCTCGGCGCTGATGCGCTCGCACGGCATCGAGCTGCCGGTGCTCAACGAACGCATGCGGCGTGGCCGGGCAGAGATCGACAAGGCGCTGGCCGAGCTGATCGTCCAGACCCGCGACAACCCCGAGCAGCTGGTCCGGCTGGGCCGGCTGCAGGGCACCATCGAGCGGCGCATGCAGCTGGCCGAATCCATCGCCCGCTCGCGCGAGCCCGCGCAGACCCAGGCGCTGATCCAGGAAATGATCGTCGCCAATCCGATGCGCGAGCTGATCGACCAGTTGCAGGCCTCGGAGAACGCCTTGCTCACCCAGCGCGATCACCAATCCAACCTGCGCCGCGTGCAGTACACGGCGTTGAGCTGGGGCGCGCTGATCGTGCAGCTGCTGCTGCTGGGCAGCGTGGTCTGGCTGCTGCAGCGCCAGACGCGCCACCGTGTCGTGGCCGAACAGGCTTCCATGCGTTCGGCCGCCCGCGCCGCCTCCGTGCTGCAGACCGTGCGCGAGCCCATCGTGCTGCTCGACGCGCAGCAGCGCCTGGTGCTCTACAACAACGCTTTCGCCGAACTGTACGGGCTGGGCGAGGACGACCGGCGGGGACATGAGCTGTCCTCCATTGGCGAGGGGGCCTGGGCCGACCCGGCGATCCGCCAGCGCCTGGCCGATATCCTGCTGCGAGGCCGGGAACTGTGGGACTTCGAGCACGAACAGAGCGCGGCCGATGGCGTGACGCGCACCATGCTGCTCAACGCGCGCCGCATGCCGCTGCCCGACCAGGCCGATGAAGTCGTGCTGATGACGGTCAGCGACATCAGCCTGCAGAAGGTGTCCAACCTGCGCATCCAGGAGCTCAACCGCCAGTTGGAAGGCAAGGTCGAGCAGGTCTCGGAGGTCAATCGCGAGCTGGAGGCCTTCAGCTATTCGGTGTCCCATGACCTGCGCGCGCCGTTGCGCCACGTCGCCGGCTTCGCCGACAAGCTGCAGCGCCACCTGGGCGAGGAGGCGGACGAGAAATCGCAGCACTACATGGAGGTCATCAGCAGCTCGGCGCGGCGAATGGCCACGCTGATCGACGACCTGCTGGTCTACTCCCGGCTGGGCCGCAGCGCGCTGCGGATGCAGGCGGTGGACATGCAGTCGCTGGTGGCCGAGACGCGCGCGGTGCTGGAAGCCAACGATCGTGCCGAGCACCCGGACCACCGCATCGACTGGCACATCGCCCCGATGCCGATCCTGGTGGCCGACGAGAACATGATGCGCCAGCTGTGGACCAACCTGGTCGGCAACGCGATCAAGTACAGCGGCAAGCGCGAGGTGGCACGCATCGACATCGGCTACGAGGCGCTGCCGGACGGCAGCCACCATTTCAGCGTGTCCGACAACGGCGCCGGCTTCGACATGGAATATGCCTCCAAGCTGTTCGGGGTGTTCCAGCGCTTGCACAAGGCCAGCGAATACCCGGGCACGGGCATCGGCCTGGCCACCGTGCGTCGCGTGCTCAGCCGGCATGGCGGTCGCATCTGGGCCGAAAGCCGGCTCGACCACGGCGCCACTTTCCATTTCATCCTTCCCGCGGCGCTCGATGCGCCCTCCCCAGAGTCCAAGCCATGAGCCCGATCCGTACCATCCTGCTTGCCGAAGACAGCCCTGCCGACGCGGAGATGGCCATCGACGCCCTGCGCGAAGCGCGCCTGGCCAACCCCATCGTCCATGTCGAGGATGGGGTGGAAGCGCTGGATTATCTGTATCGCCGCGGCGCCTTCGCCCACCGCGAGGAGGGCTTGCCGGCCGTCCTGCTGCTGGATATCAAGATGCCGCGCCTGGACGGGCTGGAAGTGCTCAAGCAGATTCGCCAGGACGAAGCACTCAAGCGCCTGCCGGTGGTGATCCTGTCCTCCTCGCGCGAAGAGAACGACCTGGCGCGCAGCTGGGACCTGGGCGTGAACGCCTACGTGGTCAAGCCGGTGGACGTGGACCAGTTCTTCAACGCCGTGCAGACCCTGGGCACCTTCTGGGCGGTCATCAACCAGGCGGCGGGAACGAACTGACATGCCGCATGAAGGGGCCCGGCTCGGCGAACTGCGCATCCTGCTGATCGAGGATTCGCCGGAAGACGCCGAACTGCTGTCGGACCAGTTGCTGGAATCGGGGCTGGAAGCGGTATTCGAGCGCGTGGACGGCGAGGAAGGCTTGCGCCTGGGCCTGGAGACGTTCCGCCCGGACATCGTGCTCTCCGATTTGAGCATGCCGGGTTTCTCCGGCCACGAAGCGCTGCGCATCGTGCGCACGGCCGACCCGCGCATGCCCTTCATCTTCGTCTCCGGCACGATGGGCGAAGAGGCTGCGGTCAAGGCGCTGCAGGAAGGTGCCAACGACTACATCATCAAGCACAACCCCACGCGCCTGCCCGCTGCGGTGGCGCGTGCGGTGCGCGAGGCGCGCGTGGAGCGCGACCGCGAGCGCGTGGAAAGCGAGCTGATGCGTGCCCAGCGCCTGGAAAGCCTGGCCCTGCTGGCCGCCGGCCTGAGCCACGACCTGCGCAACATCCTGCAACCGCTGCTGATCGTGCCGGACCTGCTCATCGGGCGCGGCGACGATCCGCAGCTGCGCCAGCTCGCCGACGTGATCGCCGAATGCGGGCGCCGCGGCCACGAGATGGCCGAATCGATGCTGTCCTTCGTGCGCGGCTCCAACAAGCCGCGCGAGCAGGTGTCGGTGGCCCGCCTGTTCCAGGCCGTGCAGCTGCTGTTGCGCAGCAGCCTGCCCAAGGGCGTCACCCTGCAGGTGGACGGCGGCGATGGCGACCTGAGCGTGGAAGCCAACTACACCGAATTGCAGCAATGCCTGCTCAACCTGGGCCTCAACGCCGTGCAGGCCATGCCCAATGGCGGGCAGCTCACCTTCGCCGCCGCCCCGGAGGGCGAAGGGCAGTTGCGCCTGAGCGTGATCGACACGGGCACCGGCATGAGCGAGGAGACGCTCGCACGGCTGTTCAGCCCGTTCTTCACCACCAAGGCGGACGGCACTGGCCTGGGACTGATTTCCTGCAAGCGCATCGTCGAAAGCTACGGCGGCACCATCACCGTGGACAGCCGGCGCGGCGAGGGCACCCGCTTCGACATCGTATTGCCGCTGCGCGCGCCGACCCCGGCCGGCGGCGAGCACGAGACCGACCTGCCGCTGGGCCGTGGCCAGCGCATCCTGCTCGTCGACGGCGAGGCCACGCGGCTGTCGCTGCTCGGCAACGCACTGTCCAGCCAGGGTTACCAGCCACAGTTGGCGGCCGACGGCGCGGCGGCCCTGCAGCATGCCCAACAGCACGCGTTGCCGGATCTGGTGATCGTGGACAGCGACATCATTCTGCTCTCGGCGGTGAGCTTGCTGCTCACCATGCAGGAGCTGGGCTACCAGGGGCCGGCCATCGTGCTGGAGGACGTGGGCCAGCCGCTGCAGCGCGAGCATTTCCCGCCGGACATCCCGGTGCACGTACTGCGCAAGCCGCTGGAAATGCGCCGCGTGTTCCGCGCGGTCGCCCATGCGCTGGAGAACGGCTAGTCCCGCTTAGTCCGCGGGCAGCTCCCACGGGAAGCGCGGCAGGGTGTGCACCGCCTCGGTGAGCTTGCGCGACCAGTTGGCGTGGATGTCCGAATACAAGGGAGTGTCGGCATCCAGGCGCATGCGTTCGGTAACGCGCAGGTCGTCGCGGCGGATCAGCGCCAGATCGATCGGCATGCCGACCGACAGATTGGAGCGGATGGTCGAATCCAGCGATACCAGCGCTGTGCGCGCGGCGTCTTCCAGGCGCGTCTCTGCGCGGATGATGCGGTCCAGGATCGGCTTGCCGTACTTGGATTCGCCCACCTGCAGGTAGGGCGTTTCGGGTGAGGAGGCGATGGCATTGCCCAGCGGGTACACCATGTACATGCCCGGTCGCTCGCCGGCGATCTGCCCGCCCAGGATCAGCGTGGCCTGCGTGCTGATGCCCTCGAATTCCGGGCGGCCTGCGGTATCGACCTGGCTGGAGACGAGGATCTGCCCGACGTACTCGGCCACCTCGAACAGGTGACGGAACGTGCGCAGGTTGCGCGGCGCCGCATCGTCCACGTCGCGCTGGATGCGCGCCAGCGCCAACTGGGTGGTGGCCAGGTTGCCGGCCGACATCAACGCGAACACCGCCTGGCCCGGATACTCGAACACGTGCAGTTTGCGGTACACGCGGACATCGTCCAGCGAGGCGTTGGTACGGGTATCCGCGGCGAAGACCAGGCCTTCGTCCACTTCGATGCCCACGCAATAGGTCATGGCGCTGTCATCGTTGACGGAACCGGCATTCTAGGCCGCCGGGCTGGCCGGGTCGTGAAGGACCCACATGCAGCGGTTGACGATGGTGCCGTGCGCATGCGCGAATATTGCATGACCCCCGTCCTTCTCAGCCTCGGCAGCAACCTGCAGCCGGCCCGTCACCTGTACCTGGCCATGCAGGTACTGCGCGAGCGTTTCGGCGAACTGCGCGTCTCGCCTGCCTACCGCACCCCGGCCGTCGGCTTCGATGGCCCGGATTTCCTCAACAACGCCGTGCTGCTGCACACCGACATGGAACTGGAGCCACTCGATGCATGGCTGCACGCGGTCGAGGATGCCCATGGACGCGATCGCAGCGGCCCGCGTTTCGCCGACCGCACGCTGGATATCGACGTGATCTTCTACGGCGATCGCATCGTCGAGGGTCCCGGCCACCTGCGCGTGCCGCGCCCGGAGCTCAAGCATGCCTTCGTGCTCAAGCCGCTGGCCGACATCGCGCCGGACTTCATCGATCCGGTGAGCGGCCGCACGCTGGACGCCCTGTGGCGCGCGCACAAGCAGTACGGCGAGCATTTCGACACGGTGCCGCTGGCGCCCTGAGCGGGAGCCCCTGCAGGAGCGGCGTGAGCCGCGACCGCAAACCGCCCGTTCCGATACCGCTTCAGCCCAGCAACCGCCCGCCATCCAGCGGCAGCGTATGCCCGGTGATGTAGCGCGCATCC
Organism: Pseudomonadota bacterium; assembly: GCA_023386795.1. Lineage (GTDB taxonomy): Bacteria > Pseudomonadota > Gammaproteobacteria > Xanthomonadales > Xanthomonadaceae > Stenotrophomonas_A. The sequence goes on from JAEWJB010000056.1 coordinate 12,731, forward strand.
TCGATGAGCCAGCGCACCGCCTCGGCCACCTCCTCCGGCGTGCCGATGCGGCCCAGCGGCGTGCGCGCCATCGCCGCCGCCTGCGCCGCGGCATCCTTGCCCGCCTCCGGCCACAGGATCGCGCCGGGCGCCACGGCATTGACCCGCACCTGCGGGGCGAGATCCACGGCCAGTGCGGCCGTGAGCGCCGCCAGCGCGCCCTTGGCGGCCGTGTACGCGGCGTGCGCGGGCAAAGGATGTGCGAGCGCGGCGTCGACCAGGTTGACGATGGCGCCGCCTTGCGCGCGCAAGGCGGGCGCGGCTGCCTGCGCCAGCAGGAACGGCGCGCGGGCGTTCACGGCCATCAGTTCGTCCCATTGCGCGGCCGTCGCGGCATCCAGCGGCGTGGGAAAGAAGTTGGAGGCATTGTTGACCAGCGCATCAAGCCGACCGAACGCGCGCAGGGTGTCGTGCACCAGCCCGGCCACTGCGTCGGCGTCGCGCAGGTCGGCCTGCAGCGTGAGCACGCTGCCCGGCCGCGCCGCGTCCAGCTCGGCCGACAAGGCGGCCAATTCGGCTCCGGAGGCATGCGCATGCACGGCCACCCGGAATCCCGCCGCATGCAGGCGGCGCACGATGGCCGCGCCGATGCGCCGCGCGGCGCCGGTGACCAGCACGGTCCTGGCGTTTTCGCTCATCTTGCCATTTCCCTTGCTCGGCTATGCTGTGCATTGTCCACGCATTTGGCCCCACCATGCAGCACCCCGACCTGCCCACCCCCGAAACCGATGCGCTCGCCCACAGCGACGCGCTGGCCGCGCTGCTGCGCGCCGAGATCGACGCCCAAGGCGGCGCGATGCCGTTCTCGCGTTTCATGGAGCTCTCGCTCTATGCGCCGGGTTGGGGTTACTACAGCGCGGGCGCGAGCAAGTTCGGCGAAAGCGGGGATTTCGTCACCGCCCCGGAAATCGGCCCGCTGTTCGCCGCCGTGGTGTCTGGCGCGCTGGCGCCGGTGTTGCAGGCGTTGGGTCCGCAAGCACGCGTCCTGGAGGTTGGCGGTGGCAGTGGCGCGTTCGCCGAAGTCACGCTCAAGCGGCTGCTCGAACTCGACGCGCTGCCCGAGCGCTACGCCATCCTTGAACCCAGCGCCGACCTGCGCGAGCGCCAGCGCGAGCGCCTGAGTCGTTCGCTGATCCCGCCGGTATTCGACCTGGTCGAATGGGTGGACGGCCCGTTCCCGGATGACTGGGATGGCGTGCTGTTCGCCAACGAAGTCATCGACGCCCTGCCGACACCGCGCTTTACCGTGCGCGACGGCGAGGTCTACGAGGAAACCGTGCAGGTCGATGCGCAGGGTCGCTTCATCCGCGGCGAGCAGCCGGCCGACGCGCTGCTTGCCGCCGCCGTGCGGCACCTGGAGCGATACCTGGAAACGCCCTTCGCCGATGGCTATCGCTCCGAGGTGCTGCCGCAGCTGCCTTACTGGATCCAGGCCGTGGCAGGCGGGCTCAAGCGCGGCGCGATGCTGTTCGTCGATTACGGCTACCCGCGCCGCGAGTATTACCAGGCGCAGCGCAGCGACGGCACGCTGCGCGCGTTCTATCGCCATCGCATGCACGAGGACCTTTACCGCTGGCCGGGCCTGCAGGACCTGACGGCCTCGGTGGACTTCACCGCGCTCGCCGAAGCGGGCACCGGGGCGGGCTTCGAGCTGGCCGGCTACTGCAGCCAAGCCAGCTTCCTGCTCGGCAACGGGCTGGACCAGCTGCTGGAACAGGCAGATACCCGTACCGATGAAGTGGGGCGCGTCCGCCTGCGCGAGCAGGTCAAGCGGCTGACGCTGCCCAGCGAGATGGGCGAGCGCTTCCAGGTGATGGGTTTTCAGAGCGGCGTGGAATTCGAGGCCGCGTTCCTGGTCGGCGACCTGACCTGGCGGCTGTGAGCGTGGCACTGCGTGCGTTCCGGCGGCCAGCGGTGTGGGTCGGCGTGTGGGTGCTGCTGATCCTGGCGGTGATCGTGGTGTGCCTGGGGCCGCCGCCGGACATGCCCGACATGCCCGAGAACACCGACAAGGCCGAGCATTTCCTCACCTACGTGGGCCTGTCGTTCTGGGCGGTGCAGCTGTTCGCCACGCGGCGGGCGCTGCTGTGGGCCGGATTCGGGCTGGTGCTGCTGGGCGTGGGCATCGAGTTCGCGCAGGGCGCTTTCACGGTGGATCGCAGCGCCGATCCGTTCGATGCATTGGCCAACACGCTCGGCGTGGTGGCGGGCCTGTCGCTGGCGTGCACGCCGGCACGAGAGTGGGTGCTGCGGCTGGACCGGTATTGGTTTGGCCGCGGTGTTGCCGATACGTAGGAGCGGCTTCAGCCGCGGCCGCGGGTTGCCTGGGTCGCGGCTGAAGCCGCTCCTGCAAAGGGGGAATGTCGGAACGCCGGCATCATCGAAACGATCCCTACAAGAAGCCGGGCCTGCATCGCGGGCCCGGCTTTTTGCTTACTTCGTTGCCGGCACCAGCGTCATCCGGTCCAGCACCCACATGGTCGGACGCGTGTCGCCCGTGAAGTAGACGCACAGGTCGGCCTGCGCCTTGCGCGCGGCCTTGGGCAGCTTCACGTTCAACGTCGAGAAGCCATCGGCCCCCGGCTTGGCAGGCAGCTTCACGCTGGCCAGCGTCGGGCCGTCGCAGCCGTCGCGCAGCACCAGTTCGCCGTACGCCGAATGCGACGGCTGGAAGGTGCGGTGCGATTCGTCGTGCGCCAGCTGGAAGTAGTAGGGCAGCTGGCCGGCACGTACCTGTACACCGTCGATGCCGCGCAGGTCGGCCTGCTTCCATTCCCAGCACGGGTTGAAGATGTCCACGTTGAACACCGCGCGCTCGCCTTCGCGGGGACCGTCATCTTCCAGGCGAAGCATCAGCTTGCCGGTGCACTGGGCCAGTTCTTCGTCGCTGCGGCTGCGCAGGCCCTCGGCGCTCAGCGTGCGGCTCACCGGTGCGGCCAGCGGCTGGCCGTTCCAGAATGAGGCCGCTTGCAGCGTTACCGGCAGGGCGAGCTCCAGCGGCGCTTCGTAGCGTGGCGAAGCGGCCGTCGGCGCGCTGCCGTCGGTGGTGTAGCGCACATCGTCGTAGCCGAGGCGATCGGTGAGCGTGACGCGCACCTTGCCGGCCGCGGTGTCCGGCGCGAGCTCGACCTTCGGCTGGAACGGGGTCTGTGCGTAGTCGGCGCCCCAGGCGCGGTACAGCGCCAGCAGGTGCGGCAGGCGGACGCGGAAGCCGGCGAAGTCACGCTTGTCCACGGGCGACCAGCCGGTCTCGGCCACCGCCGCCGCGCGCGGGAACAGCGCATGTTCCACCCGCGCGAAGCTGCGCGAATGTTCGGTCCAGATGTTGGCCTGCACGCCGAGGATGTGGTGGCGCTGCGCGGGCTCCAGCGCCGCGGGTACCGGCTCGAACGCATACACGCGTTGCAGGTCGATGTTCGACGGACGGCCCGGCGGCTCGTCCGGCGAATCGGTCTGCAGGTAGTCCAGGTAGAGGTCGGAGGAGGGCACCATCACCACGTCGTGGCCCAGCCGCGCCGCCGTGAGTCCGCCTTCGGTGCCACGCCAGGACATCACCGCCGCTTCCGGCGGCAGGCCGCCTTCGATGATCTCGTCCCAGCCGATCATCAGCCGGTCGTGGCTCACCAGGAAACGTTCCAACCGCTTGAGCATCCAGCCCTGCAATGCTTCCTCGTCCTTCAGGCCGAGCTCCTTGATGCGCGCCTGCATGCGCGGCGAGGCCTTCCACTGGTCCTTCACCGCCTCGTCGCCACCGAGGTGGAAATAGCGGCCGGGGAACAGCGGGATCATCTCGGCGAGCACGTTCTCCAGGAACTGCATCGTGGATTCATCGGCGTTGAACAGGTTGGTGTTCACGCCCCACTCGTTGGAGACCTCGATCGGCTTGCCGCTGACACCCAACTCCGGGTACGCCGAGATGGCTGCGGTCGCATGGCCGGGAATGTCGAACTCCGGCATCACGGTGATGTGGCGCGCGGCTGCATAGGCGACCACTTCGCGCACCTGGTCCTGCGTGTAGAAGCCGCAGTACGGTGCCGGCTTGCCATCGGCGCCGATGCCGCCATCGCCGGCCGGGATACGGCAGCCACCCACCTCGGTCAGGCGCGGGTAGCGCTTGATCTCGATGCGCCAGCCCTGGTCGTCGGTGAGGTGCCAGTGGAAGGTGTTGAACTTGTGCAGCGCCATTACGTCCAGCAGCGACTTGATCTGCGCCACGCTCTGGAAGTGCCGTGCCGAATCGAGCATCAGCCCGCGCCAGCCGAAGCGCGGCGCGTCGGTGATGCGGCCGGCCGGCAGCACGGCGGCCGTGGTCTCGCCGCGTGCCGGGGCCAGCTGCCACAGCGTCACCGCCGCGTAGAACAGGCCGCGCGGATCGGCAGCGCGGGCGCGCACGCCATTGGCGTCGATGTCCAGCACATAGCCTTCCGGCGAGGGGCTGGCCTTGGGGTCGAGCGCGAAGGCGATTTCGCCCCGCTTCGCGCGGCCGGCCGGCGCCAGCGCCAGGCGCAGGCCGCTGCCGCGCTCCAGGCCTTCGACGAACTGGCGCGCGGTGGGCTCGGCCGCCGCGTCGGCGGGGCGCACGAGCACTTGCGGGGTGAGCGCGAAGCCGCCCTCGGCGGCCTGCACCTGCGCGGGCGCGGGAATGACGGGAAGCGAATTGGCCGCGAAGGCGGCCGGTGCCAGCGTGGCCAGCAGCAGGGCCAGGCGCGGCAGCAGGGAAGTGTGGGCAGTCATCGGAACGATCCTCCGGTGGCGGCGTTGGGGAAGCCGGAAAAGAAAGCGGGCCCGGACGAGTCCGGGCCCGCAGTGGAGCACTACACCCTTGGGAGAGACAACATCAGAACTTGAAACGCAGGTTCAGGTAGTACTGGCGGCCGTTGGCATAGAACGCGTAGGGCAGGAAGCCCGCATCGCTGTTCGTGTAGTACTTGTAGACCGGGTTGTTGAGGTTCAGGCCGTCGAGCGAGACGGTCATCCAGTCGGTCACGTGGTACGACAGCGAGGCCGACAGCGCGCCCACCGACTTCTGGTAGAACTCGTCGGTGCGGCTGACGCCGGCGTAGAAGTCGTCACGCCAGTTCCAGCTCACGCGGGCGCTGAAGCGGTCGTTCTCGAAGAAGCCTGCCAGGTTGTAGGTGTTCTTCGAGGTGCCGTTGAGCGGGCCACCGCCGCTGGCTTCGCCGTCGGCATAGGTGTAGTTCGCCGAAATGCCGAAGAACTCGCCGATCGGCTGCTGGTAGGCGACTTCGAAGCCCTTGATGTTGCCGTTGGTGTTGACCGGGACCGACACCTGGTAATCGGCATAGACGTCGGTGCCACTGGCGTAGCTGGCGGCCTGGTCCTTGTAGCTGATGGTGGTGGTGCCGAAGTTGATGTAGTCGTTGAGCTGCATCGCGAACACGCCGAAGGACAGCAGGGCGCGCGGGGCGAAGTACCACTCCAGGTTCGCGTCGTAGTTGGTCGACACGATCGGCTTGAGCTGCGGGTTGCCGCCGCTGCCGGTGTGGGTCAGGTCATCCAGCGACAGCGAGCCGGCCAGCGCGGAGTAGTCCGGGCGGGTCATGGTCTGCGACACGGCGAAGCGGGCCACCAGGTCGTCGCTCAGGTCGAACTTGAGGTTCGCGCTGGGCAGCAGTCGGCTGTAGTCGTTCTGCTCGGTGGTAGGCAGGTAGTCACCGAACGCCGAACCGCTGATGGCACCCGGAATGCCGGAGTTGACCGGCAGCGACTGGTTGTAATGCACGTCCGTGTCGGTCTTGACGTAGCGCAGGCCGATGTTGCCGCTCCACGCGGTGCCGGCGAAGTTGGCCTGCACGTAAGCCGCCGAGATCTTCTCCTTCACGCCGTAGACGTCGGAGAAGTAGAAGCGGCTGACCGGATCGCGGTTGGCGAAGTCGGCGTTGATCTGCGCCAGCTGCGACGGCGTGTAGTACCAGATGCCGCGCGGGAAGTTGCCATCGAGGTCGCCGCCGTAGTCGCCCGGATAGCTGCCACCGGTGGTCGGGTAAGCCGAGATGTCCGTCCAGTTGCTGGCGAAGTTCGGGCCCTGCGCGATCTCGAAGTCGTTCTTGCGCTCGTGCTCGGAGTAGCGCACACCGAAGTCGAACGAGCTGAGCACGCTGTCGGCGTTGGCGAACAGCTCACCGTCGGCGGCGAACCAGTCTTCGCTGTCCTTCACGTCGATCGCCTGGCCGCCGAAGATCCAGCCGTTCTGCGGCAAGTGGTTGGCCGGCGTGTTGACACCGCCCAGCGACCAGTCGATCGGGTCGCCCAGGCCGCCCATGCTCCAGCTGGCACCGGCATTGCCGGCGGTGCCGGTTTCCAGCACGTCCTGGGTCGGGCTCTTGCCGCTGCCATCGGTGGTGCCGGCCTGGAACTTGAAGTTCAGGTTGTCGGAAGCCTGCCAGTCGGCATCGAGCGTCAGGTACTTGGACTCGGACGAGGCGTTCGGGCGCGAGATCATGTCGTACACGCCGTACGGCGTGACCGTGGCGCTGTTGGTCGGCGCGTAGGTGGCCTGGGTCAGCACGCCATTCTTGATCACGTAGCCCGGGTTCGGCGCCTGCGTGTTGACGAACTGGCTGGCCCACATCATGTAGTTGCGGTTGTAGTTGTCCGCTTCCAGCTTGGAGTAGAACCCGTTGAGGTTCAGGGTCAGGCTGTCGGTGGCCTTGATCTGCACGTCCAGCACGCCGCCCTTGCGCTCGCGGGTCTGGTCGAAATAGACCGCGCCCAGCAGGTTCGGGTAGAGCACGCCGGCCAGGTCCGGATTGGTCGCCACCACGGCGGCGTCGTCCGGGATCACGCCATAGCCGCCGACCACTTCCTGGCCATCACGACGCAGCGAGCGCTTCTCGTAGAAGCCCTGCACCATCACGCCGACCGTATTGGCGTCGTTCTTCCAGTTGAGCAGCGCGCTGACCTGCGGCTCGGTCTTGTCGGGCAGGTCGGAGTAAGCCGCACCCACCGAGGCTTCGGTGGTCAGGTTGTCGGCGAACTGCAGCGGCTTGCGGGTGATGATGTTCACCGAGCCGGCGCTGCCACCTTCCACCAGCTTGGCCTGCGAGCTCTTGTTGACCACGACCTGATCGACGATCTCCGCCGGCAGCAGCGAGTAGCTCACGCTGCGGCCGACGTTGGCCACCTGGCTCAGCACGAACCAGTCGCCGGTGCCGATGGTGTGGCCGTTGACCAGGGTCTGGGTCAGGCTGGGGTTGGTGCCACGCAGGCTGACGCGGTCTGCTTCGTCAAAAGCGCCTTCGCTGGCGCTGGACGAGCTGATGTTCACGCCGGGCAGTTCGCGCAGCGTGTCGGCCACGTTCTTGGCCGGCAGCTTGCCGATGTCCTCGGCGGTGACCACTTCCACACGGGCCTGGGCATCGCGCTTGGTGTCCAGCGACTTCTCCACCGAACCGCGGATGCCGACGACCTGCACGGTATCCAGGTCGGTGGCCGTCTGGGTCTGGCCTGCCTCCTGTGCGTGCGCGCTGAACGCAAGACAGGTGACGATGGCCGAGGTAAGTACGGACTTGCGGTATTTCATGATGTCTCTCCTCATCAATCAATTGGATTAGCGGGCATTGCTTGGCGCGCCGATGCTGCTGTGCGTGGCGGTCCTCCCCGACCTCGACGCGGACTGCGACCACACGGTGTTGCGGTTACGCTGCTTTCGCCTTCTGGCCCAGATACCAACTGGCGGCGCCCACGACGCCCAGCTGCCCGTGATCGACCAACTTCACGGGAATTCGTTCCAGCGCCTCGCGCATCGATCCCTTGTCCAGGAAGCGCTGCACGAAGCTGCTGTCGATCAGGAACTGGCGGATCTTGGGAAGGATCCCGCCAGCGAGATAGATGCCACCCTGCACGCCATAGAGCAGGGCCATGTCGCCCACGACGCTGCCGAGCAGGCCGCAGAACACGTCCAGGGTCTGGTGCGCGATCGGGTCGCCGCCTTCCAGTGCCGCGGCGGTGATCGCATCCGGCGTGGCGTGCACGGCCGGCACGCCGCGCACCGCGCACAGCGCGTTGTAGATATTGAGCAGGCCGGGGCCGGAGATCGCATGTTCCACCGGCACATGGCTGCGGTGGCGCAGCATCTCGCGCACCAGCTGCATTTCCAGTTCGGTGTTGCTCGCCAGCGCGGCTTGGCCGGCTTCGGTCGCCAGTACGACCGGGAAGCCGTCGTTGGGGATCCACACCGCCGCGCCCAGCCCGGTACCCGGGCCGAGCACCAGCGTGGGCCCGCGCGGCGCCTGCGCCGGGCCGGTGAGCTGGACCACCTCGCTGGCGTCCACATAGGCCGCCGCGTGGGCGACCGCCTCGAAATCATTGACCAGGTAGACCTGCGCCAGGCCCAGCTCCTCGCGGATGGCGCGCGGCGAGAGCACCCACGGCAGGTTGTTGGTGATGACCGTGCCGTCGGCCAGCGGATAGCCGGCGCTGGCGATCACGCAATCCTGCACGCCCGGGTTGTCGCGCAGGAAGTCGCCGACGATGGCGGCCAGGCTGGCGTAATCGGCGCAGCGGTATTTGCGGTAGTCCAGCACTTCCACCGGGTGGCGCGGATCGGCGCCCGCCCGCACACGGCCGATACGCACGTGCGTGCCGCCCACATCGGCGGCCAGGAACGGACCGGCATGCGGCAGGGTGGGGGTCGAAGCTGGGGACATTGCAGCCACACTGACTCCTGGTTGCCTGGGGGCACGCCGGGGACCCGGAAGGGGACTCGACGGGGCCGAGTGTGAAATCGGTCTGACAACGATGTCAACGGGGTGCAACGAAATTTTCGCAATCGGGTAACAGGTGGCCGGACGGGGAAACCGGTTACAGCCCGTGGCGCGCCTGCAAAGCCAGGCGTGGCAAAGCGCCCGGGACTATCGATGCGGCGCCGCAGCATTGCTGCGACGCGTCACGCCCCGGGCGCTTGAAGTCATCACGGGAAGTTGACAAGCGGCCCATGCGCATCGAATAAATGTGACAACGTTGTTCCCAGCCAGACCGCCGCAACGGCCGTCGACGACGCAGGAGCTTTCACCCGATGTCCGCACTCACCGCCACTCCCGAACGCTCCAGCGTGATGACCTCCATCGCCATCGTCGGCGTGCTGTTCTTCGTCATCGGCTTCTTCACCTGGATCAACGGTCCGCTGATCACCTTCGTGCGCCTGGCCTTCGACCTGGACGAGGTCAACGCCTTCCTCGTGCTGATGGTGTTCTACCTGTCGTATTTCTTCCTGGCGCTGCCGTCCTCGTGGATCCTCAAGCGCACCGGCATGAAGAAGGGGCTGGCGCTGAGCCTGTTCGTGATGGCCGCCGGCGCGGCAGCCTTCGGACAGTTCGCCACGCAGCGCTGGTATCCGGGCGCACTCGGTGGCCTGTTCGTGATCGGCAGCGGCCTGGCCTTGCTGCAGACGGCGATCAATCCGTACATCTCCATCCTCGGGCCGATCGAGACCGCTGCGCGGCGCATCGCGCTGATGGGCATCTGCAACAAGATCGCCGGCATCCTGGCGCCGATCATCATCGGCACCGTGGTGCTGCATGGCATCGGCGATCTGTCGGACAAGGTGGCCAAGGCGGGCGCGGACGAGAAGACCGCGCTGCTCAACGAGTTCGCGGCCAATATCCACGCGCCGTACCTGACCATGGCCGCGGTGCTGGTAGTGCTGGCGATCGGCGTGCTGTTCTCGCCGCTGCCCGAGCTCAAGCCTTCCGAAGCCAACGCGACCCCGGCCGCCGGCGCGGGCGGTCGGACCAGCATCTTCCAGTTCCCCCACCTGTGGCTGGGCGTGCTGTGCCTGTTCGTCTACGTCGGCGTGGAGGTGATGGCCGGCGATGCCATCGGCACCTACGGCCATGGCTTCGACCTGCCGCTGGACCGCACCAAGATCTTCACCTCCTTCACCCTCGGCGCGATGCTCGCCGGCTACATCGCCGGCCTGGTGCTGATCCCGCGCGTGGTCTCGCAGGCACGCTACCTCAGCATCTCGGCCGTGCTGGGCGTGCTGTTTTCCATCGGGGCGTTCCTCACCCACGGCTACGTCTCGGTGGCGTTCGTCGCCGCGCTGGGCTTTGCCAACGCGATGATGTGGCCGGCGATCTTCCCGCTCGCGATCCAGGGCCTGGGCCGCTTCACCGAAACCGGTTCGGCGCTGCTGATCATGGGTATCGCCGGCGGCGCGATCATCCCGCAGGCATTCGCCATCCTGAAGCAGCACTACGACTTCCAGCTGGTCTTCGCCGCGCTGATGGTCCCGTGCTACCTCTACATCCTGTTCTACTCGCTGCGCGGCCACCGGGCCGGCATGCCGGCAGGCCAGGGCTGAGCACGAAGGCCCGGAACCGCGCATCATGGACGCCTTCGCCACCGCCCCGGAGCAGCCCATGCGCAGGCCGACGATCAAGGACGTCGCCGAGCGCGCGAAGGTCTCGCTGAAGACCGTTTCGCGCGTCATCAACAACGAGCCGTCCGTCATGCAGGCCACCCGCGCAAGGGTGCTGCGGGCCATCGCCGACCTGGACTACGAACCTGATCCCTCCGCGCGCAACCTGCGCAGCGGCACGCCGTTCGTGGTCGGCCTGGTCTACGACAACCCGAACCCGTACCACATCATCGGCGTGCAGAACGGCGTGCTGGCCGCCTGCCGCGAAACCGGCTTCGGCCTGCAGATCAATCCGGTCGATTCGACCTCCCCGCTGCTGGCCGAGGAACTGGCCGAGTGGGTGCAGCGCTCGCGCCTGGCCGGGCTGGTGCTGACCGCGCCGATGTCCGAACGCCCCGAACTGCTGGCCGGCCTGGCCGCGCGCGGGATCAAGACGGTGCGCATCATCGCCGCCACCGAAGACCCGGGCGATGGTGCCTGCGTCTACATCGACGACCGCGACGCCGCCTATGAGATCACCGAACACCTGATCCAGCTCGGCCACCAGCGCATCGGCTTCCTGTGGGGTGGCCCGCAGCACCGTTCCAGCGGCGAGCGCTACGCCGGCTACGAGGCCGCACTGCGCGACTACGGCATCACCGTGGACAAGCACCTCATCGTGCCGGGCGACTACACCTTCGACGACGGCTTCCGTGGTGCGCGCCGCCTGTTGGCGCTGCGCGAGCCGCCTACGGCCATCTTCGGCAGCAACGACGAAATCGCCGCCGGCGTGCTGGCGGCGGCCAAGTCCTCCGGCATGAACGTGCCGTACCAGTTGTCCATCGCCGGCTTCGAGGACAGCCCGTTCTCGCGCCAGTCCTGGCCGCCGCTGACCACGGCCAAGCAGGCCACCGAGGACATCGCCCGTCATGCCGCGCGCCTGCTGATCAGCCAGCTGCGCAGCGACGCCTACGACGAACAGGCGCCGCAGCTGCACAACCGCGGATTCGTGCCGCAGCTGGTGGTGCGCGGTTCCACCGCGCCCGCACCGGCCGCCGCGGCGCGTACCGTCCCGCCCGAACCGACCTGACCCCCCCTCATGCCACTGCCCGAAGAAAACCAGACCCTGATGTTCCGCGAAGCCGCGGAAACCGCCGATGTCGTCGCCGCGCAGTTCGCGCGCAACCGCGCCACGGTCGAGGCGCTGGCTGCCTCGTTGCGCGCCAACCCGCCGCCGTTCGTGGTGACCTGCGCGCGTGGCAGCTCCGACCACGCGGCCACCTACGCCAAATACCTGTTCGAGACCCAGCTGGGTATCGTCACGGCTTCGGCGTCGCCGTCGGTGGGTTCGGTGTACGAGGCGCCGCTGTCGTTGCAAGGTGCGCTGTACCTGGTGATCTCGCAGTCGGGCAAGAGCCCGGACCTGCTGCGCAATGCCGAGGCTGCCAAGGCCGCCGGCGCGCGCGTCGTGGCGCTGGTGAACGTGGAGGATTCCCCGCTGGCGCAGTTGGCCGATACGGTGATTCCGCTCGGCGCCGGCCCCGAGCGCAGCGTGGCGGCGACCAAGAGCTACCTCGCCTCGCTGGCGGCGATCCTGCAGTTGGGTGCACTGTGGAAGCAGGACCCGTCGCTGCTGCATGCGCTTGACGCGCTGCCCTCCGCGCTGCGCCAGGCCTGGGCCGCGGACTGGCGCGCGCTGACCGAAGGCTTGGTCGGTGCGCGCAACCTGTTCGTGCTCGGTCGTGGCCTTGGCCTGGCCGCCGCGCAGGAAGCGGCGCTGAAGTTCAAGGAAACCTGTGGCCTGCATGCCGAGGCCTACAGCTCGGCCGAAGTGAAGCACGGCCCGATGGCGCTGGTGGATGCCGGTTTCCCGGTGCTGGCCTTCGCGCAGCCGGATGAAACCGGCGCCGGCACGCGCGCCGTGGCCGAGGAATTCCGCGCGCGTGGTGCGCAGGTGTGGCTGGCCGCCGCGGATGGCGATCTGCCGCTGGCCGCCGCGCCGCACCCGGTGTGCACGCCGCTGCTCACCATCCAGAGCTTCTATCGCGCGATCAACGCGCTGGCGCTGCGCCGGGGCCACAATCCCGACCTGCCGCCCCATCTGAACAAGGTCACCGAGACGGTCTGACGCCATGGCGATCGCGCTGCGCAACGGAAAGGTCCTCACCGATCACGGCTTCCGCGAGGACGTGGCGGTGCTGGTGGAAGAGGGGCGCATCGTCGCGCTGGTGCCGCTGGATGATCCGCGCGTGGTCGCGGCCACCGCGGTGGACCTGCAGGGGCACACGCTGCTGCCGGGCTACATCGATGCGCAGGTCAACGGCGGCGGTGGCTACCTGTTCAACAACACGCCGGATGTGCACGCGCTGGCGGAGATCGCCCGCGCGCACCGCCGCTTCGGCACCACCGGCATGCTGCCGACGTTGATCAGCGACGACGCGGCGGTGATGGAAAAAGCCATCGCCGCCACCGCGCAGGCCATCGATGCCGGCGTGCCCGGCGTTCTTGGCATCCACCTGGAAGGCCCGTATATCGCCCCGGCGCGCAAGGGCACGCATGACGCCAGCAAGTTCCGCGTGCCGGATGCCGCCGAGGTGGCGATGGCGGCATCGCTGCGCAATGGCGTGACGCTGCTGACCTTGGCGCCGGAGCAGGTGCCGGCCGAGACGGTGCGCGCGCTGGTCGCCGCGGGCGTGATCGTCGCCGCCGGCCACACGGCGGCCACTTACGAACAGGTCCGCGCAGGCCTGGAAGCAGGCATTTCCGGCTTCACCCATCTGTACAACGCGATGTCGCCGCTGCAAGGGCGCGAGCCCGGCGCGGTCGGTGCGGCGCTGGAGGATGCGGGCAGCTGGTGCGGCATCATCGTGGACGGCGTGCACGTGCATCCCGCCAGCCTGCGCGTGGCGCTGGCTGCCAAGCCGCGCGGCAAGCTGTTTCTTGTCACCGACGCGATGCCGCCGGTCGGCGCGGACGATCCGAGCTATTCGCTATACGGTGAAATCATCACCGCCGTGGACGGTGTGGTGCGCAACGCCGCTGGTGCACTGGCGGGTTCCGCGCTGGACATGGCCACCGCCGTGCGCAACAGCGTGCGGTTGCTCGGCCTGCCACTGGAGGAGGCCGCGCGCATGGCGTCGACCTACCCGGCGCAATTCCTCGGCCTGGGCGAACGCTATGGCCGCATCGCGCCGGGTTACCAGGCCGACCTGGTGCTGGTCGACGATGACCTGCAGGTCGTCGCGACCTGGATCGCCGGCAGCGCGGACTGATGTCCACCACCGGCAAGGCGCCGCGCTACGCATCGGTCGATGCGCTGCGCGGCCTGACAGTGGCGGCGATGCTGCTGGTCAATGATCCGGGCGAATGGGCGCACGTGTGGTGGCCGCTGGAGCACGCCGAGTGGAATGGCTGCACGCCCACCGACCTGATCTTCCCGATGTTCCTGTTCATCGTGGGCGTGTCGATTTCGCTGGGCGTGGTGCCGCGTGCGCTTGCCGGCGACGATCGCGGCGCGCTGACGCGCACGGTGTGGGTGCGCGCGCTCCGCATCCTCGGGCTGGGCTTGCTGCTGCACCTGCTGGCGTGGTGGTGGCTGGACAAGCCGCACTTCCGCCCGTGGGGCGTGCTGCAGCGGATCGGCCTGTGCTTCGGCATCGTCGGCAGCGTGGCGCTGTGGATGAAGCCCCGGATGCAGTGGGGATTGATCGGCGTGTTGCTCGTGGGCTGGGCGGCGTTGCTGTTCGCCGGCGGCTCGCTGGCGCCGTTCCAGAACATTGCCAGCCGCGTGGATACCGCGCTGCTCGGCCCACTGGTGTACCAGTACGACGCCGCGACTGGGCTGGGGCACGACCCGGAAGGCCTGCTTTCCACACTGGGCGCACTGGCGACGACGTTGCTGGGTCTGCGTGCGGGTGATTGGCTGCGCGAGGGGCATCGTCGCTGGCTGGTGTTCGGCGGCGTGGTGATCGGGCTGCTGGGACTGGCCTGGTCGGTGTGGCTGCCGTTGAACAAGAATCTGTGGACGTCGTCCTACGTGCTGTGGAGCGCGGGCGTGTCGATGCTGCTGCTCGCGCTGGTGCACGTGCTGGTGGACCTGCGTGGCTGGCCGGCGGTGGGGCGCAGTTTCGGTGTCAACGCGATTGCCGCCTACGGCGGTTCGGCATTGATGGTGTATGCGCTGGCGGGCCTGGGTTGGTGGGCGCCGATCTACGAGCGCGGCTTCGCCAGCTGGATCGCGCCGCTGGCCGGGCGCGAGGTGTCCTCGGCGGCGTTCGCGGTGGTGTTCGTCGCGGTGTGGTGGGCGATCGTGCGCTGGATGGATGCGCGGCGGTGGTACGTCAAGATCTGAGCGTATCGGCGTTGGCGGGTGGGCCCTGCCGTTGTAGGAAGGACTTCAGCCCCGACGCGGGGTGTCGTGAATAATCGGGATGGCAGTGGCGGCTGAAGCCGCTCCTGCAGACCAGACGAGTTGCGGGGTGGCGGCTGGGCAGGGCGAGGTGAAATGCCCGTGCTATTTCCGCAGTGTCCTGGCCTGGCCAATCGCCGCGATCCTCGCCTTCGCCAGTGCTTCGCCGACCTGCGGCCCCTGCAGGCCTTCGTTTTGCAGATCGCGTGCGTTGATCGCCAGCGCCGCTTCATGCAGCCGGCACAGCTCGGGGCCCTGCGGATAATCCTCCTCCGCGCTGCCCAGCCGCCCGCGTTTGTCCGCTTCGCATACCACCGCGATCTGCGCAATCCGCTCCGGCCGGCGAAAGCCGTCGCAGCGGCCCAGCAGTTCGTGCACCGTCGCGTCACGCAGCTCGCCGATGCGATGCACGTTCAAGTGTTCGCGGCACACGCTCTCGGCCAGCTGCCGGTAATCCTGCGGCACCTTCAGCCGCTCGCTCATCGCCCGCGTCGGGGCCACGCCGCGCTGTTCGTGCATGACGTGGCGGGGGAGTTGGTCGCTCGGCGTCAGCGCCTTGCCCAGGTCATGGCACAGCGCGGCGTAGCCAATCATCGCGTCGCCCGGACGCAATCGCGCGGCCATGTCGCTCACCATCTCCTGGTGCACGCCGGTATCCACCTCGGGATGGAATTCGGCGCGCTGCGGTACCCCGTACAACGCTTCGACCTCCGGCAGCACCGCGCCCAACGCGTGCGCCTCGTGCAGCGTGCGCAGGAACGCGGACGGCTGCGCGGAAGCCAGCGCCTTGCGCAGTTCCTGCCACACCCGTTCGGGGACCAGCGCATCGAGCTCGCCACTGGCGGCGATCTCGCGCATCAGCGCGAGCGTTTCCGGCGCCAGCGTGAAGCCCAGCGGCGCGAAGCGCGCCATGAACCTCGCGGCACGCAGCACGCGCAGTGGATCCTCGACGAACGCCGGCCCGACATGCCGCAGCACGCGTGCTTCGATGTCCCGCACGCCGCCATACGGATCGACCAGCGTGCCGTCATCGGCGCGTGCGATGGCGTTGAGGGTGAAATCGCGCCGCTGCAGGTCCTGCTCCAGCGTCACCGAGGGGTCGGCATCGACCACGAAACCGCGATAGCCGCGTCCGGTCTTGCGCTCGGTGCGTGCCAGCGCGTATTCCTCGCCGGTCTCTGGATGCAGGAACACCGGGAAGTCGCGGCCCACGGCCTTGTAGCCTTGGGCCTCCATCGCGGCCTGGTCGGCGCCGACCACCACCCAGTCGCGGTCGCCGGCCGGCAGGTTCAGCAGGGCATCGCGGACGGCGCCGCCAACGAGATAGATCTCCATCGCGCCATGATGCCCGAAGCCGGCGCTGCCGCGGCTCAGCGGCTGCCGGCCGGAGCCGCGGCCGCCGCCGTGTTGCAGACGAAAGCCTTGCGCTTGTCCTGCAGCGTGCCGACGAGGCGGTCGCTCAGCGGCAGGGCGTCGCCATTGAGTCGCCAGTCGTAGATCACGCTGAAGGCCATCACGCGGGCGACGTAATCGCGGGTTTCCTTGTAGCTGATCGTTTCTATCCAGAAATCCGGGTCGTGCGAGGGCCGTTGGTCCAGCCAGCGCGCCGCCGGCGTCGGGCCGGCGTTGTAGGCGGCGATGGTCACGTAGGGCTGGCCGTACTTGTCCAGCAACTGGCGCAGGTAGGCCGTGCCGATGGCGATGTTGACGTCCGGGTCGTACAGGCTCGATGCACCGCTGTAGCTGGCCAGGCCGATGCGCTTGGCCACGCCGTTGCCGGTGCCGGGCAGCACCTGCATCAGGCCCATCGCATTGGCCGGCGAGCGGGCATTGGCGTTGAACACGCTTTCGGCGCGGATCTCCGCAGCCACCCAGGCCGGGTCGATGCCATTGCGCGCAGCCTCGCGACGAATGGTGTCGCCGTGGTGCAGCGGGAAGCGCAGGGTATACAGGCGCTGCTCTTCCGGCTTCTTGCCCAGCGAGAACACTGCGCGGTCGAACCAGCCGACCTCGCCAGCCAGTTCCACCGCCAGCCGGCGCTGGGTGTCGTCGAAGCGGGTGAGGGCGTCGTTCCATTCCAGCGTCGCCCAGCTGGCGCGGTCCAGCTGGAACAGTTCCAGTGCGCGCACCAGCGCCGGGTCGCGTGCGATGGCACTGCGCGCCTGCGCGGTGTCGTTCGGTTCCCACGGGCACAGGACGTAGGGCTGGCCGATCTTGTCGGCGGCCAGGAAGCCATGGAAGGTCGGGCTCTGCGCGGCACCGCGGTACCACGCCTGCGCTTCACCGCTGCGGCCCAGCTTCTCGGCCAGGCGCGCGCGGAAATACTGCCAGCGCGAGTCGTCGCGCTGCGCCTGCGGCATCTTCTCGATGCCGGCCAGCGCGGCCGGCCAATCCCCGCGCGACATGGCTTCGCGCACGCGCCACTCGCGCAGGCGTTCGTCGTAGGCCGCTTCGGGCACCGCCTGCAGGCGGCGCGCCGAATCGGGCAGGTAAGAGGCCACCGTCCACAGCGCGATCTGGTACAGCACCTTGCCACGCTGGGTGGCATCGAGCGCCAGCGCGTCGCCGACCTGTGGCAGCAGGCGCTCGGCGGCATCCGGGTTGGCCTTGGCCAGTGCGGACAGGCCGGCCACCGCGATCCGGCGGCTGCGGTCGCTGCGCGGCCACGACAATGCGCGCGTGTCGGCGGCGGCGACGAAGGCGGCGTAGTCGTTGGCTTGCGCCTGCTCGGCGGCGGGCAGGCCCTGCGCGGCGGCGCGCATCACCGCCGGCTGCTGCT
>JAEWJB010000015.1 GCA_023386795.1 Pseudomonadota bacterium
GCGGTAGCCACGCTCGCGTGCCATCCGCTTCAGCTCGTCACGTCCGTCGGCGGTCAGCAGCGCACCCGGCAGCGGGTAGCCGGCCGCCTCGCGCAGCGCCACCAGCGCATCCAGGCCATCCATGCGATCGTGCAGGTGGTAGTCCACCAGCATCACCTGCGGTCGCTCGGCGATCTTCTCCAGTGCCTGGTCGACGGTGGCGGCGGTGATCACCTGCACCTGCCAGCGGCCGAGCAGTGCGCGCATGCCGTCGAGGATTTCCTCGTCGTTGTCCACGCACAGCACCCGCAGGCCCGCCAGCGAATCGCTGCGCACCGGTGTGGCCACGGCCTGGGTCGCCTTGGCAGGCTCGGTGTAGCCGGGCAAGGGCGCAACCCGCGGCAGGATGATCGAGAACATGCTGCCGCGGCCAACCTGGCTGCGCGCATTGAGCTCATGCGAGAGCAGGCGCGAGATGCGCTGGCAGATCGACAGCCCCAGGCCCAGGCCCTGCTCGCCCCAGTCGAACGGCTGCTGGTAGCGGTGGAATTCGTTGAAGATCTGCTGCATGTGGTGCTCGGGAATGCCCGGGCCGGTATCCCACACTTGCAGCTCCACCTGTTCGCCGCGCGGTCGCACGCCGAGCACGATGCGGCCCTGGCGGGTGTAGCGCAACGCGTTGGCGATGAAGTTCTGCATCACCCGGCGCAGCAGTCGGCGGTCGCTGCGCACCCAGATGGGCCGCGCATGCGCCTGCAGGCGCAGGCCGCGGCTGGCTGCGATGGGCGCGTACTGCGCGGCCAGTTCGGCCATCATCACGCCGGCATCGAAATCCTCGATGGTCGGGCGAAGGCCACCGGCATCCAGCCGCGAAACATCGAGCAGGCCGTCCAGCAGCTCTTCCGCCGCGCGCAGCGAGGCATCCACGCGCTCGGCCAGGTGGCGCTGTTCCTCGTTGTTGTGCGCGGTATCGCGCAGCGCGGAGGCGAACAGGCGCGCGGCATTGAGCGGCTGCAGCACGTCGTGGCTGATCGCGGCCAGGAAGCGCGTCTTGGACTGCTGTGCCAGTTCGGCTTCCTGCGAGCGCTCGGCCACGCGCTGCTCCAGCGTCTCGTTGGCCTCCAGCAGCGCGTTCTCGGCACGCTTGTAGTCGGTGATGTCGTTGTAGCTGGTGACATAGCCGCCGCCGGGCAGTGCCTGGCCGCGCATCTCGATGACCTTGCCGTCGCTGCGCGTGCGCTCGAACACGTGCGGCGAACCGGCGCGCATGTGGCGGATGCGGCGCTCGATCTGGTCCTCGACATCGCCCTCGCCCAGCTCGCCGCGCTCGGCGTTGTAGCGGATCAGGTCGGCAACCGGGCGGCCGACGTACAGCATGCCGTCCGGGTAGCCGAACAGCTGCTGGTAACGGCGGTTCCAGGCCGTCAGGCGCATCTCGGGATCGACCACGCTGACCGCCGCGCTGATGTTCTCCAGCGTGGTGGAGAGGATTTCGCGGTTGAAACGCAGCTCCTGGCCGGCTTCGTCCAGCACCGCCACCACTTCGCCCAACTCCATGCCCGAGCCGCGCAGCAGGCTGGTCAACACCAGGCGCGCGGACGCCGCGCCGATGGAGGCAGCCAACAGGCGCTCGGTGAACTGCACCCAGGCGCGGTCGGCCACTGCGTTGGATTGCAGTTCGCGATTGAGCGCGGTGGCCTGCTCGACGAATGCGCGATGCGCGTGGCGTTCGCCCACGACGCGCTCGGCCAGGGTCAGCAGGTCGGACACATGCACATGGCCCGGCCACGCACCGGCCACTGCGGGTCGCTGCGAGTACGGGTCGAGGAACGGCGCGGCGCGCAGGCGTTCATCCACGCCCGGGCGCCAGCGCGCCGACACCACCATCATCGCGCCCACGTTGGCCAGCAGGGACCAGAACGTGCCATGCGCCAGCGAATCCCAGCCGCTCATGCCAAACAGCTGCTGCGGCCTCAGCCAGGAGATGCCGAACGGGCCATTGAGCAACCAGCTGGCGTCGAAATCGCCGGCCATGGTCATCGCCGGCAGCAGCAGCGTGTAGGCCCACGTGGCGAAACCCAGCAACATGCCGGCCTCCACGCCCTTGCGGCTGGCGCCGCGCCAGTACAGGCCGCCGAGCACGCCGGGCGCGAACTGCGCCACCGCGGCGAAGGCCATCAGCCCGTAGGAGGCGAGCGTGCTGTCGTTGCTGCTGCTGCGGTAATAGCCGTAGGCCATCATCGCCAGCAGCAGGATGGCGACGCGGCGGATCCACAGCACCCGGCCCGCCGCCACGACCGCGTGTCCGCGCGAGCGGCGCAGCAGCACCGGCATCACCAGGTCGTTGCTGACCATGGTGGCCAGCGCGATGGAAGCCACGATCACCATGCCGGTGGCCGCCGAGAAGCCGCCGATGTATGCCACCAGCGCCAGCACCGTGTTGCCCTCGGCCAAAGGAAGCGCGAGCACCATGCTGTCGTCGGCCAACTGCCCGCCGCCGCCGAACAACGCCACGCCGGCCGAAGCGATCGGCACCACCATCGCCGAGATGAGCACCAGGTAGCCGCCGAACAGCCAGCGCGCGCGGCGGATATCACCCACGTCGCCACACTCGACCACCGCCACGTGGAACTGGCGCGGCAGGCAGACAATGGCCAGGAAACTGAGGATGGTCTGCGAGACGAAACCCACCGAGGGCGTGTGCTCGAACAGCATGCGCGCCGAATCGGTGATGCGCAGCTGGTGGTCTCCCAGCCAGGACCAGGCGAACAGACCCACCGCAAGCATCGCCACCAGCTTGATCACCGACTCCAGCGCGATGGCCAGCATCATGCCGTGGTGGTGCTCGGTGGCATCGGCCTGGCGGGTACCGAACAAGGTGGCAAACAACGCCATCAGCAGGGCGACGTAAAGCGCCGGGTCGGTGAAGAACGAGCGCCCGTCGTTGGACTGGCCGGTCAGCACCTCCAGGCTCATCGCCACGGCTTTGTACTGCAGCGCCAGGTACGGGACGATGCCGACCAGCGCGATCACCGCCACCAGCGCGGCGAGGCGGCGCGAGCGGCCATAGCGCGAGGAGATGAAATCGGCGATCGAGACAGTGTTCTCCGAACGCGCGATCAGCGCCAGGCGTTCGATGATGCGCCAGCCGAAGATCAGCAGCAGCAGCGGGCCGAGGTAGATCGGCAGGTAGCCGATGCCGTTGCGCACCGCCGTGCCCACCGCGCCGTAGAAGGTCCACGACGAGCAGTACACCGCCAGCGCCAGGCTGTAGACCGCCGGGCGCAGCCAGGGGCGGTCTGGATACAGCGGACGACGGTCGCCCCACCACGCCACGCCGAAAAGCAGCACGGCATAGCCGACCGAGACCAGCAGCAGGATCCAGCTCGAGATCAACGCGCCCCCCTCCGGGCGACAGGTGCTGCGGGGCAGTGTACCCGGCGGCGGTGTCGATGTTCGGCGGGAGGAAGGCGTCAGCCAGCGTGCGGCAGCACCACTTCCACGCGATACCGGCGCCCTGCCTCGATCCCGGCAATGGCTGCCTGCGGGCACACCACGCCATCCACGATCACGCGCATCGCCGCCACGCCCGCTTCCCGGCGGTACTCCACCTCGAGCTCTGCCCCGCGAAAGCGCCGTACCGCCCGCGCCTGCCTCCAGTGCGCCGGCAGCTGCGGGTGCACCTGCAACACCTCTCCTTCGCCGCGCAAGCCGAACAGTTGCTCCACGATATCGCGATACACCCACGCGACCGTGCCGGTATTGAACAGCTGGCTCGACCGGCCCGCGGTGCGCGGGATCTCGCGCCACGCGCCGCGGTAATAGTTCGGCAGGTACACCGGGAGCTGGCCGCGCTGCAGCACGTCGGCGCGCGATGGGCCGGGGATCATCGCCCGCAGCACGCGCCACGCGCGTTCGCCCTCGCCCACGGCATACAGGCTGTGCAGGTAGAACGCCGCGGCGTGGTTGTAGACCGCACCGTTCTCCGCCGAACCCGGGTGCTTCTGGGTCAGCCGGCCCACGTCCTCGCGCATGCCGGTGTAGGGCGGGGCCAGCATCACCGGGCCATAAGGCGTGTGCAGCTGGGCCTCGACCGCGGTCAACAGGCGCGCCTGGCGTTCGGCGTCGGCAGCACCGGCCAGCATCGCCCAGCTCTGCGGATTGAGGTAGATCCGTCCTTCGGAATCGGCTGATACGCCGAAGCGCACGCCGTCGTCGGTGATGCCGCGCGCGTACCAGTCGCCGTCCCACAGTTCGCGATTGGCGACCTCGTTCACCGCCTCGGCGGCTTTGGCGAAGCGCTCTGCCGCGTCAACGCGACCGTGCCGCGCACACAGTCCCGACCACAGGCGCAACGCATAGGCCGTCGCCAGCGTCAGCCAGCCGGACACGCCGGTGCCGCGGTAGCCGACCATGTTCATCGGGTCGCACCAATCGCCTTGGGCGATGTAACTCAACCCGCGGGCGTCGCGTGCCTGCAACAGCCACTCCATGGCCGCGTCCAGGCGGGCAGCCACATCGAGGCGCCGTCCGTCACGGTCCTCGACGACCTCGTCCAGCAACGCGCCGTCGCCGGTTTCGCCGAGGTACGCGTCGAGGAAGATCGGCAGCCACACGCAATGGTCGGTATGGGGCACCTGGTTGATGTATTTCAGCTCGGCCTGCTCGTCGAGCAGGATGCCGTCGGGCATCGCGCCGCTGGCTTCCTGCTGCGAGAGTGCATGCAGCAACGAGGCACGCGCCACGGCGGGCGCCAGGTATGCCATGCCGAGGTGGTCCTGCAGGAAGTTGCGGGTCTGCGGGTCGGTGGTCAGCCGGTTCACGTCACCGTGATAAAAAACCTGCCGCGGCAACCAGTGGTTGACGAGGTTGTCGAACGCGGCATCCGGCGTGGCCACTTCCAGGCAGCCGCGGCCTGCTTCCAGGTGTGCGGCATGCGCGGCCGCCGCCTCGGCGAATCCTTCGGCGGAGAGATAACGTGCACGCAGTTGCGCGATTTCCGCCTCGTCGTGCGCCGGACCGAACAGGTAGCGCAGCGTCGTTTCACCTTCCGCCGCCAGTTCGAGCCGGTGCTGCAGTACCGCCGTGGGGGTTTCGTAGCGGGCGTCGCTGCCGCCCAGGCGCTCACCGGAGAGTGCCGTCGGCGCATGCAGGCCACCCTCGCCCTCGAACGCCGACTGCCTTGCCTCCCAGCCATCGACCGGCTGCTCGGCAAGCAGGAACGTGCAGTCCTTGAAGTCGCGCTGGCGCCAGTAGTCGGCCACCTTCTGGTACGGCGTGACGCTGCGGCAGACGATGCCTCCCACCTCGGCGCGATATTCGCCGGACTGGTTCATCCACGACATGTACCCCACCGGG
This sequence comes from Pseudomonadota bacterium, assembly GCA_023386795.1. Lineage (GTDB taxonomy): Bacteria > Pseudomonadota > Gammaproteobacteria > Xanthomonadales > Xanthomonadaceae > Stenotrophomonas_A. The sequence continues at coordinate 5,338 of JAEWJB010000015.1, forward strand.
AAATACGGATACAGCGACAGCCGTCGCGGCCGCCCGGAGGCGTTGCGTACGGTGCAGCTCCACAGCTCCAGTGGCGTCTCCTCCGGCAGCTGCACCCGCAGCACCAGCACGATGCCATCGAATTCGATTTCCCAGGCCACGTCATGCTTGCCGGGCGAGAACACGAAACGCTGCGGCATCGCGCGGACCGGCTCGTAGGGCGCCGACCACAACGCGCCGGTGTCCTCATCCTTGATGTAGAAGAAGCGCCCCGGGTGATGCGCGTAGTACGGCTGCTCCGGCTGCATGAAGGTGCGTGCTTCCAGGTTCGGCGCGTGCGCGTACTTGGCCGGCTCGGGCTGCATGAACTGCGCGGTGGCGTAGCCGCGGCAGGTCAGCTGGATCATCATCCGGCGGTTCCAAAGGAAAGCGCCGGCATGGGGCATCGCAGTGGGGCTGTACAGCGCGTAGCGCTCGCCGTCGGCGGTGGGGCCGAGCAGGTCGGTGGTGTCTTCTGAATCGGGGTGGGTCATGGCGGACTTTCGGGGTTGGCGTGACGCGCGGCCAGGGCCTGCTGGATGTGCACCAGCTGCGCGTCGTCGAGGGGATAGAAGCGCATGGTCCATGCCGCCAGCAAGGCGACCAGACCGGGAATGACGGTCATCAGCAGCACGATGCCGTGCTGCGAGGCATCGCTCTGCGACTGGTTGGCCACATAGCCCATGCCCGCCAGCACCCAGGCGATGGCGGCCGAGGCAATGGCCCCGCCCAGTTTCTGGGAGAAGGTGGCGGCGGCGAAAGTCAGGGCGGTGGCGCGGCGGCCGGTGCGCCATTCGGTGTAATCGGCGGTATCGGCATACATCGCGAAGGCCAGCGGTGACTTGGGCCCCAGCGCCAACCCCACCAGGATGTTGAGCGCGAACGCGGCCACCAGCCCGTCGGGCGGCACGAAGTACATCGCGCCGCTGAGCACGCCGACCAGGATCATCAGGCCCATCATCAGGCGCCGGCGATCGAAGTGGCGGGTGAGCAGCGGCGTGGCCGCCGCGCCTACCGCCAGCGCCACCGAGTAGCTGCCAAGGAACCAGCCGGTGAGATCGGGCCGGCCCAGGTAGTACTTGAAATAGTAAACGCCCGCGCCACCGCGCATCACGATGGTCACCATGATGACCAGCGCCAGCACGAACAGCACCAGCCAGGGCCGGTTGTGCAGCAGATCGGCGACGTCCTGCCGCCACGGCGTGCGCTGGGTCGGCGACGGCACCACGCGCTCGCGCACGAAGGCGAACACGCACGCGAACAACACCACGGCGATGGCGCCATACAGCATCAAGGTGCGCTGCCAGCCGGCGGCCGCGTCACCCTGCCCCAACGCGGCGACGAGGTCGAGCGTGGCGTAGTTGACGAACGTGGTTCCGGCGAAGGCGGCGATGAAGCGCAGGCTCACCAGTACGGTGCGCTGCTGGCCGTCGGCGGTGATGACGCCGGACAGCGCCGAATACGGGATGCTGACCACGGTGTAGGCCAGCATCATCAGCGAGAAGGTCACGTACGCCCACAGCAGGCGCATGTCCGCGGCCAGCGCGGGCACGGTGAAGGCGAGCACGCCGGTGGCGGCCATCGGCAACGCACCCCACAGCAGCCATGGGCGGAAATGGCCCCAGCGTGTACGGGTGCGGTCGGCCAGCATGCCCATCAACGGGTCGGCGATGGCGTCGCCCAGCTTGGTGACCAGGATCAACGTGCCCACCGCCGCGGCCGGCAGCATCATCACGTCGGTATAGAAGATCAGCAGGAACGCCGAGATGCTGGCCCAGTACAGGTTGAGGCCGAAATCACCGAACGCGTACGCGGCTTTCTCGCGCAGCGGCGGGGCGGAGCGTGGGGCGTTTTCCTGCGCTGGAGGCATGGGCGGACCGGGTGCGGAACAGCACGGGGCGTGCGAGGATGCCGACGCTACACCATCGGCCGCGCCCATGGCCGTCGCATGAAAAATTGATCTGTACCTATAACGAGCCAAGATGATGACTGCTGCCTCCGATGCCCCTGCCTTTGCGATCGTGGTCATGGGCGTCTCGGGCAGCGGCAAAAGCACGGTGGCGCAGGCCTTGGCGTCGCATTACCGCTTCCTGTTGCTGGACGCGGACGATTTCCACAGTGTCGAAGCCAAGGCGCAGATGGCGCGTGGCGAGCCGCTGACGGATACGCAGCGCGAGCCCTGGGTGGATGCGCTCGGCCAGGCTTTGCGGCAGTGCGTCACGCGCGGGGAGTCGGTGGTGCTGGCGTTCTCGGGGCTGCGAAAGGCGCATCGCGCCCGGCTGCGGGCCAGCGGCGTGCCGATGCGCTTCGTGTACCTGCATGGCACGCCTGCGGTGATAGCGGGGCGGCTGGGTGCGCGCGAGGGGCACTTCATGCCGGCGACGTTGCTGGACAGCCAGTTCGATGCGCTGCAGCCGCCGGCCGATGAACCGGACGTGGTGGCAGTGGATATCGATGCGCCGCTGGAGACGGTAGTGGCCCGGGCGGTGGCGGGACTGGAGGCCGCGTGATCGATGGC
>JAEWJB010000018.1 GCA_023386795.1 Pseudomonadota bacterium
GTGGCAGGCCTGCGGGCACCAGCCGGCTCGCAGGATTTCCGGTCGCGGCTGAAGCCGCTCCTACAGGGGTGTCGGGGGAGCGTGGGAACCGCGCCCCCAAGAGCAAGGGCGGCCAGGCCGCCCCCCAGGCTCAGCCGAACAGTGCCTCGTCCAGCGCCATCAGCGGCTTGGCGCCACTGCGGATGTGCGCCGCATGTGCCAGCGTGCGCGGCAGGATGCGCGCGTAGTAGAACCGCGCCGTCTCCAGCTTGGCCGTGGCCAGCTTCGCGTCCTTCCCGCGCGAGGCCGCCACGCTGCGGGCCCACCAGTACGCCAGCACCACGTACCCGGAATAGAACAGGTAGTCGTAGCTCGCCGCGCCGATCTCTTCCGGGTCGCGCGCCGCACGCTCCAGCACTTCGCGGGTCAGCATCGCCCACTCGCTGGCCTGGTCGCGCAACGGCTTGATGAACTCGGCCAGCGCTGCATCGCCCTCGTGCTCGCGCGCGAATGCCTCGATCTCGGCCAGGAACAGCTTCAATCCCGCCGCCTGGCTCGCGGCGGTCTTGCGGCCCATCAGGTCCAGCGCCTGGATGCCGGTGGTGCCTTCGTACAGCGTGGTGATGCGCGCATCGCGCGCCAGCTGCTCCATGCCGTGCTCGTGGATATAACCATGGCCGCCGAAGCATTGCAGGGCGTGATAGGTGTTCTCGATGCCCCATTCGGTCTGGCAGGCCTTGGAGATCGGTGTCAGGAAGCTCACCAGCGTATCGGCGCGCTCGCGCTCGGCCGGGTCCTGCGCGTGGTGCGCCACGTCGATCAGCGTGGCCGCATGCAGCGCCAGCAGGCGGCTGCCTTCGGTGAGCGACTTGATCGTCAGCAGCATGCGGCGCACGTCCGGCTGCACGATGATCGGGTCGGCCGGCTTGTCCGGGAACTTCGCGCCCGACAACGAGCGAGATTGCAGGCGTTCGCGCGAATAGCGCAGCGCGTTCTGATACGCGCGCTCGGACAGGCCAATACCCTGCAGGCCCACGCCCAGGCGCGCGGTGTTCATCATCGTAAACATCGCCTGCAGGCCCTTGTGCGGCTGGCCGACGAGGTAGCCCTGCGCACCGTCGAAGTTCATCACGCACGTCACCGACGCCTTGATGCCCATCTTGTGTTCGATCGAACCGCAGGCCAGCGCGTTGCGCTCGCCCACCGTGCCATCGCGCGCCACCTTGAACTTCGGCGTCACGAACAACGAGATGCCCTTCGGCCCGGGCGGCGCATCGGGAAGCTTGGCCAGCACGAGGTGGACGATGTTGTCGGTCAGGTCGTGCTCGCCGGCCGTGATGAAAATCTTGGTGCCGGTGATCGAATAGCTGCCGTCGGCATTGGGTTCGGCGCGGGTCTTCAGCAGGCCCAGGTCGGTGCCGCAGTGCGGTTCGGTCAGGCACATGGTGCCGGTCCAGCGGCCTTCGATGAGCGGCTTGAGGAACACTTCCTGCTGCCATGCCTCGCCGTGGTGCTTGAGCGCTTCCACCGCGCCGTGCGAGAGCAGCGGGAAATTGCCCCATGCCAGGTTGGCGGCATTGACCATTTCGTTGAGTGGCACGCCCAGCGTGTGCGGCAGGCCCTGGCCGCCGAATTCCGGCGCGGCGGTGAGGCCGGTCCAGCCACCTTCGACGAACTGGTCGTAGGCCTGCTTGAAGCCCGGCGGCGTGGTGACCGCGGCGGTGGACTTGTCGAACACCGAGCCGATCTCGTCGCCCACGCTGTTGAGCGGTGCCAGCACGGTGCCGCTGAAACGCGCGGCCTCCTCGAGCACGGCGTCGATGATGTCGGCGGTGGCCTCGCTCAGGCCCAGGCGCTGGAACAGGGCTGGGGCGCCGAGCACATCGTGCAGGGCGAAACGGATGTCGGCCACGGGGGCGGTATAGCTGCTCATGGGGAACCTGCGGGAATCGAAATGCGAAGGAGGGAAGGCAGGCGCGTGCGTCAGCGCAGCACGCCGCTCAGGCCGGGCGCGGGGTTCAGCGTGTTGCGGCCGCTGACCTCGAACTGGCGGGATTTCTTGTCTTCGGGCGTGGCCGTCACCGTGCCCTTGAGTTCGTAGGGCAGGGCGCGGCCGCCCGCGAGCACGTCGGCGACGACGATCTTCGCGGTGGAGGTGGGCTGCATCGCCACGGTGACCACATCGGCGGTCTCCGGGCCGATGGAATAGTTCACCGCCTGCTGCAGGTGGCCGGCCGATTCGCCGCCGACACTGACGTCCAGCGCGACGGTTTCGAACTGCATGGGAATGGAGCTGTAGTTCTGCAGGCGCAGTTCCAGCGACCAGCTGCCATCGGCGCGCACGGTCAACTGCTGGATGCTCACCGCCGGTTCGGAGACCCGGCGCACGTTGCTGCTGCATGAAGCCAGGCCCAGCACCGCGGCCACCATCGCCAGCGTGGCGACCAAGCGCCACGCGCGCGGACGCATACGTCCCTGCATTGCCCACCTCGGAATCGTTGGAACCGGGCTAAAGCATACTACGCCGTATGGCAGGGGCGTTGCGGCGGTGCGTCACTCCAGCGGTGTGGCGAGGATGAGCGGTTCGAGGTCATAGCCCATGGCCGCGGCGCGGGCCTTGAGCTGTTCGAACTGCATGCGCGGCATGCTGGGCGAGCGCGAGAGGATCCACAGGTAGCGGCGGCCCGGGTCGCCCACCACGGCCCACTGGTAGTCCGGGTCTAGCGCGATCACCCAGTAATCGGCCCACACCAGCGGCACCCAGCCGAGCCAGTCGGGGGCGAAGCGCACTTCGAGCCGGCCCGGATGGCCTTCGACCCGGCGCGCGACCCCTTCGGCCTCGATGAAACCGCCATCGGCGACGCGGCAACGGTTGCGCACGCCCACCTTGCCGTCGTCGCGCAGCGTGTACTGCGCGGTGATCTCCCCCTGGCACTTCTTCTGGAAGGAGACGGGCAGGTGGGCGATCTCGTGCCAGGTGCCCGCGTAGCGGGAGAGATCGAGCTGCGGCACCGAGGTAACCGGCGGCTCGTGGCGCGCGGCATGCGCGGGCATGGACGCGACGAAGGCGGCCAGCGCGAGCAGCAAGGTGGTCAGGATGGCGGTGGTACGGGGCATCGGGTTCCTCCGGCGGTTGGCAGCGAAGGCTAGGCAGGGGCGCGGTCAGGTGGCGTGAAGTCGCGGGAAAGCGCGGTTTTTCCCGCGATTTCCTGGGCGCATGGATTTCTTCGCTGCCAAGGCTTGCCCAAAACCGCAGGCATCGTTATGATGCGCGTCCTCGCAACGCAGCACTGCTTGCGACGGATGGCCGGGTAGCTCAGTTGGTAGAGCAGGGGATTGAAAATCCCCGTGTCGGGGGTTCGATTCCCTCCCCGGCCACCATCTAAAAGCCTCAAAACAAGCTGTTTTGTGCGCATTTCAGAGGTGGCCGTGTTTCCTCCGGTTTCCTCAAATACCCAGGTTTTTCCGGCACGATTACACCGAAATAAACCGGGATCAGGCGCTCCTGTTCTGAGCCCAAGCAGCGGCCCACCTCGCCATGTGATGGCATTCGTTGGTGTAGTCGACCAAGCGCCTAGCGTCGGGATCGTTGTGGAGAGCCGGCTCGTGCGTCATCTCGTTTCGGGTGTCAATTAGGGAAAGCAGAAGGCGCTGCTCATCCGGATCGGCGAACTCATGGGATTTTGCCCTCTTGCGGTTGAATGGGTAGCCCAATGGAGCAACAAAATCCCTCCAAAGCTCGAACTGGGTGATGATCCCCGCCCGCGCAATAATCCCGCCGGCGCGAGGAGTCGTGGGGTCCGTGAGGGGGACCTTCATGGTCTCCCCTGGCGAGAGCCGCACGGGCTGGCCATGGATCAAGTGCTCGGCGCGTCCCATCTGCTTGCTGTGGTAAAGGACGAGCGGGAAAGCCGTGCGAGAGATGGGGGTTGTGACCTTAGGAACCAGTACCGGGCCCTGTTCCCATGTGAGCGGGCGCTCAGGCGGCTGGAAGTCAGGATCGATAGTTTTGAGCGCCGCCTCCGCAAGATCGTGCGACATCATGCAATCAATCAGCCAGCTCGAAGAGGTCTTGATGTAAGTCTCGAGGTCCATGCACAGAGGATACTTCGAGCGTGTCCTCCTAGTCGGGCAGCTCGCACACCGTCCAGGTGGTGCAGCCAAGCCTCGCCATTTGGCGTGTCGCTATGATGCCGGTCTATCCCAAAGCAAGGAGCATTCGTAGCCAAGATGAACGACCCGGTGGAGCAGGCAGGCTCCGACGTTGCGCACACGTTGTTGATCGCTCTAGCGCTCGCCATCGCTTCTCGCGAGAACGATGATCCACGCGGGGCATTGAAATACGTTATCCAGGCGATGGAGAAAGATCTCGCGTATTAGCTACTTACGGAGGCCATGGCCGAAGGGTTGCCCGAGGAAGACTCCAAACGCTTGATCGGCGGCTACCGCAACGAGTTGCTTTCGGAGGCGCAACTCGCCGACAGCATCCTCAAGTCGATGGGCGCCAAGGCTGCTGGTGCGGCCCATCAAGATTAAGGCCGCTAGCCGTATCGTGCGCCTTTCCCGCTGACGCCGTAGGTGCTGGCCATGGCCTGACGGCCGGTGAATCCGGTCAGGGTGTCGAGGACGATATCGGCTAGGGACATGGCGCGCAGGCGGCAGCTGGCACGAAGCCTTCGTGCCTGATAGGAGCACGTGCGCGGCCACTGCGCACCGTTCGCTACAGCTTGAGCGTGCGCAGAGCCGCATCGCGATCACGCAGCGTTTGCACTTTCCGCTACATCGGGGACGTCACTCGCCCGATGAACCGACTCGCCCTCAGCAGCAGATCCACTAGGGTGTCTAAGAAAAAATACTTGGCCTGGGCTGCGGAACGCGAGGCGAACTACACCAACACCCTCCGCTTCTCATGCAGTTATTCGATTGAACCGTCGAGGATGTTGTCGGAGGCTGGCCGTGCGCACTGGGCGCAACACACCGGAGCTGGATCATGGATTTTTCGTCGCTATCAGAGTTGTCAGTCGCAGGTCTGCTTTTCCTGCAGGAATCGATGAGTGCGGCCTCTCAAGTTGTCGCTGAGCTTGGCGGGCTGGTGGACATATCCGGTCCAGAGCAACAGCCGACCACCTGTGACATCTGTCGCTGCGACTGGTAGCGCTCGTGAGAAGCTTGGCCCGGGCGGGCCAGCAGCGCGGACCATGCAGGCGGGGTGGGTGTGGCGGACACTCGCATATGCGGTCGGCATGGGGCTCGGTTTGCCAGGAACGTACACGGCAACTCAGGAAGGGTGATGCGATGTTGTCTATCCGCCTCGCGGAGCGTCGAATCGAAAGACGGTTGAATCGTGGCATTCACAGGCTTACGAGCGGACGAAACCTGTTGTTGGTTCCTTCGCTTCCATCGTCGTTGCGCTGTCTGAGCGAACACGAGGACGTTACCGTGACGGTGATGGGGAATGCGACAGTCTGCCGTGAACATCTCGCAGATCGCGTTGACATGGTCGAGCCCCATGAATTGCTTCGGCGTGCAACTGCGCCTGGATTCGCGGGAGACATGCTGCTTGTTTCCTTTGCTGACCAGTGTGTCGAGCCACGCTATGCGTCACTGGGCATCGAGACGCCGGAGGGTGTCATGCATATCCCGGTCACGGAGATGCTGCTGGCCAAGCACTGTGGATTTCGGCTTTGGGACACGGCCGAGTCCACTCAGTTTCATCAACTCGATGCATCATCAAGCGACGAGGAGGCCATTAGGGTCATCTGCCGTCATTTCGAAGCCTGCTCGCAGTTTGAAGGGCGCTGGTTGGTTGGCGCGCTTCAGCCTTGGCGATCAGCCAGCTTCCGCCTAGCATTCGCGGATTTTTGCATCCGCACCCTGAAGTCGTCAGTCATGGATTTCCTGCTGTCAGGTGATTCGAAATCCGTTGGTGACGCGCAGGTGCTTGCGGCGATGACCAGAATCTACGAGGGCGGGCAGGTGGGTGGGGAACCAGGGCGCGACTGCAATGCGGCTTCCCATTATTGAGCCTGCCCTGGGCATCCGGCTGGACAAACCCTCTGTGCACGCGCTGTGTGCGGCGATGGCATTGGGGGACGGGGGCTGGATGAAATTCTATGGCTGGAGGCTCCGTTCTATCTTCGATCAATGTCGATGGCGAAGAATGGATCGCCAGTCTTTTGGCCGATCCTGTCATCGTAGGGACGTCTCCAGCTACTCGGCACTCTTTGAGGCGGTGGATGCAGGGCGCGGGCTGTTGGTGGCCATTCCGCACTTTGGCTGTTTCGTGGATTCCATACTGGCGATGGCCAGGCAGCTGGACGGAAGGTGTCGCGTATCGGTGTTTTACGAAGATCCCGGGGTGCATGCCGGTAACGCCCGGTTCGATGAACTGGCTGGCAGGATTTTTGATGATGGCACGCTTGAGGTTTTGCATAACGGCCCGAGAGGAATCCGGCGCGCCGTCAAGGCACTACGCGAAGGGTGCGTTGTCGTGCTGTTGCCCGACGTATATGGCCCGGGAACTCCAACGTATCCCGTTCCCTTCGCGGGTGGTCTACGTCAGGCCGCCATGGGAGCAGCCTATCTGACAAGGAAAACAGGGGCGCTGTTGCTGCCGGTCGTGTCAATGCCGAAGCCACTGGGCGCCTTCGAAAGCCGATTCGGTAGCCCGATCGACGCGGGCGAAGCGCTTCCTCGGAACTTTGGCAAGTTTGACGAAGTAGTTCGTGATTTCCGGGTTACGCGTGATCTGTTTGCTGCCTTGGACCAGCTCATGGATGCCCAGTACCTGTACTGGCAGTACGCCTCCAGCCACTTTGGCTCACAGGGAAGACTTCATCGGTTTGATGCCACGAGATTTTCCGCGCAGATCGAACTTTGCCTTCAGGATCCACGGCTGCGCGTCCTGCAGCAGAAGAGACCATGAACTGTGCGCCGCGTCGTGGGTGAGCACAAACGCCTGTTGGAAGCCACTTTCGCGTGGTCAATCGTCCTGTTGTTCCATTTGCTCCTGGCAATGTGGTTGTTCCGGCGAGCTGATTTTGGCCTCCATCCTTCGCGTACTCTGACGCTGGAGCTTTCCTACCTTGAACGTGTCCCGCTGGTACCTGCGCGACCGGAAGAAGTGCGAAGTGCTGCTGCCGCCAAGCCCGCGAAGCGTCGAACGTCGACGGCGGCTCCGGTGCAACGGGATTCACCCGTCTCGGACCCCGCCACGAACGCTGTATCGGGCCATACGCGCGAGCCGCTCGATACACGTGTTCCTGACATCGCGCTCTTGCCGCGGCGGCCCGAGATGTTTCAGGCGGATATTTTTTCCGATTCCAAGGCAGGTGCGCGCTGGGTCGCCCCACCCGAGCGCTTCCGGATGAGAGCGCCCGTCACTGCAAGACAGATCGTCCGGGACTTTGGAAAGCTGGTGGGGCTCTGGCCGCCGGGTTATACCGACGACCCGTGTCCGGCCATTAGACGGCTGGCGGACTCCGGCCCTTCGACTTACCGGAGCGAAGGAGAGCGGCAGCAGATCGCCGACGCGATCCTGGTACGCCAGCGCTTTTGCATGTGAGGGAATCTGCCGCTTGACGTGTCTATCTACTAGTAGGTAGGCTAGCCGCCCGCATCGACCCTGGACCCACCATGCTCGGCATCTCCCCCCTCGGCTGGCTGCACACCCTTGGCAGCCTGCCCGCCATTCCGCTGGCCGCGTACATGCTCCTGCGCCATGGCCGCATCACCCCGCGCACGCCGGCTGGCCGGGCCTATTTCTGGTTCATGCTCATCGGCGCCTCCTCGGTGTTCCTCATCGCGCATCAGCCGGTGAGCGTCGTCATCGGCGCGGTCACCCTGGCGATGCTCTTCCTCGGCTACGGCGCATACCGGCTGCCGCTCTCGCCCCGCGCCCGTGGTTACGTGGAGACCATCACGCTGAGCATCAGCGTGTTCCTGCTCATGCTGCCCACCGTGTCCGAAACCCTGCGCCGCCTGCCTGCCGGCCATCCGTTCGTGACCGACCTGAAAGACCCGCTGCTGCTCGGCACCCAAGGCGGCCTGCTGGTCGCGCTGGTGGTCGGGCTAACATGGCAGGTCGTTTCGCTGCGGCGTCGCGCCGCCCCCTGATTCCGTGGAGTTTTCATGACCGAGTCCCTCGCGGACGCGATGCCGGCCCTGTCGCCCAAGGCCGAGGAAATCGTTCGCCGTGCCACCGAGTTCCTCGCCGTCGGGGGTTACAACGGTTTCAGCTATGCCGACATCGCGCAGGTCGTCGGCATCAGCAAGCCGAGCATCCACCACCACTTCGCCAGCAAGGCCGCGCTGGTGCAGGCGGTCGTCGCGCGTTACCGGGCGGACGCCGCGCGGGGCATGGCCGCGTTGTCCGCAAACGTGCCCGATCCGGTCGCGCGGCTGGAAGCCTATTGCGGCTATTGGGCCGACTGCATCGCCTCGACCCAGCATCCGATCTGCATCTGCGCGCTGCTGGCCGGCGAACTCGCCGCGCTGCCGGAGGAAGTGGCGCAGGAAGTGCGCGGCCATTTCGCCGATCTCACCGCCTGGCTGCGCTCCGTCATCGAGGATGGCGTGGCGCACGGAGTGATGGCGATTGCCGACCCGCCCGAATCCGAAGCGCGCACCTTCATGGCCACGGTGCATGGCGCGATGCTGGCGGCACGCGCTTTCGGTGAGCCGAAGATGTTTCCCGCCATCGCCGGCACCGCCTTGCATCGCCTCAAGTGCGAGGCGATCTGAGGCTCAGCGGTTTCCCGGTAGCGGCGCCACGTCGAACAGCGGCACGTCCGGCACCTGCAACTGCTGCTTGGTCATGCCGTTGATGACGAGCTGGTAGTTGCCCGGCGGAACCTGCAGGTAATACATGCCATCGGCGCCAGTGACGGTGGCCGCCGGGCAGGCGCCCGGCGCGGCGCACAGGGCGACCTGCGCATTGACCATCGGGAATACGCCCGAAGGCCCGTAGAAATCCACCCGTCCGCGCACCTGCGCCGCCTGTGCGATGCCCGCGGCCAGCCACAGCGCGAGCGCCGCCACGCCCGCCCAGAAAGTCCCTTTCATTGCGCCGCCCCCGGAACCTGCGGCGTGGCCAGTCCGGCCACCGTGGTGGCGGCCGGCGCGGCGGCCGGCGCCGGGGAGGGCGGCGCTGCCGTGCCGACCACCGGCACCCCGCCTCCCGAAACGTTGTAGGGCGCCAGCAAGTTGATGGTGGCTGGCTGCACGACGATGCGGTTGCCGTCCTGGACCTGGGCGATGGTGCTGTCGTTGAGGTCCACCACCTTCGGCGGCGTGCCGGAGACCTCTAGGTTCAGCGCGGGAAACGCGCCATCCTGCCGTGTCACCCACAGCGAAAGCTTGTTGGCGCGCAGCACCGAATAAGGCGTCACCGAAGCCTTGATCTGGCTGTATTCGTAGCTGCCCGGTGCGATGTCCTTGCCGCTGGCGTCTTTCATCAGCACGGGGATCTGCACCAGCCACGCGTCCTGCTTGTCCTTGTCGCGCTCGTGGCGGTCCAGCGCCTCCATGTGCAGGAACAGGAAGGTCGCAAACCCGAGCAGGGTGAGATAGGTCGCCGTCGAGCCGGCCGCCTCGAAGCTCATCTTGAAGCCGAGCACGTTGAACACGCCGCTGGCCAGGCCCGGGGCACGGTCCTTCAGGCGCTCCTGGCGCGTCTTGAGCAGGTAGAAGATCGCCGAGGCGGGCAGCAACGGCAGCAACAGCATGAGGCCGACGACGGCCACCATCAGAAACTGGGACATGGACTTTCTCCTGGGCGATTCCGTGCTCCTTGCGGCGCGCGGGCCCCGCCTCCACGGGGCCGTCCGCCGCTCACACCCTCGCCAACGCGGCTTGTCCACCGGACCGGCCAATGTGCCTGCGCCCAAAATGAAAAGCCCGGCCAATGGCCGGGCTTTGCGTCTTTCCGCGTTCAGGCCGCTTACGCCGCGCCGCCCGCCCGCTTGCGCTTGAACAGGTAGCCGATGCCCAGGATCAGGAACCACGCCGGGCTGGCCAGCAGCGCCTGGCGGGTGTCCGGCTGCAGGGTCAGCAGCACGATCACGAAGGCGAAGAACGCCAGCACCACGTAGCACATCAACACGCCGCCGGGCAGCTTGAACTTCGAGGCCGCGTGGCGCTCCGGGCGCTTGCGCCGGTAGGCGATGTACGCGCACAGGATCAGCGACCACACGAACATGAAGAGCACCGCCGACAGCGTGGTGACCAGCGTGAAGGCGGTGACCAGGTTCGGGATGACGTACACCAGCATCGCGCCCAGCAGCAGGCACAGGCAGGAGAACAGCAGCCCGCGCGCCGGCACCGCCGCGCGCGAGAGCTTGGAGAACGCCTTGGGCGCGTGGTCTTCCTCGGCCAGGCCGTAGAGCATGCGGCTGGTGGAGAAGATGCCGCTGTTGGCCGAGGACGTGGCCGAGGTCAGCACCACGAAGTTGATCAGGCTGGCCGCCGCGGGCACGCCGGCCAGCACGAACAGCTGCACGAACGGGCTCTTGTCCGGCACCACCTCGCGCCACGGCGTGACGCACATGATCGCGGCCAGTGCCAGCACGTAGAAGATGATGATGCGCACCGGGATCGAGTTGATCGCCTTGGGCAGGTTGCGCTCGGGGTCGGCGGTCTCGGCGGCGGTGGTGCCGACCAGCTCGATGCCGACGAAGGCGAACACCGCGATCTGGAAACCGGCGAAGAAGCCGCCGATACCCATCGGGAACCAGCCGCCGTCGTTCCACAGGTTGGCCACCGAAGCGACACTGCCGTTGGGCGACTGGAAGCCCCAGGCCACCAAGCCCACGCCGGTGACGATCAGCGCGACGATGGCGACGATCTTGATCAGCGCGAACCAGAATTCCATCTCGCCGAACAACTTCACCGTGGCCAGGTTGAGCGTGAGCAGCAACAGCACGCACAGCACGGCGGGTATCCAGGGGGCCAGGCCGGGGAACCAGAACTGCGCATACGCGGCGATGGCGATGACGTCGGCGATGGCGGTGATGATCCAGCAGAACCAGTAGGTCCAGCCGCAGAAGAAGCCGGCCCAGGGCCCGAGCAGGTCGGTGGAGAAGTCGATGAAGGACTTGTACTCCAGGTTCGACAACAGCAGCTCGCCCATCGCGCGCATCACGAAGAACAGCATCGCGCCGATGATGAGATAGACGAAGAGGATCGACGGGCCGGCCAGGCTGATGGTCTTGCCCGAGCCCATGAACAACCCGGTGCCGATGGCGCCGCCGATGGCGATGAGCTGCAGGTGACGGTTGGCGAGACTGCGCTGGAGATGGTCGGCCATGTGGGCTACCGGAACGGGACTGGCGAACGTTACGGGATGCGGACGCCACGCACCAGCCCGGCGTCCGCCCGCTGTCCGCGTTGTCCGCCGGGCGGACACGACCTCTTGCCTATTCCGGCGCCCGCTCGCGCCCGATAGCCTGTCTCCCATACGCCAGCCAACGAGGGAGGGGGAGATGGGCAAGCATTGGGTGATCGGGCTGATGGTGCTGCTGTGTGGCCCCGTGCAGGCAGCCGAGTCGTGCCCGGATACTGCCGCGCAGTACGGCAAGGCGCGCGCCGTGGTGGCCGACCTGGAGCGCATCTCCACGCCCAACGGCGTGCAGGAATCCTGGGCGCAGCCCGCCGGCGGAATCGCGCAGTGGGTTACCGCGCGCGGTCAGGACCGCGACAACCCGGTGGTGTTGTTCGTGCATGGCGGCCCGGCCTCTCCGCTGACCCCGACGCTGTGGCAGTTCCAGCGCCCGCTGGAGGAATACTTCACGATGGTCACCTACGACCAGCGCGGCTCGGGCAAGACCTTCGCCGACAACCCGCCGCAGGCCATCGCCGATACGCTGCAGATCGATCGCTACGTGGACGATGCCATCGCCATCGCCGAGGCGGTGCGCCAGCGCTACCACAAGCCCAAGGTGATCCTGATGGGCCACAGCTGGGGCACCATCGTCTCGATGCGCGCCGCGCTCAAGCGCCCGGACCTGTTCTACGCCTACGTGGGCGTGGGCCAGGTGGTCAACGTGCGCGAGAACGAGCGCATCAGCTACGACTACGCGGTGGCACAGGCCAAGGCGCACCACAACGTCGAGGCCGAAAAGGAACTGGCTTCCATCGCCCCGTATCCGGGCAACACGCCGATCACCCGCGAGCGCATCGTCAGTGCCCGCAAGTGGGCGCAGTACTACGGTGGCATGACGGCCTACCGCGATACCTCCGACTACTTCTTCAACGGTCCGCAGCTCTCGCCCGAGTACGACGATGCCGCGCGCTGCGCGATCGATGCCGGCAACGTCTTCACCCTGGGCCGCGTGCTGCCGGAGTTCCTCGGCGTCGATTTCACCGGCGTGCGCGAGTTCCCGATCCCGGTGCTGATGTTCATGGGCCGCCATGACTACACCACGCCCTCCGAACCGACCGCGCAGTGGCTGGCCAGGGTGCGCGCGCCGATGAAGCAGGGCGTGTGGTTCGAGCACTCCGCGCACATGATGCCGTGGGAGGAGCCGGGCAAGCTGCTGGTGAGCCTGCTGACCTACGTGCGTCCGCTGGCCGAACCGCCGGCGGCGAAGTGACGAAGTGACCCGGCGGCCGGCAAGTCCTTGCCGGCGCTGAACGGGCGGGGGCAGGGCATGCGCCGCCGCGCATGCAACGCGGCAAGATGGCGGCAGTCCCTTCGAGGTGGCGGCAATGAAGCGAGTACTCACCCTGGCGGTGCTGGCCGCCACCTTCGCCGGCGGGCTGGCCGGCTGCGCCAGCGGCCGCATCAGCGACGACGAGCGCCTGGCCCTTTACCGCGCCCATGCCGGCGCCCCGGTGCGGGATTTCCAGTATTTCAACAGCCTCAATGGCTGGACCAACCTCGGCGACAGCGCCCTGGCGGTATGGACCAAGCCGGGGACGGCTTACCTGCTGGAATTCGCCGGGCCGTGCAACGACCTGGACTATGCGCCGGCGATCTCGATCACCAACATGATGGGCCGGGTGTCGGCGAAGTTCGATGACGTGATCGTGCTGGGCGGCACGCGCTCGATTCGCCTGCCTTGCCGGATCCAGACGATCCGGCCGTTGGACGTCAAGGCGTTGAAGGTGTCCGAACAGCAGCTGCGCGAGGCCAAGGTGGAGGAGCGGGCGCAGCAGCAGGGCAAGTAGAGGCGACCCGGCTGCTCAGCCGGCGCCTTCCTCCTCCTGCAGGCTCACGAACGCCACGAACGGCACGCCCTCGTTTGCCCACGCCACGGCCGCTTCGTCGAGGATGTCCAGCAGGAAGTGGAAATCCTCGGCGGCACCGGCGCGCAGCGCATCCACCGCTTCCAGCAGCACGGCATAGCCCTGCGCCGGCAGCCACGAGAGGTCGCGCAGGTTGTCCGACAGCGCGTCCCAGTTCATGCCGCTGCCATGCGGGAAATCCAGCTGCGTGGCCAGGCGCGCCAGCAGCGTGCGCTTGCTCGCGCAGCCGGCCAGGTCCACGCGCAGCACGCGCAGGCCGGCATCGCGTGCCAACGCGGCCATGGTGTCCAGCGCTTCCGGGGCAATGCGGTAGACGCCGGATTGTCCCGGGTCGCCCAGATCCAGGTCGAAGTGCGCGGCCATCAGGGGCTCCGCGCCGGGACGCTGAAACTGCGAAACGTCTCGTAGTGGTCGTCGCTGTAGTACCAGATCTCCACCGGGTCGCCGCCGGTGACGATGCGCCGCGTGCCGCGGTGCGAGAGACCGGGTGTATCGACGGTGTATTCGCGGTAATAGCCGCGCGGGCGCTGCGGCAGCCGGCCCTCGCGGTTGCCGAACACGCTGCCATCCTGGTTGTACGGATACGGCCCGCCGCGCTGGACCAGGGCGATGGTCTGGCGCGCTTCGTCCGGCAGGAACGGCGGCAGGCCTTCGATGGCTCGCTGCGCCTGCCGCGGCGGCGCCGGCGCCGGGGCGGTCTGGCCGGTGATCGACGGGGCGAACTGCGGGTGCGGCTGCTGCGCCTGGCGCAGCCACCACAGCCCGCCGATCAGCACGAGCAGGGCCAGGACCAGCAGGGCGGGTTTGCGCATCATCTCCAACGGCTTCCTGCACTCGGGGCACACAGAGTATGCGCATGCGCGCGCCGGGTGGACACCGGCGCGACACGCGATTCACGCCGGGGTAACCGGGGACTGCGGCATGGTGGCGTCCCTTGCGGCGGCGGTCGCCGGGCCGGTGGGACGATCCCTCCCAATGCCCGCACTTGGTAAGCGCGCGCCGCATCCTTAACATTGTCAACGCAACGCCCGCGATGCCGCGGACGAAACGAGTCAAGGAGATCCACACATGGCCTATACCCTCCCCAAGCTGTCCTACGCCTACGACGCGCTCGAGCCGAACATCGACGCGCAGACGATGGAAATCCATCACACCAAGCACCACCAGACGTACATCAACAACGTCAACGCCGCGCTGGAAGGCACTGAGTACGCCGACCTGCCGGTCGAGGAACTGGTCTCGCGCCTGAAGTCGCTGCCGGAAAACCTGCAGGGCCCGGTGCGCAACAACGGCGGCGGCCACGCCAACCACTCCCTGTTCTGGACGGTGATGTCGCCCAACGGCGGCGGTGAGCCGGTGGGCGAAGTGGCCAAGGCCATCGAGCGCGACGTCGGCGGTTTCGAGAAGTTCAAGGAAGCCTTCACCAAGGCGGCGATCAGCCGCTTCGGCTCTGGCTGGGCCTGGCTGAGCGTCACCCCGGACAAGAAGGTCGTGGTCGAAAGCACCGCCAACCAGGACAGCCCGCTGATGGAAGGCAACACGCCGATCCTGGGCCTGGACGTGTGGGAGCACGCCTACTACCTGAAGTACCAGAACCGTCGCCCGGAATACATCGGCGCGTTCTACAACGTGGTCGACTGGAACGAAGTCGAGCGTCGTTACCAGGCCGCGATCGCCTGATCCTCGCCACCGCGCGATGACGAAGGCCGGGCTTGCCCGGCCTTTCGTCTTTCTACGGCGCTGCGGCGGGCCGCAGCAGTTGCACGGTCGCCACCAGCCCGCGCGCGCCCGAGCCCTCGGCGCCGGGCAGGCGCAGGGCGGCCAGCCGCAGCACGCGGAAGCTGTCGCGCCGCAGCAGGATGTGGTCGTGGCGCGCCGTGCCGGTGTCGGCCATGTCCGGCAGGAGGCCTTCCTGTTCGCGCGATGCCGGCGGACGCGCTTCCTGGTACTGCGCCTGCAGCGCCGCCAGTTCGGCGGCATTCTCCCCGCAGGCGAAATCGCCGAGCAGCACGGTGGGCAGGCCGTCGTCGGTGACCTCCATCCAGCGCAGCAGGTTGACCACCTGGCGCGCGCGGATCAGGCCGTCGTCGCTGCGCGCCTCGCCAGCGTGGAGTTGGGTGACGTACGCGTTGACCGGCAGGCCGTCGATTTCCAGCCGCACCATGCCGGCGGTGCTGGCCATCTCGAACGGATGCAGCAGTGTGACCGCGTCGGCGCTCACCGGCCTGCGGGTCAGCAGGGCGTTGCCCTGGCGGGTGGGCCGGCTTGGCGGATCGGCGCTGATGAAGCTGCAGCCGTAGTCGAGCTGCGCGGCGAGCCAGCAGGCCTGGTTCGGCATCTGCGGCGTCTGTTGCACGTCCTGCAGCGCAACCACATCGGGCTTGAGGGCGCGCAGCGCCTCCACGATGCCGTCGCGGTGTTCGAGCCAGCGTCCCTGGTCGGGGGCGAGACTGAAGGTCGCCACCGTCAACACGCCTTCGCCGGCGCCGGGCGGCAACGCCAGCGGCAAGCCGGGCGAATGCGCCTGTGCCCAGCCGCCGACCAGCAGGGTCGGCAGCCAGGTCCAGCGGGCGATGCGGTGCAGGGCGTGCAGGGGGGGCATGCGGCGATGCTAACGGGTCAAGGTGCAGGCGCCGTGCACGCGCGTGCGTCGGGGCAGTCGATGGCCACCCCGCTGGCGGGCAGTTCGAGCGCGGCCTGCGCCGCGGGAGCATCGGCCGCTCGCGCGAGGGTCACCTGGTAGGTGCCGGCATCGATCCGCCACTGCTGCGCGCCGACATCGAAACGGGCCAGCGTGCGCGGTTCCAGTTCCACCTCCAGGCGGCGGGTCTGGCCCGGCTGCAGTTCGACCCGTCGCCAGCCGGCCAGCCGCAGCCGGTTCGGCGCTTCGCCGGGCAGGCGCACGTACAGCTGCGGCACTGCGGTGCCGGCGCGTGCGCCGGTATTGCGAACATCGAAGCTGGCGAACACGCGTGCTCCCTGCCGGACCAGGCTCAGCTCGCCGAACGCGAAGGTGGTGTACGACAGGCCATGGCCGAACGCGAACTGCGGACGCAGGCCGCGCGCATCGAACCACTTGTAGCCGACCTGCGCGCCTTCGATGTCGTAGTCGATCTCATCGTCGGGCTTGTTCGCCGGCTTGAAGCCGAGGCCGTTGATGTGCGGGCGCGGCAGCTGCGTTTCGTCCACCGGCCAGCTCACGGGCAGGTGGCCGGATGGATTGGCCCGTCCGGAGAGCAGGTCGGCGATGGCCGGGCCACCGCCGATGCCGGGGAACCACGCCTGCAGCACCGCCGGCGCCTTCGACAGCCAAGGCAGGCGCACCGGCCCGTTGGTCTCCAGCACCACGACGGTACGCGGGTTGGCATCGGCCACCGCTTCAACCAGCGCGTCCTGTCCGTCGGGCAGGCGCATGTCCGGCAGGTCCACCGATTCGGCGGCCCACTGCGTGGCGAACACCACCGCCACCTGCGCCTGCCGCGCCAGCCGCACGGCGGCGGCGCGGTCGCGGCCGTCGGCATAGTCGATGCGCGCGTTCGGGAACCGCTCGCGCAGGGCCTGCAGCGGCGAGGACGGATGGAACATCACCGGGCCCGGCCAGGTGGTCGGCGCCACGCCGGGCACCGCGTTGGTGCCCAGTGCGGTCCAGCCGACCACCGAGGAGCCACCGCCGCCGAGCACGCCCTTGTCCGCGTGCCCGCCGATCACCGCGATGCGCTGGACGTCACCGGCCAACGGCAACAAGGCGCCCTCGTTGCGCAGCAGCACGCTGCCTTCGGTGGCAACCCGGCGAGCGGCTTGGAGGCCGGCCTGCGCGTCGATCGGGCCGCGCTGCGGCGGCTGGTCGAAGGCACCGGTGGCGATGAACGCACGCATGATGCGCCGGACCATGTCGTCCAGCCGCGCCTGCGGCACCACGCCGGCGGATACCGCCATGCGCAGCGGCGCATCGAAGTACACCGCCTTGTCGAACACTTCGCCGGCCGACTGCTGGTCCAGCCCGGCCAGCGCCGCCTTCGAGCCGCTGTGCACGCCGCCCCAATCCGACATCACGTAGCCCGGCCAGCGCCACTGCTGCTTGAGGATGCGGTTGAGCAGTTCGTCGTGCTCGCAGCCGTAGGTGCCGTTGATGCGGTTGTAGGAACACATCACCGAGCCCGGCTCGCCAATGCCCAGCGCGATCTCGAACGCCAGCAGGTCCGATTCGCGCATCGCCTGCTCGCCGATCTTCGCGCTGTGGAAGTTGCGCGCGGTTTCCAGGTCGTTCATCGCGTAGTGCTTCATCGTCGAGACGACGTGTTCGGACTGCACGCCTCGGATCGATTCGCCGACGATGCGCCCGGCCAGCAACGGATCCTCGCCGGCGTATTCGAAGTTGCGCCCGTTGCGCGGGTCGCGTTGCAGGTTGACGCTGCCGGCCAGCAGCACGTTGAACCCCTGCTGCCAGCTCTCGCGGCCCATCGTGCGGCCGCCCTCGAAGGCCAGTTCGCGGTTCCAGGAGGAAGCCAGCGCGAGGTTGGACGGCATCGCGGTGGAGACATCGCTGGCGCGCATGCCGCCGGGATTGGTGACGCCCAGGCCGGCGTCGGCCAGCTGCTGGGCGGGGATGCCGAGGCGTTCGATCGCCGGCACGTAGCCGGCCGAGCCCAGCGACAGCGGCGGGCGCTTGTCGCCAATGCCGAAGTAGCTGCGGATCAGCACGAACTTCTCGTCCTGCGTCATCGCCTGCACCAGCAGCGCGGCGCGGCGGTCCGGGGACAGCGCACGGTCGCGCCACGGCTGCGCGCTCGCCTGTGGTGGCAGCGGGCGCAGGGTGGTCAGCACGCCATAGTGGTCCGAGGCACGCACACCCTCGGCATCCGGCCGCTGGAACAGGCGCTCGCTACCCAGTACCTGGAAGCGGCCGCGCTGGGCGAACAGGTGGTCGATGCGCATCGGCGGCGCACTGGCCGGGTCGAGCGTGGTGTCGCTGGCGCGGTCGCGGCCCGGGTGCACGGCGCGGTATCCGTCATCGAAACCGGTGTTCAACGCCGCCAGTTCCGGGGCCTCGCTGCTGGCGTTGAAGTCGCCGGCGAGCAGTACCGGCACGCCGGCCGAATCGCGGTCCACCCATTCGAGCAGGTCGGCCAGCTGCTGCTGGCGCATCGCCGCTCCCGGGGCGGTGTGTTCCCAGAACAGGTGGGTGACATAGACGTCCAGCACCCGCCCGTCGATATCCACACGCAGGCGTGCGGCGGTGCGGTGATCGTCCAGCGGGCGCAGCCGCAGTTCACCATCGCCCAGCACGCGGTGGCGGGTGAGCAGCGCGTTGCCATAGCGCATCGGGCTGCCGACCGGGTCGGTGCTGACGAAGTGCCACTGGTAACCGAGGGCGTCGGCCAGCCATTGCGCCTGGTTCTGCTGGCCTTCGCGCTGGATTACTTCCTGCAGCGCGATCACGTCCGGGCGCAGGCGCTTGAACGTCTCCAGGATCTGCACGCGGCGGCGTGGCCAATCTTCACGGTCGTGGTAGAGGTTGAGGGTGACCACGCTGATCGGCTGCGGGGCTGCGGCCTGCGTGGCGGATACGGGGGCATCCGCGGCCGATGCGAGGAGGGGAGAGAAAGCCAGCAGGCATCCCAGGAAATGTGAAAACGTTTTCATAGGCGGGCGTGCGATTGCATTGGAAAGGGGAGGGCGAAGCAAGGGGAATCAGCGCAGCGTCTGGTCGCTGCGCATCACCGGGTAGAGACGGTAGCGCTCGTCCCAGCTGGGGTGTCGGCGATAGAAGAAATCCAGGCGTGCGCGCGGATCGGCGGCGAAGGCCGCATCCTCGCGCACGCGGCGTTCGAACTCGGCCTTCAGCGCGGGGTCGTCGGCGAGCATCTTCTCGGCGACTTCCTCGGCCACGTAGGCCTCCATGTATTCCTTGCGCTCGAACGCATTGTTGAACTCGCCCCATTGCAGCAGCGAATCGGGCGCCTGTGGCTCGAGCATGGCCATCACCAGCCGCGCCTGCGGCTGGGCGATGGGCACGAACAGCGCGCCGGCACCGATGGCGCGCGAATCGTCGCGCCACTGGCCCTGCACGCTCAGGCGCTGGTGGCCTTCCACCGACTGCGCGGAGAAGTCGGCCGCATCGGCGCGGAACGTCTGCACGCGGGCCGTGCCCTGGTCGCCGAGCACCGCGAACGCGATGCCCTGTACGCGCAGCTTTTCGCCTACCCACGCTGCATGCGCGGCGGGTACCACGTAGCCGCCGCGCGGCGCGTCGACCACCACGCTGGGGCGGACGTCGTCGCGCAGCGGCACGTGCCAGACCTGCGGGGTGCGTTCGTCGTAGCGCGTCATCAACGCGCCGGAGATCGGCGAAGGCGTGCGGGTGTAGGCATAGCCGCGGAAATCGACGGTGCGCGCCTTGTCGCTGGCCTTGTAGTCGAGCGCAACCGGCTGCCCGGCGAGATCGGCGCGGTCGGCGGCCTGCGCATCGGTGCGCCATTGCGTGCCATGGCGCGCGGCCTGCTGCAGCACCGAGACGATGGTGTTGCGCATGATCTTCACGCGCTGCGGGTACGGCTTCCACGAGTGCGTCTCGACCAGCATGCCGAAGCGGTTGCGCAGCTGGAAGTAGCCATTGGAGAAACGCGGCGGCGACACCGCGTCCTCGAAGCCGGAAGCCGGGTCGTCGTCCACCACGAAAGACGGGTAATAGGGCAATGGCAGCGAGCCCTGGCGCTTGAGGTCGGCCATCACCGCGTCGCGCAGCACCTTGCCGTCGCCGGCGAGCCGCGCGTCGCCGGCGTGCAGCGGCTCGACCTGCACGGAGACGTCATGCTCGAACTGCGCGCCGTCGGTGGCGTGCAGGTCCACGTAGAGCAACGGGTCCCACTGCTGCACGAGGCGCAGCATGGCCTGCATCTCCGGCGCGTCGGCCTTGACGTAATCGCGGTTGAGATTGAGGTTCTGCGCGGTCACGCGCCAGCCCATCTCGCGCGGCCCGCGCTGGTTGGGCCGGTTCCAGGCCCCAAAGCGCTCGTGGCCGTCGACGTTGAATACCGGCACGAACAACCAGACCACCTTGTCCAGCGTGCCCTTGGCCGCCTTGCCGTCGAGCAGTTCGCGCAGGGCCAGGAAGCCGGCGTCCTTGCCGTCGATCTCCCCGGCGTGGATGCCGCCCTGGATCAGCACGACCGGCAACTGCCTGGCGGCGATGGCGGCCGGGTCGAGCGCGCCTGCGGTGGAAACGGCCAGCGCCTTCATCGGCCGGCCCTCGGGGGTGGTGCCGAACTGCAGGCAGCGCACCGCGCCGGGATAACGCGCGGCGAACGCATCGCACAGGGCGATGACCTCGTCATAGCGGCCGGTATCCTGAAACCCGCTGCGCTCGGACACGGTGGTCAAGGCGGTCGGCGCGGCCATCGCGGGGCAGGCGAGGGCGCACAGCAGCAAGGCGGACAGGCGCATCCACGGTTTCCATGGGGGGATCAACCCGCGAGCCTACGTGACACGGCGGCGCGGGCCAAGCTGCACTGCGGCGAGAGGCTGCTGCCGGGGCCGGCGTTGCCCCGCAAGAAAAGGCCTGATCGGTTAGGCTTGGGGTTTGTCCTGCAGAACATCCCGATGACGACCTCTTCCCCGGCCGCCACCGCGACGGCGCGCATGCCGCGCCAGATCCCCTTCATCATCGGCAACGAGGCCTGCGAGCGCTTCAGCTTCTACGGGATGCGCAACATCCTGGTGCAGTTCCTGATCACCTCGCTGCTGCTGCAGGAGGTGACCGCGCCCGGCCGCGAAGCCGAGGCCAAGCACATCATGCACAGCTTCATGATCGGCGTGTATTTCTTCCCGCTGCTCGGGGGCTGGCTGGCCGACCGCTTCTTCGGCAAGTACAACACCATTCTGTGGTTCAGCCTGGTCTACTGCGCCGGCCATGCCTGCCTGGCGCTGTTCGAAGGCGACCGCAACGGTTTCTTCCTCGGCCTGGGCCTGATCGCGCTGGGCGCGGGCGGCATCAAGCCGCTGGTGGCCTCGTTCATGGGCGACCAGTTCGACCAGTCGAACAAGCAGCTGGCCAAGGTCGCCTTCGACGCCTTCTACTGGATCATCAATTTCGGCTCGCTGTTCGCCTCGCTGCTGATCCCGCTGGCGCTGAAGAACCTCGGCCCGGCATGGGCGTTCGGCATCCCGGGCCTGCTGATGTTCGTGGCCACCGCGGTGTTCTGGTCCGGCCGCCACCGTTACGTGCGCGTGCCGTTGCCGCCGAAGGACCCGCATTCTTTCGCCCATGTCGTGCGCAGCGCCCTGCTGGCCAAGGCACCGGGGCAGGGCCGCCCGGGCCTGGTGCTGGCCGCGGTTTCGGTGCTGTTGGCGCTGGCAAGTTTTGCCTTCGTCGATACGTTGGGCATCGTGATCTGCCTGTGCCTGGCGATGGTGCTGTTGCTGGCCGGCATCGGCGGCGGCACCTGGTGGCAGCTGGAGCGCGCACGCGGCGTGCATCCGGACGCGGCGGTGGATGGCGCGCGCGCGGTGCTGCGCGTGCTGGTGATCTTCGCCCTGGTCACCCCGTTCTTCTCGCTGTTCGACCAGAAGGCCTCGACCTGGGTGCTGCAGGGGCGCGAGATGGTGATGCCCTCCTGGTTCACCGCCTCGCAGATGCAGGCGCTCAATCCGGCGCTGGTGATGATCCTGATCCCGTTCAACAACCTCGTGCTGTATCCATTGCTGCGCAAGGGCGGCTACGAGCCCACCGCACTGCGCCGCATGACTGCCGGCATCGCCTTCAGCGGCCTGGCGTGGGTGGTGGTCGGCGCGATCCAGGTGGTGATGGACGGCGGCGACGCGATGCACATCGCCTGGCAGATCCTGCCCTATGCCCTGCTGACCTTCGGCGAGGTGCTGGTCTCGGCCACGGGCCTGGAGTTCGCCTACAGCCAGGCGCCGGCCTCGATGAAGGGTGTGGTGATGAGCTTCTGGAACCTCACCACCACCGTGGGCAACCTGTGGGTGCTGCTGTCCAACGTGGCGGTGCGCAATGACACGGTGACCGGCCACATCGCCGGCACGGGCCTGAGCGAGACCGCCTTCCTGATGTTCTTCTTCGCCGGCTTCGCGTTCCTGGCCGCGCTGGCCTTCGGCCTGTATGCGCGCCGCTACCGCGTGGTCGACCACTACCGCCTTGCCTGATCCCCGAGCCCGTCGATGATCACCCTGATCCTGATCGCCCTCACTGCCATCGTCTCGTGGATGGCGTTCTCCAACCGCAAGCTGGCCGACCGCCTGGTGTTGTGGCCGCCGGCCATCGACCGCCGCCGCCAATATGATCGCCTGGTCACCTACGGCTTCGTGCATGCGGACTGGATGCACCTGGTCTTCAACATGGTCACGCTGTATTTCTTCGGCCGCGCCATCGAGAACGTGATGGTGCAGATCACCGGCACGTGGTTGACCTATCCGTTGTTCTACCTCGCCGCGCTGGCGGTCTCGATCCTGCCGAGCTACCTGAAGAACCAGAAGAACCCCAACTACATCAGCCTGGGGGCATCCGGGGCGGTGTCGGCGGTGCTGTTCGCCTACATCCTGATCGACCCGTGGACGCGGCTGTACCTGTTCTTCATCCCGATCCCGATCCCGGCCATCTTCTATGCCGTGTTCTACGTCGGCTACAGCATCTGGATGGACCGCCGCGGCGGCGACCGGATCAACCACAGTGCGCACCTGGCCGGCGCCGCCTTCGGCGTGTTGTTCCTGGTGGCCATGGCCCCGGGTGTGGTGCCGGCCTTCCTCGCGCAGCTTTCGCGCGGTGCGGGCAGCTGAAAGAACGGGGAACCGCCCGCCACGACGGGCGGACGGCCCCCCCTTGAACGAACTCAGGCCGCGGTGCGGTTGAACACCGTGCCGGCCTTGCCCTCGCCGGCGGCATAGGCGCCCAGCAGGCGCTCGTAGACCTCATGGGTCAGCTGGTCGAACTCGCTGCCGCCGGTGTGGCCGCTGACCACCAGTTGGAAAAGACCCTCGAGCAGGGAGCTGTCCGGATCGCGCTGCGACGGGGTGGTGTCGATGCTCATGCCTGCGTCTCCTTCGATGTTTGTGACGGAAGCCGCAAATCCCGTGCCAACCCTTTTCGGGGCTTCCGCAGGTCTTAGCGGCCGCCGCGGCGGTGACTTGAGGGCCGAATGTGACGCGGTGCGTCGGCTTCGCGCGTCCGGCTTCACGCCGGGGTCGCGCGGCGCTGCCCACAATCGCCGCCGATGACAGGGGGTGCATGGGCATGAACGAAGCGACCGGAGTGGTCCGCCATGACGAGGCGGCACAGCGGTTCGTGGTCGATCTCGACGGCCACCAGGGTGAACTGGACTACGAATTGGACGGTGGCGTGATGCGGCTGGTGCACACCGGCGTGCCCGAACAGATCGGCGGGCGCGGCGTGGCCGGCAATCTGGTCCGGAATGCGCTGGATTTCGCGCGTGCGCGGGGCTACAAGGTGCGCCCGGAATGTGCGTATGCAGCGCAGTGGATGCAGCGGCATCCGGAACAGCAGGATCTGCTCGGCTGAGCCGGGCGGCACACATAGGGACCGAGGAGTCGAGGATGAAGCAGTGGCGTGCGCGGGGCGGGGCAGGGGCATGGATCGGCATGGCGGTGTTGGCGGCGGCCCTGGTGGCCTGCCAGCGCGAGGCGGCCGAACCGGCGCAGGCGGACAAGGCCGCCCCGGCGATCGACAACACCCCCGCGGCGAGCGCGCCGGCGGCCACCGACACCGCCGGCCCGCTGAAGGACGTGATCGAGCACGATCCGCGTTACATCGTGGGCATCAGTTACCCACCGGGCCTGGAGCGCTACCCGGGCCTGGCCAGCGCAGTGCGCCAGTACGGCGATGCGGCGCGTGCCGAACTCATGCAGGCGGTGGAAGGGCTGGGCAACGACAAGCCGACCGCCCCTTATGAACTCTCGCTGGCGTTCCAGCAGGTGCTCGACACCCCGGCGTTGGTCGCCATCGCCGCCGATGGCAGCCGCTACACCGGCGGCGCGCACGGCGAACCCCTCGTGGCGCGTTTCGTGTGGCTGCCGGGCCGCAATGAAATGCTGACCGCCCAAAAGCTGATCCCGACTGCGGCCGGCTGGGGCACGGTGGGCCAGTACGTGGCCACGCAGCTGCATGATGCGGCCGCGCAGCGTACCGTCGCCGACAAGCTGGAGCCGTCCGATGCGCAGGCGCTGCTGAAGAACGCCGACAAGTCCATTGCCGAGGGCACCGCCCCGGAGGCGGACAATTTCGCGCAGTTCGTGCCGGTGCTCGATGGTGCTGGCAAGATAGCCGCGCTGCGCTTCGTGTTCCCGCCGTACCAGGTGGGGCCCTACTCGGATGGCACGCAGACCGCCGACGTCCCCGCCGCGGTGCTGCGTCCCCTGGTCGCCCCCGAATACACCGAGCTGTTCGTCCCCTAGCCGGAAGTCCGCCATGCCAGAGCGCCTGCGCAACCGAGTCCAGAGCCTGCTCGCCGAGGCCGGGGTGGAGGTTGGCGGGCAGCGGCCGCAGGACATCCAGGTCCATGACCCGCACTGGTATGCGCGCGTGCTGGCGCAGGGCTCGCTTGGCCTGGGCGAGAGCTACATGGACGGGTGGTGGGACGCCAACGCGCTGGACGTGTTCCTGCTGCACCTGATGCGCGCCCGCCTGGACGAGCGCGTGCATGGCTGGGGTGAGATCGGCGACGCGCTGCGCGCACGGTTGTTCAACCTGCAGGCCGGCGGCGGCAGCTACGAGGTCGGACGCCGCCACTACGACCTGGGCAACGACCTCTACCAGGCGATGCTCGGCCAGCGGCTGGTCTACAGCTGCGGCTACTGGGCGCAAGCGCAGGACCTGGACGCCGCCCAGGAGGCCAAGCTCGACCTGATCTGCCGCAAGCTCGGCCTGCGCGCCGGCCAGCGCGTGCTGGACATCGGCTGCGGCTGGGGCGAGGCGTTGAAGTTCGCCGCCGAGCGCTACGGCGTCAGCGGCGTGGGCATCACCATTTCGGCCGAGCAGGCGCATTTCGCGCGCGAGCTGTGTGCCGGGTTGCCGATCGAGATCCGCCTGCAGGATTACCGCGAAGTGGACGAACGTTTCGACGCGGTGTTCTCGGTGGGCATGTTCGAGCACGTGGGCGACAAGAACTACGCCGCCTACTTCGAGATGGCCCGCCGCTGCCTGCGGCCTGAGGGCCTGTTCCTGCTGCACACCATCGGCGCCAACATCAGCCGGCACCGCACCGACCCGTGGATCGCGCGCTACATCTTCCCCAACTCCATGCTGCCCTCGGCGCGGCAGATCGCCGAGGCCAGCGAAGGGCTGTTCGTGATGGAGGACTGGCACAACTTCGGCGCCGACTACGACCGCACCCTGCAAGCCTGGCGCGACAACGTGGAGGCTGCCTGGCCCCGGCTCGACGCGCAGCGCTACGACGAGCGCTTCCGCCGCATGTGGCGTTTCTACCTCTCCGGGTCCATGGCGAGCTTCCGCTGCCGGCATGCGCAGCTGTGGCAGCTGGTGCTCTCGCCGGAGGGCGTGCCGGGTGGCTACCGGGCGCCGCGGTAGCGCAGGCGCCCCGCGAACTTGCCGTTGCCGCGCGAGCTTGCCGTTGACCTGCGAACTTGTAGGAGCGGCTTCAGCCGCGACCGGAAATCATCCGTTCCCGTAGCCTCGCCCGTGCCCCTGAAACCCTTGGCCGGGCTTTGCCCGTGGTCGCGGCTGAAGCCGCTCCTACAAGGGCGGGACGGGTG
>JAEWJB010000032.1 GCA_023386795.1 Pseudomonadota bacterium
CCGACTTCGGCGAGGACACCTACCGCGTGCTCACCGCGGTGGACTCGGCGCTGATGGTGATCGACGTGGCCAAGGGCGTGGAGGAGCGCACCATCAAGCTGATGGAGGTGTGCCGCCTGCGCGACACGCCGATCATGACCTTCATCAACAAGCTCGACCGCGAGGGCAAGGACCCGATCGAGCTGCTGGACGAAGTGGAGACCGTGCTGGGCATCCAGTGCGCGCCGGTCACCTGGCCGATCGGCATGGGCCAGCGCCTGAAGGGCGTGATCCACCTGATCACCGGCGAGGTGCACCTGTACGAGCCGGGCCGCAACTTC
This sequence comes from Pseudomonadota bacterium, assembly GCA_023386795.1. Taxonomy (GTDB): domain Bacteria; phylum Pseudomonadota; class Gammaproteobacteria; order Xanthomonadales; family Xanthomonadaceae; genus Stenotrophomonas_A. The sequence goes on from JAEWJB010000032.1 coordinate 321, forward strand.
ACCCGCCAGGACTCGACCATCTTCCCGTCCATCGACGCCCCCGGCGTGGCCGAGCGCATCGGCGCCGAGTTGCTGCAGCAAGTGCGCGACGAACTGGAACTGGTGCAGGGCGCCAGCCATCCGTTCGACGTGGACGCCTACCTGGCAGGCAAGCAGACCCCGGTGTTCTTCGGCTCGGGCGTCAACAACTTCGGCGTGCAGCCGCTGCTGGACTTCTTCATCGAGCACGCGCCGCCGCCGCAGCCGCGCGCCACCACCGGCCGCGTGGTGTCGGCCGACGAACCCAAGCTCACCGGCTTCGTGTTCAAGATCCAGGCCAACATGGACCCGCAGCACCGCGACCGCGTGGCGTTCATGCGCGTGTGCTCGGGCCGTTTCAGTGCTGGCATGAAGGCCTTCCACGTGCGCAGCGGCAAGGAAGTGAAGCTGGCCAACGCGCTGACGTTCATGGCCTCGGACCGCGAGATCGCCGCCGAAGCGTGGCCGGGCGACGTGATCGGCATCCACAACCACGGCACGATCTCCATCGGCGACACCTTCACCGAAGGCGAGTCGTTGTCGTTCACCGGCATCCCGAACTTCGCCCCGGAGCTGTTCCGTCGTGCGCGCCTGCGCGACCCGCTCAAGCTCAAGCAGTTGCAGAAGGGCCTGGCGCAGCTGTCCGAAGAAGGCGCCACGCAGTTCTTCCGACCGCTGATGAGCAACGACCTGATCCTGGGGGCCGTCGGCGTGCTGCAGTTCGACGTGGTGGCCTACCGCCTGAAGGACGAGTACGGCGTGGACGCGATCTTCGAACCCGTCAACGTGACCACGGCGCGCTGGGTGCACTGCGACAACGCCAAGAAGCTGGAGGAGTTCCGCGAGAAGAACGCGATGAACCTCGGCGTGGACGCGGCCGGGCAGCTGGTGTACCTGGCACCGACGCGGGTCAACCTGCAGCTGGCGCAGGAACGCGCGCCGGACGTGCGCTTCAGTGCCACCCGTGAACACGCCCACAGCGTGGCGATCGACTGATCGCCCGCGCATCACGCCGGCGGGCCTCGAACAGGCGTTGCCGGCGATGCGAATCCTTTTTGACTGAGGTAACGTGGCGGGCATGAACGCCGACGCATCGCCCTCCACCGATCTGCGCGACGAGCTCGCCAGTGCGCTCACCCATGGGCTGGGTGCCATCGCCGCGCTGGCCGGCGGCTCGGTGCTGATCACCCTCACCGCGATCTACGGCGATGGCTGGCAGCTCGCTACCACCATCGTATTCAGCGCCACCCTGTTGCTGCTGTACGTCGCCTCCACGCTGTACCACGCCATCCCGCATCCGGGCGCCAAGGCGCGGCTGCAGATCTTCGACCACTGTGCGATCTACCTGCTGATCGCCGGCACTTACACGCCGTTCACCCTGATCGGCCTGCGCGGTCCCTGGGGCTGGGGCTTGTTTACCGCCATCTGGTCGCTGGCCGTGGCCGGCGTGGTGTTCAAGCTGTTCTTCACCGGCCGGTTCCGGCTGCTGTCCACGCTTATCTATATCGCGATGGGCTGGCTGGTGATCGTGGCCATCAAGCCGCTGTTGAGCTCGCTGGATGCCTTCACCCTCGGCTGGCTGCTCGCCGGCGGCTTGTTCTACACGCTGGGCACGTGGTTCTACCAACGCGACTCGGTGCGTTACTTCCACGCCATCTGGCACCTGTTCGTCCTGGCCGGCAGTGTGTGCCATTTCGTGGCGGTCACTGCGCAGGTGCTGTGACGCGCCCTTCAAGTGGCGTTCGCGCCGCTTGCACGCACTGATCCGAACCATGGACGCATGAACGATGCGTCCGCCGCTCCCGTCCCGCCCGAATCCCGCTTCACGCCGCGTCGCCAGCGCTGGCTGGCTGCGTTCGGCGTGGTGGTCGCGCTGATCCTGCTGCTGATCGCGCTATGGGACTGGAACTGGTTCCGTGGTCCGGTGGAGCGCGCAGTGGAAGCGCGCACCGGCCGCGAGTTCCATCTGGGCCATCTGGACGTGGACCTCGGTCGCGTCACCACCATTCGCGGCGACGACATGACGCTCGCCAATGCCGATTGGTCCAAGACGCCCCGCATGGCGGCCATGGATCGCGCGGAGATCGACGTCCGCTTCTGGCCGCTGCTGGTGGGCCGGGTGGAGATTCCGGAAATCCGCCTCTCCAAGCCGGACCTGCTGCTGGAAGCGGGCACCAAGGAGCATCCCGGCAACTGGATATTCAAGCAGAGCAGCGGCGACGGCACGCTGCCTACGCTCGGGCGCCTTCGCATCCAGCAGGGCCAGCTGAAATTCGTTGACGCGGCCGGCAAGACCGACATCGACGTGAGCGTCAACAGCCTGCCGGTGAAGAAAGCCGACGATGCCGCGCCGATCGCCATCGAAGGCAAGGGCCGCTGGCAGGGCAACCCGTTCACCCTGCGCGGCAGCACCGCCTCGCCACTGGAACTGAGCCAGACCGAGCATCCGTTCCGCATCGACCTGCGTGGCAGTGCCGGCGCGACCAAGGCCCACGTGCGCGGGACGCTGACCAATCCCTTCCAGTTCCGGGTGTTCGACCTGCAGATGGCACTCTCCGGCCAGGACATGGAAGACCTCTATCCGCTGCTGGGCCTGGCAATCCCCTCCACGCCGCCCTATCAGCTCGATGGCCGCCTGCAGCGGGAAAACGATGTCTGGCGCTATCTGGGCTTCACCGGCCGCGCAGGCGACAGCGATCTGTCAGGCGACGTGGAAGTCGATACGGCGCCGGTACGCCCCCTGCTGCACGCCAAGCTGGTCTCCAAGCGCCTGGACTTCGATGATCTGGCCGGCTTCATCGGCGCACCGCCCAAGACCGACGCCGGCGAGACCGCCAACGCCGAACAGAAAGCGGAGGCGGCGAAGATCAAGGCCAGTGGCAAGGTGCTGCCGACCAAGCCCTACGACCTGTCCAAGCTGCGCGCCATGGATGCCGAAGTGCATTGGCGCGCGCAGCGGATCAATGCGCCGTCGCTGCCGCTGGACGACATGGACGCCACGCTCAGCCTGCATGACGGCCTGCTCGAGCTGCATCCGCTGAATTTCGGCGTGGCCGGCGGCGATATCCGCTCGAACATCCGCATGGACGCGCGCAAGCCGCAGATTGCCACCCGCCTGCAGGCGCAGATCCGCGGCCTGCACCTGGGCCAGCTGTTCCCGGATGCCAAGCTGGCGCAGCAGGCCGAAGGTGCCATCGGCGGCGATGTCGAACTCAGTGGCAACGGCAACTCCATCGCCCAGATGCTGGGCAGCAGCGACGGCACGCTGGGCGTGGCGATGGGCCGCGGGCACATCGGCAACCTGATCATGGAACTGGCGGGCCTGGACGTGAGCGAGTCGCTGAAGTTCCTCATCACCAAGGATCGCCAGATCCCCCTGCGCTGCGCCTTCGCCGATTTCGGCGTGCGCGACGGCCTGATGACCAGCCGCGCGCTGGCAGTGGACACGACCGACACGCTCATCGTCGGCGAAGGCACGATCAACCTGAAGGACGAGAAGCTCGACCTGCTGCTCAAGCCGCGCCCCAAGGACCGCAGCATCCTCACCTTCCGCTCGCCGCTGCGCATCGGGGGCACGTTCGCCGATCCCTCTTTCTTCCCTGATCTGAAGGCGCTCGGCGTGCGCGGGGCCATTGCGGTGGCGCTGGCGACGATCACCCCGCCGGCCGCGCTGCTGGCGACCATCGAGACCGGTCCCGGCAAGGACATCGACTGCGGCGGCAAGTACGCCCGCTGAAATTCAACCGGCGATGTAGCGCTGCAACTGGTCGATGTCGCGGCGCTGGTCCTCGATCACCGCCTTGACCAGGTCGCCGATCGAAACCACGCCCTTGATGACGCCGCCCTCCACGACCGGCAGGTGGCGGAAGCGCCGTTCTGTCATGAGCTGCATGCAGCGTTCGACCGAATCGGTGGGCTCGACGGTGACGACCTCGGTGGTCATGATCTCCGATACCCGCGTGGTCGCCGAGGCGCGATCACGCAGCACGATCTTGCGGGCGTAGTCGCGCTCGGACACGATCCCGACCAGCCGCTGGCCCTGCATCACCAGCACCGCGCCGATGCTCTTGTCGGCCATCAGACGGATCGCGTCGATCACCGCGGCATCGCTGCCCACGGCGAAGACCTCAGCCTTCTTCATCCCCAACAGTTGCTGCACGGTCAACATGGCTTGCCGCTCCCTGCCTGGAAGGATGGCCGGAGGATACGCCTGTGCCACCGATGCGCGTGTCGACGAAATACAGGGGCCGCAACTTGGCCTCGTCGTAGAGCCGGCCCAGGTATTCGCCGATCAATCCCAGTGCGATGAGCTGCACGCCGCCCAGAAACAGGATCACCGCCATCATGGTCGGCCAGCCGGCGACAGGATCGCCCCAGAGCGCGGCCTTCATTACCACCCATGCGGCAAACGCGAGTGCGAACACCGCGGTGAACAGCCCCAGGTAGGTCGTCACCCGCAGCGGCGCGGTGGAGAAGCTGGTGATCCCCTCCAGGGCGAAATTCCACAGCTTCCAGAAGGTGAACTTGCTGCGGCCTGCCAGGCGGGGCGAACGGTCGTAGGGCAATGCCACCTGGCGGAAGCCGACCCAGCCGAACAACCCCTTCATGAAACGGTGGCGTTCGCGCAGCTGGCGCAGCGCAGCCAGCGCGCGCGGGGACAGCAGTCGGAAATCGCCGGTATCGGCCGGAATGGGCGTGCGCGACAGGCGGCCGATCACGCGATAGAACGCGGCGGCGGCGGCCCGCTTGACCCAGCCTTCGCCGGCACGCATGCGACGCGTGCCGAACACGTTGTCGTAGCCCTCGCGCCACAGCGAGACGAACTCGGAAATGAGCTCCGGCGGATCCTGTCCATCGGCATCCAGCAGCAAGGCCGCGCCGGTGGTGACCTGGTCCAGGCCCGCGGTCAACGCGAGCTCCTTGCCGAAATTGCGCGACAGGCGGAGGGCCCCGACGCGCGCATCGCCGGCCACCAGCGCCTGCAGCACCTGCCAGGTGCCGTCGCTGCTGCCGTCATCCACGTACAACACGCGGCCATGCAGGCCCGGCACCGCATCGAGCGCGGCGATGATGCGTGGATGCAACCGCGGCAGGCTCTCGGCCTCGTTGCAGGCGGCGACGACGACGGTCAGCAGATCGGACATGCGGTGATGGTACGGAGCCGGCCGCGCCGCGACCAGCCGCAGCGACTCAAGGCGCCAGGTAGCCTGGGCCACCGAGCTGGCGGGTCTGGCGCTGGATCCAGGCCGCGCGGCGCTGCACGAACGGGCCGGGATTGCGCGCGTCGTAGCGCCGCGGCGCCGGCAACACCGCCGCCAACCGGGCCGCTTCGCCCGGCGTCAGGCGCGCGGCATCCTTGCCCCAGAACTGCCGTGCCGCCGCCTGCACGCCATACACGCCATCGCCGAACTCGGCGATGTTGGCGTACACCTCGATGATCCGCTGCTTGGACCACAGCAGTTCGATCAGCACCGTGTACCAGGCCTCCAGGCCTTTGCGCACCCAGCTGCGGCCTTGCCACAGGAACAGGTTCTTGGAGACCTGCTGGCTGATCGTGCTGGCGCCGCGCAGTCGGCCGCCGCGCGCGTTGTGGTCGCGCGCCTTCTCGATGGCCTGCAGGTCGAAGCCGCTGTGGAACGGGAAGCGCTGGTCTTCGGCGGCCACCAGCGAGATCGGCACGCTCGGCGCGATCTCGTCCAGGTCGCGCCACTGGTAATGCAGCCGGAAGCTCCCATCTCCCTGGCTCCACGCCTCCACGTAGCGCAGCGCCATGGTGGTGGTGAAAGGCGGATCGACGAAGCGCAGCACCAGCACCTGCAGCACGCTGGCCGCAGCGAACAGCAGGGGCGCGGCCAGCAGCCAGTTGCGCCAACGACGCCAGCGCGGACGCGCCGCCTTGTGGATTTCCGCTTCCGCCCCCATCGTCACTGCATTCCCCCACCCACTTCCGGTCGCCTGCTGCATTATCCGGCAACAGGCGCCGCCCACGCTCACCTCCTGCCTCGATGAACGCACAAGACCGACTGACCCGTTTCCTGCTTCCGACCGCCGGCGTCCGCGGCATCCATGTCCGACTGGGCGAGGCCTGGCAGGACATCCGCGGTCGCGCCGATTACCCGCCCGCCGCCCGCCGCCTGCTCGGCGAAGCCTGCGTGGCCGCGGCGTTGTTCACCGGCCACACCAAGGTCGATGGGCGCCTGTCGGTGCAGCTGCGCAACGGCGGTGAGGGCGCGCTGCGCACGCTGTTCGCCGAATGCACGGCCGCCGGCACGCTGCGCGGCATCGTCCAGCTCAACGAAGGCGGCGACGCGCCCGCCGACCTGCGCACCTTGGGCGACGACGCCCTGCTGGCCATCACCATCGAGAACCCAGGCCTGGACCCGCGCGAACCCCAGCGCTACCAGAGCCTGGTGGCGCTGGACGCCAGCACCCTGGACGAGGCGTTCGAGGACTATTTCCGCCAGTCCGAGCAGTTGCCCACCCGGCTGCTGCTGGCAGCCGACGGCGACCAGGCGGCGGGCCTGCTGTTGCAGAAACTGCCCGGCGATAGCGGCGACGAGGACGGCTGGAACCGCGCCAGTGCGCTGTTCGACACCCTGGCCGCCCCGGAACTGCTGGAAGTCGACGGGGCCACCCTGCTGCATCGCCTGTTCCACGAGGAGAAGCCGGAACTGCTGGGCGACAAGCCGCTGGCATTCGCCTGCTCGTGCTCGCGTGAGCGGGTCGAGGCCATGCTGCGGGCGTTGGGCGAGGAGGAAGCCCGGGCGGCGGCCGAGCCCACCGGGGCGGTGGAGATCCGCTGCGAGTTCTGCGGCCGGGAATATCACTTCCCTTTGACCGAATTCGGCGTATTGTTTGCTGAACCGTCGGCCAATGCGCCGGCACCTGAGCGGCTACAGTGATAGCCGTCATCGCTTGACGGGACTGCGTTCTGGGGAGGACGGAGACTTGTTAAAGAATCATAAACCGCCTAGCATCGTCGGCCTGGTTCCACGGGAACTAGACGCCTGCCTTTGGGTCTGACGAACGACATGCGCATCCTTGCCCGCCTCTCGCTTGCCCTGCTGACCGCGCTCGCCGCGGCCACGGGCGCGCACGCGCAGGCGTTGCCGGCCAAGGACAGCAGCACGGTGATCCCGGTGTGGAACCAGGGCAGCGGCAAGGTCGAGGCCCTGCTGTACCTGGAACCGACCGGCGAGCAGAAGGCGGGCGCGCGGTGGCATTTCGGCCGCAATTCCCTGGATGCCGCTTTCGGCTTGTCTTCCGGTGACTCGCTCGGCCTGCTGTGCAACAGCAGCCGCGGCACGAGCATCAGCGGTTTGGCCAGCCACTGCATGCTGGCCACCTTGGGCGACGACGAGGAGGACACGGCCAGCCGGCACGTCTCCGGCACGCTCGGCTTCAACCGTGGCAGCACCCGCCTTGGGCTGACCGCCGGCACCGGTCGCGACACCCTGCCCGCGTGGCTGACCGGCAACGTACGTTCGCCCGCCTCGCGCGTGGAACAGAACGACCTGACGGTTTTCGGCCAGAAGAACATCGGCCGCGAAGGTTTCGTTTCCATCGGCGGTACGTTCGCCAAGGCCCGTCTGGTACCGCTGGCCGACGCCGCCCCGGCCTTGGCCGACGAATGGGACAGCAAGACGCTGAGCGTTGGCGGCGGGTATGGCGCATTCAGCGCCAACATCATCGGCCGCGTCGTCGACGTGCCGGGCCAGCCGGAAAAGTGGCAAGGCCTGGGCCTGGGCATCACCTGGCGCACCCCGTGGAGCGGCCAGTTGACCGTTGGCGCTGAGAACATCGTCACACGTGGCAAAAATCCTTTTGCACCCAACAATGAGAGCAACAGCGACGGCACGGTACCGTATGTACGGTACGAGCAGGACCTGTAAGTCGCTGATTCAACATTGTTTTTACTAGCAGACGCCCGCCCTGTGCGGGCGTTTTTCGTTGGGGGTCGCCGCACCTCGCGGGTGCATAAGTCACGAATCAGTGCAAGGCGATTTCACGCGTTTCTTCTCATGCGTTAACGGTACTTTAATTCTCCGGAAAACGCGGCTACCATCGGGTCAAGCCTGACGGTTTTGGGTTCGCTTTTTCGAAACCTCCGCTGGCCAAACCCTTGGCAAGACCAAGATCTCACTTGGAGAGAGAGCTAATGAATTGCAAGTCCAACAAACTGCGTGATGCAGTTGTGATCGCGCTTGTCGTCGGCGCTGGTGGCACCGCCACCGCCGCCTTCGCGCAGGACACGTCGGGTGGCCCGACCAATCTCGACCGCATCGAAGTCACCGGTTCGCGCATCAAGAGTGCCGACATCGAGACCTCGCAGCCGGTGCTGACGCTGTCGCGCCAGGACATCGAGAAGCAGGGCGTGACCTCGGTCGCCGACATCCTGCAGCGCATTTCCGCCAACGGTGCAGCTCTGAACCGCACCTTCAACAACGGCGGTGACGGCTCGGCCGGCATCAGCCTGCGTAACCTGGGCAGCTCGCGCACCCTGGTGCTGGTCAACGGCCGCCGCTGGACCACCGGCCTGGACGGCAGCGTCGACCTCAACACCATCCCGACGGCGATGGTTGAGCGCATCGAAATCCTGAAGGACGGCGCCTCGACGATCTACGGTTCGGACGCCATCGCCGGCGTCGTGAACATCATCACCAAGCAGAACTTCGAAGGCGCCGAAGCCGGCGCGTACTTCGGCCAGTACAGCGAAGGTGACGGTGACCGCGAAGCCTATGACTTCACCCTGGGCACCACCACCGACCGCGCCTCGCTGATGATCGGCGCCTCGTACGTCAACGAGAAGTCGGTGATGGCTGGCGACCGTGCGATTTCCGCCGGTGGCCCGCCGTTCTTCAGCGGCCAGTCGGGCACCGGCTTCCCGGGCTCGTACATCCGCGGCGGCAGGCGTTACGTCATCATCGACGGCGTCGAGACCCCGTACGTGGCCAACGTGCACGGCTACAACACCGCGCCGGACAACTACCTGCTGACCCCGAACGAGCGTACCTCGCTGTTCGCGCAGGGCACCTACAACGTCACCGACAACGTGACGTTCCGTACCGAAGCCCTGTACAACGAGCGCAAGTCCGAGCAGCTGCTGGCCGCCATGCCGGTCACCGGCATGACCCTGGACGCGGACAGCATCTACAACCCGTACGGCGTCGACCTGACCGGCGTGAACCGCCGCTTCATCGAGACCGGCGGCCGTTCGTTCAACCAGAACGTCAAGAACTGGCACTTCTACGGCGGCTTCGAAGGCTTCTTCGAGTTTGCCGACCGCAACTTCGACTGGGACGTGGGCTACCGCTACGACAAGTCGGACGAGAACGACCTGACCTACGGCCTGTTCAACGTTGCCAACCTCGACCTGGCCTATGGCCCGTCGGAAATCCGCAACGGCGTGCCGGTGTGCGTCACCGCCCGCGGCGGCGACGTGATCCCGGGCTGCGTGCCGGTCAACCCGCTGGGCGGCAATGGCTCGATCAGCCCGGAAGCGCTGGCTTACACCGCCTTCACCGCGCATGACTCCTCGACCGTCGAGTCGAAGGGTTACACCGCCAACATCTCCGGCGAGCTCTTCAACCTGCCGGCCGGCCCGCTGGCCTTCGCTGCCGGCTACGAGTACCGCAAGGAAAGCGGCCAGTTCGACCCGGACGCGTTCATCGCCGCCGGCCTCAGCACCGGCAACGGTGCCAAGCCGACCGCCGGTTCGTATGACCTGGACGAGTTCTTCGTCGAGTTCTCGATCCCGGTGCTGGCCGACCTGCCGGGCGCCAAGCTGCTGGACTTCAGCGTCGCGTCCCGCTACTCGGACTACAGCAACTTCGGCAACACCACCAACAACAAGTACGGTTTCCGCTGGAAGCCGATCGACGACCTGATGGTGCGTGGCAACTACAGCGAAGGCTTCCGTGCGCCGAGCATCAGCAACCTGTTCGCCGGTGACGCTGACTCGTACGAAACCTACGCCGATCCCTGCGCCAACCAGCGCAGCAACCCGACCGTGGTCCAGCGCTGCAACGCGCAGGGCGTGCCGGCCAACTTCGTGCAGCCGGGTGCGGGCACGGGCGCCAAGCAGACCCTCGAGCCGTGGACCTGGGCGTCGAACGACCAGCTGAAGCCGGAAACCTCGAAGAGCAAGACGCTCGGCCTGGTGTACAGCCCGAGCTACGTGTCGGGCCTGAACGTCAGCCTGGACTGGTGGCAGATCAAGGTCGACGACGCGATCACCCGTCCGGACTCGCAGTTCATCCTGGACAAGTGCTACGCCGGTTCGGATGCTGAGGCCGCCGTGTACTGCGCGCTGATCACCCGTGACCCGAACTACGCCGACCAGCCGTACTACATCACCAACGTCCGCCAGCAGCTGATGAACCTGTCTTCGTACAAGGTCGAAGGCTGGGATCTGTCGGCGAACTATCGCCTGCCGGAAACCTCGATCGGCCAGTTCGCGGTCCGTTTCGACGGCACCTACCTGTCGAAGTGGGAAACCAAGGCGACCGAAGAGTCCGATCCGGAGCAGTACCAGGGTCGTTACCTGAACCAGGATCCGTACTGGCGCATCCGTGCCAACCTGTACCTGGATTGGACCCTGGGCGACTTCGGCGTGACCTGGGGCGTTCGCTACATGTCGAGCATGTCGGAATCCTGCCCGCTCGGCGCCGCCCTGGCCCAGCAGTACTGCTCGGATCCGGACCGCGTGACCGCCGATGGTGCCGACCCGCGCAACCACATGGCCACCACGGTCTACAACGACGTGCAGTTCCGCTACAACACCCCGTGGAACGCCACCGTGTCGCTGGGTCTGAACAATGCGTTCGACCGCGATCCGCCGGTGTCCTACAGCGTGTCCTACAACATGTTCGACCCGCAGTACGACGTGCCGGGCCGCTACATGTACATGTCGTACCGTCAGCGCTTCTGATCGATCCGATCAGTCGTGAAGACAAAAACTACGGCCCCTTTCGGGGCCGTAGTTTTTTATGCCTGGAGATAAGGAAATGACGCAGGCGGGCCGGCGAAAACGCCGCCCAGGCCTCAGCCCGGAATCAACGTCGCGATGACGTGCTCGACATAGGCCTCGAAATCCTCGCGCGCCGGCTTGGGTTGCTGCAGTTGCAGCGAAAGCTGCAGGAAACCCACGTACGCCGCATACGCCAGCCGGGCGCGATGCTGCGCGTCGGTGCGGCTCAGTCCCGCCTGGCGGAACGAGGCCACCAGGTATTCCATGCGCCGCTGCGATACGCGGTCGATCACCGGGCGCACCGCGGGGTGGTCCAGCGCCTTCAGCAATTCGCTGTAGATCACGTGCGGCTTGACCTCGTGCGCGACCAGCTGGAACAGCGCGCGCAGACGTGCACTGGGGTCGGCCACGTCTTCCAGGCTGCCGAACACCTGCTCCTGTTCGAACAGTTCCCATCGCTCCAGCGCCGCCTGCAGCAGCGCGTCACGAGAGGGGAAATGCCAGTAGAAGCTGCCCTTGGTCACTCCCAGGCGACGAGCCAGCGGCTCCACCGCCACCGCACCGACGCCCTGTTCGGCGATCAGGTCCAGGGCGGCCTGTGCCCAATCTTCGGCACTCAGGCGGTTGTTGCGGCCACCGGTCGCACGGCCCGGGGCGTCGTTCTGCGATGCGTTGTCGTCGGTCATCTGGTGATTTAACCATACGCCGGAGTCGGTTGCAGTATGCGACGTCGTCACGCGGCGGCGAAAGCCCCGCCGCGCCTGCGTTTCGGGCTCCATACGAGCCAGTATTGACAGGTCCTCCCCACCATCCATACCATTAGGTATGGTTAGCCGCGTACCCCCGCTGACGCATTTCCCCGACGCCCTCCTGGCCGGTGCCGGCGAGACCCGGCTGGCCGCTTCCCGCGTCGGCGACGGCTCGCGCGGCAGCGTATTGCTGGCACATGGCTTCGGGCAGACCCGCAAGGCGTGGGATGACACCGCACGCGTCCTCGCCGAGGCGGGCTATGCCACGCTGTCCTATGACGCCCGCGGCCATGGCGAATCCAGCCGCAATCCGGCCGCGCTGCGTTACGACGGCACCCAATTCACCGACGACCTGATCGTCATCGCTGGCGAGATGTCGCCGCCGCCGGTATTGGTCGCCGCCTCCATGGGCGGGCTTTTCGGCCTGCTCGCCGAGTCGCGCTGGCCGGGCCTGTTCCGCGCGATGGTGCTGGTGGACATCACCCCGCGCTGGGAGACTGCCGGGGTCGAACGCATCCTGCGTTTCATGAGCGCGCACCCGGACGGCTTTGATTCCTTGCACGCGGCCGCCGATGCCATCTCCGCCTACCTGCCGCATCGCCCGCGCAAATCCGGCGACGGCCTGCGCAAGCTGCTGCGCGAAGATGCCGACGGTCGTTGGTACTGGCACTGGGACCCGCGCCTGATCGACGAACTGGCCGGCGGCGATGCGCACGAACAGCAGCAGATCCTGCTGCATGCCGCCGCGCAGGTTCGCTGCCCGGTGCTGCTGGTAAGCGGCGGGCGCAGCGACCTCGTAAGCCCGCAGACCGTGGCCGAATTCCTTTCGCTCGTGCCGCACGCCGAACACGTGCGGCTGCCGGAGGCCACCCACATGGTCGCCGGCGACGAAAACAGCGCATTTACCGCCGCTGTGTTGCACTATCTGGACGCCTTGCCGGCTTCCGCCTCCCCGGCGTCCACCGACATCAAGCACGCTACCGAGTACGTTACTGGAGCAGGACCATGAGCATCGTCGCGCCCTTCCTTCTTGTATTGCTGGCGGCGGGCTTCGCCGCCTACCACCGCATGCGCCTGGCCGCCTGGGTGGCGATCAGCGCCACGCTGCTGGTCGCCGGCTGGCTGCTCGGCGCCAATGCCACGGCCACGATCGTGGCCGCCGTGCTGGTGGCGCTCATCGCCGTGCCGGTGCTGCTGCCCTTCATCCGCAAGCCGCTGCTCACCGCGCCGTTGCTGAAGGTGTTCCGCAAGGTGCTGCCGCCGCTCTCGCAGACCGAGCGCATCGCGCTGGAAACCGGCTCGGTCGGCTTCGAGGGCGAACTGTTCACCGGCGACCCGGACTGGCAGAAGCTGCTCAACTACCCGAAGCCGGAACTGAGCGCGGAGGAGCAGGCATTCCTGGACGGCCCGGTCGAAGAACTCTGCAAGATGGTCAACGACTGGGAGATCACCCACGTCCATGCCGACCTGCCGCCGGAAATGTGGGACTTCATCAAGAAGAACCGCTTCTTCGGGATGATCATCCCCAAGCAGTTCGGCGGCCTGGGCTTCAGCGCGCTGGCGCACCACAAGGTGATCCAGAAGCTGGCCTCGGTCTCCAGCGTGGTCAGCTCCACCGTCGGCGTGCCGAACTCGCTCGGCCCGGGTGAACTGCTGGTCCATTACGGCACCCAGGAGCAGAAGGACCACTACCTGCCGCGCCTGGCCGCCGGCCAGGAAGTGCCGTGCTTCGGCCTGACCGGCCCGTTCGCCGGCTCCGACGCCACCTCCATCCCGGACTACGGCATCGTCTGCAAGGGCGAGTGGAACGGCGCCAACGTGCTCGGCGTCAAGCTCACCTTCGACAAGCGCTACATCACCCTGGCCCCGGTCGCCACGATCATCGGCCTGGCGTTCCGCATGTACGACCCGGAAGGCCTGATCGGCGACACCAAGGACATCGGCATCACCCTGGCGCTGCTGCCGCGCGAAACTCCCGGCGTGGAAATCGGCCGTCGCCACTTCCCGCTCAACTCGCCGTTCCAGAACGGCCCGATCCACGGCCACGAGGTGTTCATTCCGCTCAGCCAACTGATCGGCGGCGTGGACATGGTCGGCAAGGGCTGGAACATGCTCAACGAGTGCCTGGCCGTGGGCCGCTCGATCACCCTGCCCTCCACCGCTTCGGGCGGTGCGAAGTTCGGCGCGGTGGTCACCGGTTCGTATGCGCGCATCCGCAAGCAGTTCGGCCTGTCGGTCGGCCGCTTCGAGGGCGTGGAAGAAGCGCTGGCGCGCATCGGTGGCAAGGCCTATGCGATCAGCGCGTTGTCGCAGGCCACGGCCGCGGCGGTGGACCGCGGCGACGTGCCGTCGGTGCCGTCGGCGATCGCCAAGTACCACTGCACCACGATGGGCCGCGAGGTCATCAGCGACGTGATGGACGTGGTCGGCGGCAAGGGCATCATCCTGGGGCCGCGCAACTTCGCCGGCCGTGCGTGGCAGGCCGCGCCGATCGGCATCACGGTCGAGGGCGCCAACATCATGACCCGCAGCCTGCTGATCTTCGGCCAGGGCGCGATCCTGTGCCATCCGTGGGTGCTGAAGGAAATGAAGGCCGCCCAGGACAGCGACACCGCGCGCGGGCTGGAGGAGTTCGACCAGAGCCTGTTCGGCCACATCCGCTTCGGCATCTCCAACGCGGTGCGTTCGTTCTGGTTCGGCCTGACCGGCGCCCGCTTCGGCAGCGCCCCGGGCGATGACTACACCCGCCGGTTCTTCCGCAAGCTGGACCGCTATTCGGCGAACCTGGCGTTGATGGCCGACGTCTCGATGATGATGTTGGGCGGCAAGCTCAAGTTCAAGGAATCGCTGTCCGGCCGCTTGGGCGACGTGCTGAGCCACATCTACATGACCAGCGCGATGCTCAAGCGCTACCACGACGAAGGCGCGCCGCAGACCGACCAGCCGCTGCTGGCCTGGGCTTTCCACGACAGCGTGCACAAGATCGAGGAAGCGCTCTCGGCTGCGCTGCGCAACTTCCCGATCCGTCCGGTCGGCTGGCTGATGTGGGCACTGATCTTCCCGTTCGGCCGCCGCGCCGAAGCGCCGGGCGATCGCCTGTCGCGTCGTGTCGCCGCGCTGCTGATGGCGCCCAACGAGGCTCGCGACCGCCTGGGCAAGGGCGTGTTCCTGACCCCGTGCGAGAACAATCCGGGCGGCCGCATCGCCAGCTACCTGGCCAAGGCCGTGATGGCCGAGCCGGTGGAGCGCAAGTTCCTCAAGGCGCTCAAGACCAAGGGCATCGAGGCGCTGGATTTCAGCGCGCAGCTCGACGAGGCGGTGGCCGAGGGCGTGCTCAACGCCGAGGAGCGCAAGCTGCTGGAAGAACTGCGCGAGATCACCCTGGACACCATCACCGTGGACGATTTCGACACCCACGAGCTGCGTGCGGCGACGTACTACGAACAGCCCAAGGGCGGCCAGTCGCGCGAAGCGGCCTGAGCCCGGCCCGTGGCACCCAGGACGGCGGGCTTCGGCCCGCCGTCTTCGTATCCGGAGGAACCTCCCATGACATCCCTGCTGCGGCTGTACCAGCGCATGACCCGCTGGCCGTGCGGCCACTGGCTGTTCTCCCGCGCGATCTGCTTCAAGGCGCCCTACTTCGGCACGATTGCCCCGCGCATCACCCACCTGGCACCGGGTGTGTGCCAGGCCCGCATCGCCGACCGCCGGCGGGTGCACAACCACATCGGCACCGTGCATGCGATCGCACTGTGCAACCTGGCCGAACTGGCCGGCGGGGTGATGGTGGATGCCAGCCTGCCGCCCTCGATGCGCTGGATTCCCAAGGGCATGAGCGTGCAATACCAGCGCAAGGCGACCGGCACGATGCATGCCACGGCCACCCCGGCGACAGAATTGCGAGAGGCGGCCGACGGCTACGACCTGCCGGTGGACGTGGTGGTGCGCAACGATGCGGGCGAACAGGTGTTCCAGGCGCGCATCGAGATGTGGGTCTCGCCGCGCAAGGGATGAGGCCGGCGGCTACCGGCTGAAACCCACCCTCACAGCCCCAGCCACAGCAGCAGCAGCGCCACCGCCGCCGGCGCGGCCTGGATCCACAGGATGCGCCGGCTCACGCTCCACGCACCGTACAGCCCGGCCACGACCACGCAGCCGAGGAAGAACGCCAGCACATCGACGCGCATGGCCACCACGCCCCACAGCAGGCCGGCGGCGAGGAAGCCGTTGTAGAGCCCCTGGTTGGCGGCCAGCACGCGGGTGGTCTGCGCCTTCTCCGGCGTGTTGCGGAAGACCTTGAGCCCCAACGGGCGAGTCCACAGGAACATCTCCAGCACCAGAAAGTACACGTGCAGCAGCGCCACCACGGTGGCGAGGATCTGGGCAAACAGCATCTTTACGGTCCTTCGTCGGTTTGGCCGGGGATGATGCCGGCATCATCCCCGCGCCGGACGGCGCGCGGCAAGCAGCCTCAGGGCGTGGCGGTCCGGCCTTCGCCCGGTGTGTCCGCGCGGCGCTCGGCCGGCAGCTTCTCGGCCTCGCGCAACAAGCGCCATGCGCCGAACGTCATTCCGCAGGCCGCCACCAGGCCGCCACCGAACAGCACGTGCGGCCCGAAGGCCGAGAGCAGCTTGTGCACCCAGGCGAAGGTCAGGTCGCCGCCGCGGTAGATCACCGTGTCGATCGCCGCGCCGGCCTTGTAGCGCCATTCGCGGTCCACCCGCGTGTAGATCGTCTCGCGCGCCGGCTTGGCCAGCGAGAACTCGCTGGCGCGCGTCACCACCTGCACCACCGCCACCATCATGGGCAACGGCGAGGCCGCCAGGATCGAGTAACCGATGATGACCGCCACGCCCGGGATCAGCAGCGCCGGCGCGATGCCATAGCGCGACAGCAGCAGGCGGGTGAAAAACACCTGCACCAGCAGCGTGAGTGCGTTCACCGCCAGGTCGATGCCGGCGTAATACGCGGTGCTGGAGGCCGGGTCGGTGAACAGCCGGCGCACGATCGCCGCCTGCTCGTTGTACAGCAGCGTGCCGATGCCCACGCCAAACAGCACCATGATCGCCAGCCAGCGCAGCAGCGGCTCGCGCACGATGAGCTGCAGGCCCGCCAGCACGCCGCCGCCCATCGGCACCTCGCCACTGGCCAGCTGCTGCGCCCGCTCGCGCTGCACCGCCCACAGGCGCAGGCGCAGCAGGCAGACCATGCACACGCACAGGAAGCCGGCAGAGATCAGCATCAGGTGGGCAATGCCGATGCGCTCGACCAGGGTGCGGGTGAGGATAGGCCCGAGGAAAGCGCCCAGCGTGCCGGCCGCACCGATGTACCCGTAGTAGGCCTTGGCCTCGGTGTTGCTGAAGACATCGGCCATGAAGCTCCAGAACACCGCCACCGCGAACAGGTTGAACACGGTGATCCACAGGAAGAACGCCATGCCGCGCCCGGGCACCCCGCTGTCGAAGAGCACGTAGAACACCAGCAGGGTGAAGATGAAGAACCCATACACCACCGGCAGGAACACCCGGCGCGGGTAGCGGCTGACCAGTGCGCCATACAGGGGCTGGAGCACCAGCATGATCAGGAAGGTGCAGGTGAACAGCACCTGCAGGGTGAAATCCTTCAGCGGCATGCCGTGAGCGCCGAAGAACTCGATCATCGCCCGGGGAAACACTGCCTCCACGTCGGCCGAGGCGCTCATCGCCTCGCGCACGGGCCGCAGCACGTAGTAGCCGCTGAGCAGGCAGAAGAAGTACACGAACGACCACCACAGCGCCGGCGAACCCCGCAACGCATTGCGGAACCGGCCCACGGCGCCGGGTGCCCCGGAGGTTGCCGCGCTCATGGGCACCGGCACGAGGACGTGCCCGGGTGGCGGAGGAACATGCTGGGACTCCGGGGGGAGGTGAAAGCGCGCAAGTTAGCCGATGCCCCGCCGCGCCGCCAGTTCCGCCGGCATGACAGCGCGTTGCCGGCACGCGCCCTGCTGCCTATGCTCGGCACACGCGAGTTCCGGGGAGGGAATGCGTGTACGACTACATCATCGTGGGTGCCGGCTCGGCCGGTTGCGTGCTGGCCAACCGCCTCAGTGCCGATCCGCGCTATCGCGTGCTGCTCATCGAGGCCGGCCCGCGCGACTACCACCCTTTCATCCACATGCCCGCTGGCCTGGCGCGCCTGGTCAACCAGCGCACGGTGAACTGGAACTACGACACCGAACCGCAGGCCGCCCTCGATGGGCGCCGCCTGTGGTGGCCACGCGGCAAGGTGCTCGGCGGCTCGAGCTCGATCAACGCCATGTGCTACACGCGCGGCGTGGCCGGCGACTACGACGACTGGGCGCGCGACGGGGCCGAAGGCTGGGACTGGGCCCGCGTGCTCCCCTACTTCCGCCGCAGCGAACACAACGAACACGGCGCTGACGCCCTGCACGGCGGCGACGGCCCGCTGCACGTCAGCGACCTTCGCCACCGCAACCCGCTCTCCGAAGCGTTCGTCACCGCCGGCGTGCAGGCCGGGCTGCGGGCCAACCATGACTTCAACGGCCCCGAGCAGGAAGGCGTGGGCTTCTACCAGGTCACCCAAAAGGACGGCGCGCGCTGCTCCTCGGCCGCCGCCTACCTGCGCCCCATCCGCGCCCGCCGCAACCTGCGCGTGGTGACCGGCGTGCAGGTGCACCGCGTGCTCATCGAAGGCGGCCGCGCCACCGGCGTGTGCTACGCGCGGCGCGGCGTCGCCACCACCGCCCGTGCCGCGCGCGAAGTGCTGCTGTGCGCCGGCGCGGTGAACTCGCCGCAGCTGCTGATGCTCTCCGGCCTGGGCCCGGCCGACCACCTTCGCGCGCAAGGCATCGCCGTGCATGCCGACCTCCCCGGCGTCGGCAACAACCTGCAGGACCACCTGGACATCTGCACCCTGTTCCACACCGTGCCGGGCGTGAGCTACGACCGCAGCAATGAACTGGCGATCGCCTTCCACTACTTCCTGCGCGGCCACCAAGGCGCCGGCACCAGCAACATCGCCGAAGCCGGCGGCTTCCACCGCTCGCCACTGGCGCCGGACGAGCGAGCGGACATCCAACTGCATTTCGTGCCGGCGATGCTCGACAACCACGGCCGCCATCGCCTGCCCGGGGATGGCTACACCTTGCACGCCTGCTTCCTGCGCCCGCGCAGCCGCGGCACGCTGCGCCTGCGCGATGCCAACCCGCTGAGCGCCCCGCTGATCGACCCGGCCTACCTGAGCGACGCAGAAGGCTTCGACCTGCGGATGATGCGGGAATGCGCGCGACTCTCGCGACGCATCCTGGCGCAGCCGGCCTTCGACGCCTGGCGCGGCGCCCCGATCTTCCCCCCGCGCGACGACCTGGACGACGCCGGCCTGACGGACTTCATCCGCGCGAAGGCCGAAACCATCTACCACCCCGTCGGCACCTGCCGCATGGGCGCGCCGGACGACGACCACGCCGTCCTCGACCCGCACCTGCGGGTCAAGGGCGTGGATGCGCTGCGCGTGATCGATGCCTCGGCGATGCCGGCATTGCCGGGCGGCAACACCAATGCACCGGTGATCATGATGGCCGAACGCGCATCGGACCTGATCCTCAACGCCCCCGCACACCCGGCCCCCTGATCCACTAGCAGCCACCGCGGCCTTGGTGCTCTGCATTCCCGTCCATCCAGATCCATTGGGTCGTGGGGGGGGGGGGGCCCCAGGGGGGCG
>JAEWJB010000055.1 GCA_023386795.1 Pseudomonadota bacterium
GCCTTCCGGCGATCGAGACAACACGATGGCGGGCCGAGACCCGCCCTACAGGAAGACAGATTCCATGAGCGTTCTGATCAACAAGAACACGAAGGTGATCGTGCAGGGCTTCACCGGCCAGCAGGGCACCTTCCATGCCACCCAGATGATCGAGTACGGCACCCAGGTGGTCGGCGGCGTGACCCCGGGCAAGGGCGGCACGACCCACATCGACCTGCCGGTGTTCGACACCGTCGCCGATGCGGTCAAGAGCACCGGCGCCGATGCCTCCGTCATCTACGTGCCGCCGCCGTTCGCGGCCGATGCCATCCTCGAAGCGGCCGCGGCCGGCATCAAGGTCATCGTCTGCATCACCGAGGGCATCCCGGTGCTGGACATGCTGCGCGTCAAGAACGTGCTGACCCGCACCCATCCGGACACCGTGCTGGTCGGGCCGAACTGCCCCGGCGTGATCACCCCGGGCGAGTGCAAGATCGGCATCATGCCGGGCCACATCCACATGCCGGGCAAGATCGGCATCGTGTCGCGCTCCGGCACCCTGACCTATGAAGCGGTCAAGCAGACCACCGAAGTGGGCCTGGGCCAGTCGACCTGCATCGGCATCGGCGGCGACCCGATCAACGGCCTGAACTTCGTCGACTGCCTCAAGCTGTTCAACGAAGACCCGCAGACCGAAGGCATCATCATGGTCGGCGAAATCGGCGGCGACGCCGAGGAAGCCGGCGCCGAGTACATCGCCAAGCACGTCAAGAAGCCGGTCGTCGGCTTCATCGCCGGTGCCTCGGCCCCGGCCGGCAAGCGCATGGGCCACGCCGGTGCGATCGCCTCGGGCGGCAAGGGCACCGCGGAAGGCAAGTTCGCCGCGATGGAAGCGGCCGGCGTCACCACCGTCCGTTCGCCGGGCGACCTGGGTGCGGCGATTGCCGCGCGCCTGAAGAAGTAATCCGCGCTTCGGCGCTGGAAGGAAAGGCCGCCCTCGGGCGGCCTTTTCTTTTTTGCGCCTTCCGCGCGTGCCGCCATGGGCGGGTCCGGCGCCGTGCGCTTCTGGAATAATGGGCGGGCAGCGTAATCCCGTGGCTGTCCGCGCCCTTCCGGCGTCTGGAGGCACGGATCTCTTCCTCCCGCGCGGCCCCGTCCGGCCGCCGGCGCCATACCGAGGCACCGCATGTCGCAGACGCTCCGCATCGCCCTGGCCCAGTTCGACTTCCCCGTCGGCGCCGTGGCCGGCAATACCTCGCGCATCATCGAGTTCATCGCGCAGGCGCGCGACGAGTTCGGCGCCGACCTCGTGCTGTTTCCCGAGCTGGCCCTCAGCGGCTATCCGCCGGAAGACTTGCTGTTGCGCCCGGGCTTCCTGGCCGACTGCGAGCAGGCACTGCAGCGCATCGCGCAGGCCACGCAGGGCATCGTGGCGGTGGTGGGCTGGCCGCAGAGCGCCGGCAGCGTGGTCTACAACGCCGCCTCGGTGCTGCGCGAAGGCCGCGTGGCGCATACCTATCGCAAGCGCGAATTGCCCAACTACGCGGTGTTCGACGAGCGGCGCTATTTCGACGTGGACCCGGACGGTGGCAACTGCGTGTTCGAGGTCAACGGTGTGCCGGTGGGCCTGGTGATCTGCGAGGACCTGTGGTTCCCCGAGCCGCTGCGCGGCACGGTCGATGCCGGTGCCGAACTGGTGCTGGTGCCCAACGCCTCGCCGTTCGAGCGCGGCAAGCATGCCCAGCGCGACGCGCTGCTGGCAGAGCGCACCCGCGAGAGCGGGGCGGCGATCGCCTACCTCAACGTCGTCGGCGGCCAGGATGCCCTGGTGTTCGACGGCGCCTCGGTGGTCGCCGATGGCGATGGCACCGTGCACCCGGCCGCCGCGGCTTTCACCGACCAGTGGCTGGTAGTCGAATACACCCGCGAGGAGCGCCGCTTCCTGCCCGTGGTGTGGATGGACGACGGCGACGAGAGCATGGATGCACTGGCCTGGCGGGCCGTCGTGCGCGGCGTGCGCGATTACTGCGCCAAGAACAACTTCCGCAAGGTATGGCTCGGCCTGTCCGGCGGCATCGATTCGGCGCTGGTGCTGGCGATGGCGGTCGATGCGCTGGGCGCGGAAAACGTCACCGCCGTGCGCCTGCCCTCGCGCTACACCGCAGATCTGTCCAACGACCTGGCCGCCGAGCAGTGCGCCACGCTGGGCGTGAAGCTGGAGACCGTGGCCATCGAGCCGGCTTTCGAGGGCCTGCTCGCGGCGCTGGGCCCGATGTTCGAGGGCACCGCCCCGGACATCACGGAGGAGAACCTGCAGTCGCGCAGTCGCGGCGTGATCCTGATGGCGCTGGCCAACAAGTTCGGCGGCCTGCTGCTGACCACCGGCAACAAGAGCGAATACGCCGTGGGCTACGCCACGATCTACGGCGACATGTGCGGCGGCTACGCGCCGTTGAAGGACCTGTACAAGACCGAGGTGTTCGGCTTGGCGAAGTGGCGCAATACGGTGGGGGGCGCGCCGGTGATCCCGCCGGCGGTCATCGCCCGCCCGCCTTCGGCGGAGCTACGCGCCAACCAGACCGACCAGGACTCGCTGCCGGCCTACGACGTGCTGGACGGCATCCTCTACCGCTATGTGGACCAGGAGCAGTCGCGCGAGGAAATCGTCGCTGCCGGTTATGCGGCCGAGGTGGTGGACAAGGTGCTGCGGCTGGTGCGGATCAGCGAGTGGAAACGCCACCAGGCCGCGCCGGGACCGAAGGTGTCGCGGCGGGCTTTCGGGCGCGAGCGCCGTTACCCGATCACCAACGGCTACGCTGGCTAGTCCCGCTGCGCGGGCCTAGCCCCCAAAGTTTGCTGCGCAAACTTCGGGCCCCAGCTCTTGCCTTGCCTATCCCCCGCGCCTTCGGCGCGCCCCCCTTAACAAAGGGGGGCTCTACCTGCGGGTTGATATGCGATGGTGGAAGACAAAAGAAAGGGCCCTTGCGGGCCCTTTTCTTTTCGTTCGATCAGGTGTCTGTTACTTCTTGTCCATGATCGCGTTGCGCTGGCCGGTCGCGGCGGACTTCTCGCCGGCGAAGGGGTTCAGCTTGCGGATCGCCCAGGGGTACTTCGGCCAGTTGCCGACCAGCCAGGGATGCTGCGGGTCGTTCAGTTCCAGCACGCGGCGGGCATCGTCGGCCAGCGGCTTGTTGCCCAGCTGCGTGTAGGCCTCCCCCAGCACCGCGATGGCGTCGTACTGGAACGCGCTCTGCGGGTAGGTTTCCAGCAGGTAGTTGGCGCGGCCGGCCGCCGACACCCACGCGCCGCGGCGCATGTAGTACAGCGCGTTGTCCAGCTCGTGCTGGGCGAACACGTCGCGCAGCACGATCATCCGCGCGCGCGCATCGGCGGCGTAGCGGCTGTTCGGGTAGCGGTCGGCCACGGTGTTGAAGTCGTTGTAGGCCTGCAGCGGCGTGGAGAGGTCACGGCGGCTCGGGTCCAGCGACCAGACGCGGCGCAGGAAGATCGTGTCGCGGTTGGAGTTGGACAGGCCGCGCAGGTAGTACAGGTAGGCGATGTTGCGGTGGGTCGGGTAGGTGCGGATGAAGCGGTCGATGCTCGACACCGCGTCGTCGTGCTTGCCCGCCTTGTACTGGGCGTAGGCGATCTCGATCATCGCCTGCTCGGTGTACGGGCCGTAGGGGTACTGGGCGATCAGGCGCTTGAAGCTGCCTTCGGCGCCGGCCCAGTTGCCCTTCTTGGCCAGGCCATGGGCCTTGTTGTAGAGCTGCTCGACGGGGACGCCCTCGTCGGGGTTCTTGTCCTTGGCGCCGCGGTGGCAGCCGGTGGCGAACAGGGCCACGACCAGCAGCAGGGCGAACAGGCGGAAGGTCGCGGACATCGTTGCGGAGCGTCGGATCATGGGTCGGGCGGGACGCAGCTGGAAAACGAAAGGGCGATGATAGCCTAGTGGCCTGTCCAGCGACTGAAATTCCCCGCCGGATGCCGATTCCCCCTCCTTTGCCGTGCCTTCACCATGTCCCAGACCCCCGCTGATCCCCGCCAGGCCGTCGTGCCCGATGGCGCCGCCGGCCGCCGCTTCGACGCCGTGCTGGCCGAGCTTTTCCCCGAATTCTCGCGCTCGCGCCTGGCCGAATGGATCAAATCCGGCGATGCCCTGCTCGATGGCAGCCCGGCGCGTCCGCGCGATGCGGTCAAGGGCGGCGAGGTGGTCACCCTGCAGGCCGTGCTGGAGACCCAGACCCACGCCGTGCCCCAGGACATCCCGCTGGACGTGCTCTACGAGGACGACCAGGTCTTCGTGATCGACAAGCCGGCCGGGCTGGTGGTCCACCCCGGCGCCGGCAACCCTGATGGCACCTTGGTCAACGCCCTGCTGCACCGCGACCCGGGGCTGTCGGCGCTGCCGCGCGCCGGCATCGTCCATCGCCTGGACAAGGACACCAGTGGCGTCATGGTCGTAGCCCGCACGCTGGAGGCACAGACCGCGCTGGTGGAGCAGCTCTCCGCGCGGCAGGTACACCGCCAGTACCTGGCCGTGGTGGTGGGGGCGCTGGTGTCCGGCGGCACCGCCAACGCGGCGATCGACCGCCACCCGCGCGACCGCCTGAAGATGGCCGTGCGCGAGGACGGACGCGAGGCGGTCACCCATTTCCGCCTGCGCGAGCGCTTCCGTGCCCACACCGCGCTGGAGTGCCGCCTGGAGACCGGCCGCACCCACCAGATCCGCGTGCACATGGCCCACCTGAAGCACCCGATCATCGGCGACCCGCTGTACGGTGGCCCGCTGAAGCTGCCCAAGGGCGCCACCGAGGAACTGGCCGCCGCGCTGCGCGGCTTCAAGCGGCAGGCGCTGCATGCCGAAACCCTGGAGTTCGCCCACCCCATCAGCGGCGAGCCGGTGCGCGCCAGCGCGCCGGTACCGGCCGACCTGAAGCAGCTGATGGACGCGCTGCGCGCCGATACCGCGCAGGCCGCCGAGCGCGAACGCCGCTGATGGCCGCGCCCTGGCTGCCCGCCGACTGGCCCGCGCCGCCCAGCGTGCACGCGCTGGTGACGCTGCGCCACGGCGCGGGCGTCTCGGCGCCGCCGTTCGATGACTTCAATCTCGGCAACCGCAGCAGCCCGGAAGGCGATGCACCCGAGGCGGTAGCGACTAACCGCGCACAGTTGCAGGCGCTGGCCGACCTGCCCTCCGCGCCGCACTGGCTGCGCCAGGTGCACGGCACCGGCGTGCTGCGTTTCGAGGCACCGCCCGTCGGGCAGGGCCCCGAGCATGAACCCACCGCCGACGCCGCCGTGACCGCCACGCCCGGCGTGGTGCTTGCGATCCTCACGGCGGACTGCCTGCCGGTGGTGTTCGCCGCCGACGATGGCCGCGAGATCGGCGCCGCCCACGCCGGCTGGCGCGGGCTGGCCGACGGCGTACTCGAACGCACCATGGGGGCGATGCGGACGCCGCCGTCCCGGCTGCTCGCCTGGTTGGGCCCGGCGGCGGGCCCGCAGGCCTACGAGATCGGCGAGGACGTGCACGCGGCCTTCGTGTCGCGCGACCCGGCAGCCGAAGCCGCCTTCACCGCCACCCGGCCCGGTCACTGGCGCGTGGACCTGTACGCCCTCGCGCGGCAGCGGTTGATGGCTGCGGGGCTGGTGGCGAAAGCGATCCACGGCGGTACCCACTGCACGATCTCCGAGCCGGCGAGCTTTTTCTCGCATCGTCGCGACCGCCGCAGCGGCCGGCTGGCCACGCTGGCCTGGATTCAACCGTGATGCCGCGCTTCGCCTGCCCGGAATTGCACGTGTAGGAGCGGCTTCAGCCGCGACCCATGACATTCCGGTCGCGGCTGAAGCCGCTCCT
>JAEWJB010000070.1 GCA_023386795.1 Pseudomonadota bacterium
CTACGAGCCTCCATGGATGGATTCACGGCGTGTCCCGAAACGGCCCCACCCCCGCTGGCCATGCAGGGCAACGAAACAGCCGATCAACATCGCAAGCCAAGCAATCTCAACAACAGGCGAGCAAAAAAAAGGGCGGCCAGCGGCCGCCCTCCCAAACCCAGTTACTTCCTCTGCCCCGCACTCGCATCGCGCGTAGCACGGAACTCCGAATCCGCGCTCCAGTTCGGCCACTGTCCCGAATCGGCCAGCTGCATCCCCAGCGTGTACAGGATCGACAGGTCGCGCGAGGCGCCGGCGAACGTCCAGTCCGGCTGCCACTCGTCACCTTGCTGGTGATAGCGCTTGGCCGTGTAGTCGTCCGCGGCGGCCTTGCCGGCGGCCACGCCACCCACTTCCCAGTCCTGCCCCGCCGAATACGACAGTGCAGGCACGCCGCGCTTGGCGAAGGAGAAATGATCGGAGCGGAAGAAATAGCCCGCTTCGGGCTTCGGATCGGGCGTGTAGCGCAACCCGCGCTGGCCCGCCACGGCCTTCAGGTCGTCGAGCAGCTCCAGCTTGGCCGTACCGTAGATGCCGAAATCACGCGAAGGCACCGCCGGGCTCATGCCATCCATGTTGATCACCGCCACCGTCTTCTCCAGCGGGTACAGCGGCTTGGACGCGTAGAACTCCGAACCCAGCAGCCCTTTCTCTTCGGCCGTCACCGCCAGGAACACCACAGAGCGCTCCGGCTTGGGGCCTGCCGCAAATCCACGCGCCAGCTCCAGCAGGGCGGCCGTGCCGCTGGCGTTGTCGAGCGCACCATTGAAGATCGTGTCCCCATTCGCATCCGGTTTGCCCACGCCGATGTGGTCCCAGTGCGCACTGTAGATCAGCGTTTCGTCAGGCTTGCGGCTGCCCTCCAGGCGTGCCACCACGTTGTGCGAGGTGATCACCTCGCTCTTCACGTCGTAGCGCGCGCTCAGGCCCTCGCCCTTCAGTTCCACTGGCTTGAAATCGCGCGACTGCGCCTGCTTCTTCAGCGCATCGAAATCCAGCCCGGACTGCTTGAACAGCTGCACCGCCAGGTCGCGCTGGATCCAACCCTCGATCTTCGGGTGGCTCGCCGACGGCTGGTCGCGCACCACGTCGAACATCGTGTTGGTGTTGGAACTGGCCACCGTCGCCCAGCCATAGGAGGCCGGCGCGGTTTCATGCACCACCAGCACGCCGAGCGCGCCCTGGCGCGCGCCTTCCTCGTACTTGTAGGTCCAGCGGCCGTAGTAGGTCATGCCCTTGCCGTCGAAATCGCCCTTGCCGGTCTCGAAGTCGGGGTCGTTGATCAGCACGACGGCGATCTTGCCCTTCAGGTCCACGCCCTTGAAGTCGTCCCACTTGCGCTCCGGCGCGTTAACGCCGTAGCCGACGAACACCAACGGCGCATTGCGCACGTCCACGGTGCTGGAGCCGTCGAGCGCGGCGCGGATGGCGATCTGCTGGCCTTGGGTGAGCGGCTGGGCCTTGCCCTTGACGTCCACCGAAAGGCTCGGGGTACCCACGATATCGGCCTTGCGCAGCGGCACGGCCTGCGTCCACAGGCGCTTGCCGTCCTGCAGGTCGCCGCCCGGCTGCAGTCCGGCGGCCTGGAACTGCTGGCTGAGGTAGGCAATGGTCTTCTCTTCGCCGGCCGTGGCCGGGCCGCGACCTTCGTATTCGTCGGACGCCAGGACCTTCACGTCCTGCGAAATGCGCTTGCCGTCGAACTGCGGCGTGGCCGCAAACAGCGCCGTCGACACCGACAGCGCCAGCACTCCCACCATGACTCGCTTCACCCTGCACCTCGGAGGTGTTGAACAATCCCCGAGTGTAGGCACGGCCAGGGCGGGCTGGCATGTGACTTTTGGGCTGGGTGTCGACGGCCAGCGGGACCGCGGCGATGGCGGCCTCTCTCACAACGCCGGTTCGTAGCCCTCGGCCGCGCCCACGCGCGACAACAGCCGGCGGCTGTGCGGGTCCAGCCCCACCAGCGACACCTCCAGCCCATGGTGGCGCAGGCGTTGGATCGCCTGGTCCAGCGCCGCGGCGGCGGTGATATCCCAGAAATGCGCGCGGCTCACGTCGATGCGTACCCGCTTGCCCGGCACCGTGCGCGGGTCGAAGGCGTCGAGGAATGCGTCGGCCGAGGCGAAGAACACCTGCCCGCTCACCTTCCACACCTGCACGCCCTCCATCACTGCGGCTTCAACCTGCAGCAACCCGGCGACCTTGAAGGCAAAGAATACGCCGCTCAGCAGGACGCCCACGCCCACGCCGGCCGCCAGGTTGTGCGTGGCCAGGGTCACGCCCACCGTCGCCAGCATCACGGCCGAGGACGTGCGCGGATGGCGCACCAGCTGGCGCAGCGAACGCCAGTCGAATGTCTCCACGGAGACCATCACCATCACCGCCACCAACGCCACCACCGGCACCTTCGCCACCCAGGGACGCAGCAGCACCATCAGCACCAGCAACAGAACGCCGGCGAACAATGTGGACAGGCGGCTGCGGCCACCGTACTTCACGTTGCCCACGCTCTGGCCGATCATGCCGCAGCCGGCGATGCCGCCGAAGCAGCTCGCCGCGATGTTGGCGATGCCCAGGCCCGTGCATTCGCGGTTCTTGTCACTCGGGGTATCGGTCAGTTCGTCCACCACGCGGGCGGTCATCATCGATTCGAGCAGGCCCACCATCGCGATCGCCAGCGCCGGCAGCGCGATGATGCGAAGCGTCTGCAGTGTCAGCGGCACGCCCGGCCACTGCGGGTGCGGCAGCGATTCCGGCAGGCGGCCCAGGTCGGCCACGGTCATGACCGGCAGGTCCAGCCACACCGCCGCCAGCGTGAGCGCGCCCACGCACAGCAGCGGCGAGGGAATGGCCGACAGCCCCGGCAGCCGCAGCCGCGGCAGGCCATAGATCAGCGCCACGCCGAGCGCGAGCATCGCCCAACTGGCCAGGTTGGCGCCCACCACATGCGGCAGTTGGGCCGAGAAGATCAGGATCGCCAACGCGTTGACGAAGCCGGTACGCACCGAGCTGCTGACGAAGCGCATCAGCACGCCGAGCCGCAACAGGCCGAAGAGGACCTGCAGCAGGCCGGCCAGCACGCCGGCGGCGAGCAGGTAGGCCAGCCCGTGCGCGGCGACCAGCGGCGCGGCCACCAGCGCCACGGAGCCGGCGGCCGCCGAGATCATGGCCGGCCGCCCGCCGCCGAACCCAATCACGATGCCAATGACGAACGAGGCGAACAGGCCAACCTGGGGGTCGACCCCGGCCACCGCGGCAAACGCGATGACCTCGGGAATCAGTGCGAAGGTGGCCACGGCGCCGGCCATGAGTTCGCGCAGCGGCGCGGCACGCCACTGGGACAGTTCGTTGCGGAGGAAGGACATGCGGACTACCGATCAGCAGGAGCAGGCGTGCCACGCCCGCCGGCGGGCGCTGGCGGGGCGGGAACGGACGGGGGGAGGCGCATTTTCCCACGACGCCACCCGCTGCGGCCATGCCGGATGGGGCGACCGGCGATCCCTGTCGTTGGTCACTTTCCGTCCGGGCCGCGAACGTCTAGCCTCGGTTGTTCAACACGTCCAAGGAGGACTCCATGATCCGACCGCTTTCCCTGCTGATCGCCGGTGCCCTGGCCGCCGGTGCCGGGCTCGCCGCGCCGAACGCCTTCGCCGCGCCCGAATCGTTGGCCAAGAACGCTGCCGCCGAGGCGGGCATCCCGGACATCGCCTATACGCGCTTCACCCTGCCCAACGGGCTGACGGTGGTCGTGCACGAGGACCACAAGGCGCCGGTGGTGGCGGTCAGCATCTGGTACCACATCGGTTCGGCCGACGAGCCGACCGGCCGCACGGGCTTCGCCCACCTGTTCGAGCACCTGATGTTCTCCGGCTCGGAGAACCACAAGGGCACCTATTTCCAGCCGTTCGAGAAGGTCGGCGCGACCGACATGAACGGCACGACCTGGTTCGACCGCACCAACTACTTCGAGACCGTGCCCACCACCGCGCTGGATACCGCGCTGTGGATGGAATCGGACCGCATGGGCCACCTGCTCGGCGCGATCGGCCAGCCTGAGCTGGACACCCAGCGCGGCGTGGTGCAGAACGAGAAGCGCCAGGGCGAGAACCGCCCCTATGGCCGCGTGGACCAGAACATCCTGTCCAACCTCTTCCCGGCCAACCACCCGTACCAGCACGACACCATCGGCTCGATGGAGGACCTGGACGCCGCCTCGCTGGAAGACGTCAAGAAGTGGTTCACCGACAACTACGGCGCGGCCAACACCACGCTCGTGCTGGCTGGCGACATCACGGTGGCCGAAGCCAAGGCGAAGGCGGAGAAGTACTTCGGCGACATCCCGGCCGGCCAGCCGGTGTCGCGCCAGCAGCCGTGGATCACCGCGCTGCCGAAGCAGACGCGCGGCGTCCAGCACGACCACGTCTCCCAGCCGCGCATCTACCGCACCTGGGTCGCCCCGCAGCTGGGCACCGACGATGCGATCGCGCTGGACCTGGCCACCACCGTGCTGGGCGGCGGCAAGACCTCGCGCCTGTACCAGCGCCTGGTCTATCAGGACAAGCTGGTCGATGACGTCTCCGCGGCGATCCAGCCGTTCGCCCTGGCCAGCCAGGTGCAGATCCAGGCCGACGTGAAGGACGGCGTGGACCCGGCCAAGGTGGAAGCGGCCATTGCCGACGAGCTGAAGAAATTCCTCGCCGAAGGCCCGACCGCCGACGAACTGCAGCGCGCACAGGTGGCCTACCGCGCCGGCTTCGTGCGTGGCCTGGAAAAGGTGGGCGGCTTCGGTGGCAAGGCGGTGATCCTGGCCGAGGGCCAGGTGTATCGCGGTGACCCGGGCGCTTACCGCAAGGACCTGGAGCGCGCCGCGGCGGCCACGCCGGCCTCGGTGCAGAAGGCCTCGCAGACCTGGTTCGGCAAGGGCGACTACCTGCTGACCGTGCTGCCGGCTGGCGAGGGCTTCGACCCGGCCGCCGAGGACAAGGCCGTCGTCGCCCTGCCCGCCGCCGAAGGCAAGCCGGCAACCAAGCTCCCCGCCAGTGCGAACAGCAAGTTCAAGGTCGCCAAGAGCGCCGTGGACCGCAGCAAGGGCGTGCCGGAAACCAGCCAGTTCCCGAGCCTGAGCTTCCCGACCCTGCAGCGCGGCAAGCTGAAGAATGGCATCGAGGTCGTGCTGGCCGAACGCAACACCATTCCGGTGACGCAGATCCAGCTGATGTTCGACAGCGGCTACGCGGCCGACCAGGGCAGCAAGCTCGGCACCGCCAGCTTCACGGCCACGCTGCTGGGCGAGAGCACCAAGTCGCTCGATTCGGTGGAAGTGGCCAAGCGCCGCCAGCGCCTGGGCGCGATCATCAGCACCGGTTGCGACCTGGACGTGTGCGACGCCTCGCTCAATGCGCTCAACGACCAGTTGCAGCCGTCGCTGGAACTGTTCGCGGACACCGTGCGCAACCCGGCGTTCAAGGCCGAGGACATCGAGCGCATCCGCGCGCAGTGGCTGGCCGGCATCGCGCAGGAAAAGACCCAGCCCAACGGCCTGGCCCTGCGTACCCTGCCGCCGCTGCTGTACGGCAAGGGCCACGCCTATGCCATCCCGCTGACCGGCAGCGGCGACGAAGCTTCGATCAAGTCGCTGACCGCCGACGATCTGCGCCGCTTCCAGTCGCAGTGGCTGCGCCCTGACAACCTGCGCATCCTGGTCGCCGGCGACACCACGCTGGAGAAGATCATTCCGCAGCTGGACGCCGCCTTCGGCGATTGGCAAGTCCCGGCGGGCGCGGTGCCGAAGAAGAACGTCGGCGAAGTCGCCGCGCAGGCCAAGCCGCGCGTATTCCTGATCAACCGCGATGACGCGCCGCAATCGCTGATCCTCGCCGGCCTGCTGGCGCCCTCGACCAAGGCCCCGAACAACCTCGCCATCGGCGTGGCCAACGGCGCCTTCGGCGGCACCTTCACTTCGCGCCTGAACATGAACCTGCGCGAGGACAAGCGCTGGGCGTATGGCGCGCAGAGCTTCCTGATGGATGCGCAGGGCCAGCGTCCGTTCCTGTTCTTCGCCCCGGTGCAGACCGACAAGACCGCCGAGTCGGCAGCCGAGGTGCAGAAGGAAGCGGTGGCGGTGATCGGCGACAAGCCGCTGACCGAGGCCGAGGTGGCCAAGATCCGCAACCAGCGCATCCGCGCCCTGCCGGGCAGCTACGAGACCACCGGCGCGGTACTCGGCGCAATGGAGGCGATCGTCAAGTTCAACCGTCCGGACGACTACGTGCAGACGCTCAAGTCGCGCCTGGAAGCGGTGGACCAGCCGGTCGCGCAGAAGGCGATCGAGGAGATCGTGCAGCCGAAGGCGATGACCTGGGTGATCGTCGGCGACCTCGACAAGATCGAGGCGCCGGTACGCGCGCTCAACCTGGGCGAGGTGCAGATCCTCGATGCCAACGGCAAGCCCGTCACCGGCAAGACGGCCCAACCGGCGAAGAAGTAAGCGCGCAGGTCGGTCACGACCGCACGCCATGCAAGCCGCGGGGTACGCCCCGCGGCTTTTTTCATGCCCGCACCTGGTGTCAGACCGCGACCTGCATCGACGCGTGGCGGAACGCCCAGTCGTAGTCGTTGCCCTGGTAGACCGGCTGGGCATTGCGGAACGCGCGCACGCGTTCCTCGTTGGTGGGCGCCTGCGGGCATTGCCCGCGTGCCACATGCTGCAGCGAAAGGAAGGCCAGCGGACCGAACGCCACCGACCCCACCGCGTTTTGAGTCTGCTTCACGATTGCACCCATAAGGAGTTGGCGATGCTCCGGCATGGAGTCAACGCCCGCACAGATTCCCGATGTCCCCGCCTGCGGTGCCACCTGCTTCCCCGCCGCGCCTGGCCATCCGGGGCCATTCCCCCGCGACCATCGTTGGCGCAGCCGCGCGAAGCCGCAGTGAAGCCGGGACGCGCAGGCGAACACGCGCGCTCGGCCAACGCGAACGGATGCGCGCAGAGGACAAGACGAGGCCGCGCGTGGCTCAGCGCCGGCAGTCGGCGGTCTTCTCGCGGGCGTACCAGAGCGCGCGACGGGCGAGGTCGTAGGCGCTATCGGCCTGCCGGGGCAACAGTTGTTCGGCCATCACCGGATCGGGGCCCTTGGCGAAGGCACGCTCCACTTGCTCCAGTTCGCCCAGGTGCGTGCGCACGGTCGCGAGCAGCGGCTGCGTCCGCGCAGGCGCGCAGGCGCTGGCCTGGGACTGGAACTCGGCGAGCGCGTCACGGATGCGGCGGCTCGCTTCGCCGTCGTGGCCAGGCGCCTTCTCGAAGGCGATCGGTGCAGCCTTGTAGGCGTCGCCGGTCGCCTCGCTGCCCAGGTCCTGCGGGCGCTCGTGCAATGCGGGATTGAAGCGTACGTCCGGCGGCGGACGCGCTTTCGCAGCCTGGATGTCGGGACCGAAGATCGCCTTGTTGAGCTTCTTCATGCCCCGGCCGATGCCCTGCATCGCGACGTCGCCCAGCGTCCCGTCGGTGGCCCAGTCCTTGTCGAAGGCAGTGGGCTTGTAGTCGATCGGGTTCGGGCGTTCCAGCACCTTCTTGGCACGCGCGATTTCGCGGGCATTCTCGGTGCCGGGCGGAGAGGCATCGGGTTCGGCGAACGGGTCGACCGCAGCGGCGTCGGGCAGACGTGCGTTGCCCGTTCGCGAATACAGTGTGTCGGCCATGCGATCACCCGTTGGCGTTGCTGGAGCAGGTACCGGTGCCTGCGGCACGGGCGGACGCGGGCCTTCGCGGGCCGGCGCAGGAGGGCGGGTGTCCTGCGGGGCAGATGCAGGAACCGGCATCACCGAGCGTGGGGATGGCGCCGGCGCCCGGGCAATGAAGGTGACCTGCAGGATGTTGTCCGCGGCATGCGGCGACGGTGCGGGCGCGTGCAACAGCACGCCGAACATCATCACCAGCACCAGCACGGTAAACAGCGCCGCGCCAGCGCGGTGCGCGAAGGTCTCGTCCCAGCTTGTCCGTTTCGATGCCGCCACGAGCTTCCGTTACCTTTCGCGCCATGTCCGCGTCGGGACGCCGGCTGTGCTGTCGAGTTCGTCCGTGCCTGGGCCCCCGGTCGAAGTCGATAAATCTAACGGGGTGAACACCGGCAAGCGTTTGGAAATCGTTCTGCGCCCGAGCGGGTGCAGCGCGCGTTCACCTTCAAGGCGCCGGGCGTTCAATCGGGTTGCCCATCGCCTGCCGGTAGCGGGCATAAAGCGTGAACACCTTGGCCAAGTACTCGCGCGTCTCGGCATACGGGGGCACGCCGTTATAGCGCTCGACCGCACCGACACCGGCGTTGTACGCCGCGATGGCCCGTGTTTGGTCACCATGGTAGCGCGCCAGCAACCAACGCATGTGTCGCGCGCCGCCATCGATGGACTGCTCCGGGGAGAAGGGGTCTTCCACGCCATATTCGGTGGCGACCTCCGGCAATAGCTGCATCACACCCAGCGCGCCCTTGGGCGACACCGCACGCGGATCGAAACCGCTTTCGGCATGCGCGATGGCACGCAACCACGCGTCCTCCACGCCGGTCTTCTTCGCGGCGGCACGAAAGGCCTTGGGGTAGCGATCCAGCTGAGGCTTGCCAACATGGCCCAGGCCGGGATGCGCTGGCTCGCCCGGCGGCGTACTCGCGGTGAAACGCAGGTAGGGACGCGAGCCCGGCAGGTTGCGCGTGGAGTACACCGTGGCGCCATCCTGCTCGCGCTCGTAGAGCGTACCGCTGAACACGCCGAAGTTGCCCCAGAGGTTCGGCGTCTGCACCGCATTGTCGTCGACCTGATGGGGCTGGCAACGCGACCCGGGCTCGGGGGCCGTCGCCAGGCTGACGGTACCGTCGCGCACGCAGCGGTAGATCGTGCGCGCGTGCAGGCCATGCGCGACGCACAAGGCAGCGCACAATGCGACTAGCTTCACGCCGGGATGCAGCGCTCGGGACACCGGCAATATCCTTCCCTGCGCGGGGGTGCCAAGGGGAGACAGACGAGAAC
This sequence comes from Pseudomonadota bacterium, assembly GCA_023386795.1. Classification (GTDB taxonomy): domain Bacteria; phylum Pseudomonadota; class Gammaproteobacteria; order Xanthomonadales; family Xanthomonadaceae; genus Stenotrophomonas_A. The sequence goes on from JAEWJB010000070.1 coordinate 9,058, forward strand.
ACGCGGTCCGTGCAGCCGGCGTGTGCACGCGGCGGGCGCATCGGAACCGGTTACGCACGGACGCTCACGCCCGGGTGCGTTAGGGTGACACGGGTATTCATGGGAGCCCGAGCATGCCCGACCCCCTCATCATGAAGCGCCTGCTGTCCGTCGGCCTGGCTGGCTTGCTTTGTGCCAGCGCCGTGCAGGCGCGCGAACGCGTGGTATCCGCTCCACCCGCAGCGGCCAAGCAAGTGCCCGCCGCGCCGGATATCACGATGCCGGCGCTGTTCCAGGCGGTACAGTACGGCCGGGTGTTCGACGACCAGAAAACCTTCCCGGATCTTCAACCGCTGCAGGCGCCGGCAGAGATCGAAGCGGCATACCTGGCCCAACGCGGCACCTCCGGCTTCGATCTGCGTGCATTCGTCCAGGCCCACTTCCGTGCAACGCCCCTGCCAGCCACGCCGGCCTTGCCCGCCGACGCACCCATCACCCGGCATATCGACGCGTTGTGGCCACTGCTCAGCCGTGACAGCCGACAGGTGACGCCACACGGCAGCCAGCTGTCGTTACCACGTCCCTACGTGGTACCGGGAGGTCGCTTCGGCGAGATGTATTACTGGGATTCGTACTTCACCATGGTTGGCCTGCATGCCAGCGGCGAAGGCGCACGGGCACGCGACATGCTGGTGGATTTCGCCCACTTGATCGACACGTATGGCCATATCCCCAATGGCACGCGTACCTACTACCTGTCGCGCTCGCAACTGCCGTTCTTCTCGCACATGGTGGAGCTGGAAGCCAGCCACGAGGGGCCTACGCTACGTGTGCGCTATCTGCCGCAGCTGCGCAAGGAATATGCCTACTGGATGGCGGGCGCGCAGGACCTGGGACCCGGACAGGCTAGCCAGCACGTCGTGAGGCTGAAGGACGGCAGCGTGCTCAACCGCTATTGGGATGCATTGGATACCCCGCGCACGGAGTCGTATCTGCAGGATATCCAAACCGCCCGCGAGGCACAGGACCGGCCGTCCGCCGAGGTGTATCGCGATCTGCGCGCGGCGGCCGAGAGTGGCTGGGATTTCTCCTCCCGTTGGTTGGGCGATCGTCGGCAACTGCGGACGATCCGCACGACGGCCATCGTACCGGTCGACCTCAACAGCCTGCTCTATCACTTGGAAACCACGATCGCCACGGCCTGCGATCAAGCGGCGGATCTTGCTTGTTCGCGTAATTTCCGCGCGCACGCGCACGCGCGCCAGCAGGCCATGACCACGCACCTGTGGAATCCGGCCGGCTTCTGGGCGGACTACGACTGGCAGCAGGACCGGACCAGCGACCAGCCGACCGCCGCGATGTTCTTCCCCTTGTATGTCGGCTTGGCGACTTCGACGCAGGCCACGCGCACCGCGGAGGCTGCGCAAGCCGAACTGCTTACGCCCGGAGGCTTGGCGACGACCCGGGAACGCACCGGGCAGCAATGGGATGCACCCAACCTGTGGGCACCGCTGCAATGGGTTGCAGTGGAGGGACTGCAACGCTACGGCCAGCCGGCGCTCGCCGAACGGATCGGTCGGGGCTTCCTTTCAAGCGTGGAGGCGGTCTACGCGCAGGAGCATAAGCTCGTCGAGAAGTATTCGAGTGACTCGGGCAAGCAGGCGGGTGGCGGGGGCGAATATCCCCTGCAGGATGGGTTTGGCTGGACCAATGGCGTGACCCGGGCGCTGATGTTGCGGTATCCGCCGCAGGCAAGCGCACCGCCTCACTAGGCATGCGTTGCGGCCCCCCCCCCCCCCCAAGGGGGCCGGGGGGGGCCCCGGTTAAA
>JAEWJB010000124.1 GCA_023386795.1 Pseudomonadota bacterium
TTTCGGGACCGTAGGCGACATGGATGTCGCCTACGAGCCCCCATGGATGGGTTCACGGCGTGTCCCGAAAGGGCCCCGCCCCCGCAGGCCGTGCAAGATCAACGAGAGCCGACCCACATCGCAAGGCGGCCAACAACCCCCAAAACCCACGAGAACAAACAAAAAGGGCGGCCATCGGCCGCCCCGCAAAAAAATCCCTTCCGCTCACCCAGCCCGAGCAGCGATCTCCGCCAGCGCAGCAGCCGTCACCGGATCGCGCACCTCGCCCCCCTGCCCCTGCAACGCAGGCAGCAACTGGCTGGCGAGCTGCTTCCCGAGCTCCACCCCGAACTGGTCGAACGCATTGATCCCCCACATCACCGACTGCACGTACACGCTGTGCTCGTACATGGAGATCAGCGCACCCAGCGCCTGCGGGGTCAAACGATCGAACAGCACCAGCGTGCTCGGCCGGCCACCGGGATAGTCGCGCGCCGGATCCTCGCTCCCCTGCCCGTTCGCCAACGCCTCGGTCTGCGCCAGCAGGTTGGCCAGCAGCGCCTGGTGGTTCACCGCATAGGGATCGTCGTTGTTCACCGTGCCGATGAAATCGGCCGGCACCACGCTGGTGCCCTGATGCAGCGCCTGGAAGAAGCTGTGCTGCACATCCGTGCCCGCACCACCCCACCACACCGCCACGGTATCGCTGTCCACCGGGCTGCCGTCGAGCTTCACCCGCTTGCCCAGGCTTTCCATGATCAACTGCTGCAGGTAGGCCGGCAGCAGCGCCAGGCGCTGGTCGTAGGTCATCACCGCATTGGTCGCATGACCCAGCAGGTTGCGGTTCCACACCGCGGTCAAACCGTGCAGCACGGCCACGTTGTCGGCCAGCGGCGTGCCCAGCACATGCGCATCGAATTCCGCCGCACCGGCCAGCAACTGCTCGAAACGCTCGAAGCCGATCGCCAGCGCGATCGGGAAGCCCACCGCCGACCACAGCGAATAGCGCCCGCCCACCCAATCCCACATCGGCAGCACGCGCCCGGCCGCGATGTCGAATGCCTTGGCCGCGCGCTCCGGGTTGGCGCTCACCGCGTACAGGCGCTCGCTGCCGCCCAGCCAGTCACGCAGGATCTGCCCGTTGAGCAGCGTCTCCTGCGTGCCGAAGGTCTTGGAAATCAGGATGCCCGCGGTCCTGGCCGGGTCCAGCGTGGCCAGCGTGCGCTGCATCGCCGCGCCATCGACGTTGGAGACGAAGTGCACGCGGAAGCGCGCGCCCTCGACCGGACGCAGCGCATCGGCCACCAGGCGCGGACCCAGGTCCGAACCGCCGATGCCGACGCTCACGATATCCGTCACGTCCGTGCGCGACAGTGCCTCGACCAGCTCGCGCATGTGCCCGCGCACCTCGGCGGCGGTGCGGTACGCCTCCTGGGCCACCGGGGCATCGGTCAGGTTGCCGCGCAGGGCCGTGTGCAGGGCCGCGCGGCCCTCGGTCACGTTGACCTGCTCGCCACGGAACAGCCGCTGGAAGGCCTGCGCCAGCCCGCGCTGCTCGGCCAGGGCCAGCAGCGCCTGCAACGCGGCGTCATCGTATTTCTGCCGCGCGAAGTTGAAGTACAACGGACCGACCCGTTTCGCATACCGCGCCGGCCGGCCGGTCTCGGCGGCGAGCAGATCGGGAATGGACGCCCCGCGCAGGCGCTGGGCGTGGGAGTGCAGCGAGTCGAATCCGTTGGACTGTGTCATGCGGCCTGTGTCGGGATGCTGTGGTTGGTGTGGGTGATCTTGTTCTGCCCGTCCACGTACACCAGGTCGGGCTTGAACGTCTCGGCTTCGGCGGCGCTCAGGCCGACGAATGCGGCGATGATGACCAGGTCGCCGACCTGCACGTGGCGCGCGGCGCCGCCGTTGAGCGAGATGACGCCGCTGCCGGCTTCCGCGCGGATCGCGTAGGTCGTGAAGCGGCTGCCGTTGGTCACGTCCCAGATGTGCACCTGCTCGAACTCGCGGATGCCGCTGGCCTGCAGCAGCAGGTCGTCGATGGCGATGGAGCCTTCGTAGTTGAGCTCCGAATGGGTGACGGTGGCGCGATGGATCTTGGCTTTCAGCAGGGACAGTTGCATGGGGGCGTAGCTACGGCACGTAGGAAAGGCGGAAAGTTTAGCGGCCGGGGGCCGCGAAAGGTGAAACCGGGCCCTGTGGAGGCCCGGTCATTCAGAACTCGAGGTTGTCGATCAGCCGGGTGCGCCCCAGCTTGGCCGCCACCAGCGCCACGCGCGGGCCGGCATAGGCCTCGTCTGGTTCGGTCAGCGCCGGGGTGCGCACCACCGCGTAATCCACCTGGAAGCCGGCGGCCTCCAGCTGCGCGGTGGCCGCGGCCTCGGCAGCGGCGCGTGCGGTGCCGGCCAGGCAGGCATCGCGCAGCACGACCAGCGCCTTGCGGATTTCCGCCGCCACCGGGCGCTCCTCGGCGGAGAGGTACTGGTTGCGCGAACTCATCGCCAGCCCGTCCTGCTCGCGCACGATGCCGCCGCCCAGGATCTCGATCGGGAACGCCAGGTCGCTCACCATCTGCCGGATCACCGCCAGTTGCTGGTAGTCCTTCTTGCCGAACGCGGCCACGTCCGGCTGGGCCTGGTTGAACAGCCGCGCCACCACCGTGCACACGCCATCGAAATGGCCCGGGCGGCAAGCACCCTCGAGTACGTCGCTCACGCCCGGCGCGTGCATGCGCATCGCCAGCTCGGTGCCCAGCGGGTACATCGTCTCCACGCTCGGCAGCCACAGCACGTCGCAGCCGGCGTCCTGCAGGCCGCGCATGTCGGCTTCCGGGGTGCGCGGGTAACGGGCGAAGTCCTCGTTCGGGCCGAACTGGGTCGGGTTGACGAAGACACTGGAGACCACGCGGTCGGCGTACTGGCGGGCCAGCATCACCAGCGAGAAGTGGCCGGCGTGCAGGTTGCCCATCGTGGGCACCAGCGCCACGCGCAGGCCCTGGCGCTTCCAGCCGGTGACAAGTTCGCGCAGGCGCGCCAGTTCGGTAACGGTTTCGATCATGAGGCGTAGGCGTGCTCTGCGTCGGGGAAGCTGCCGTCGCGCACCGCGGCGGCGTAGGCACGCACGGCCCCCGCCACCGAGCCGCCTTCGGCGAGGAAGTCCTTCACGAATTTCGGGCGGCGGTGGCCGCTGTCCAGCCCGAGGAAGTCGTGCAGCACCAGCACCTGGCCATCGCAACCGGGGCCGGCGCCGATCCCGATGGTCGGGATGGAGAGCTCGGCGGTGATCTGCGCCGCCAGCGGCGAAGGCACGCACTCGAGCACCAGCATGGAGGCGCCGGCCTCGGCCACCGCGCGTGCCTCCGCGCGCAGGCGCTCGCCCGCCTCGCCCCGGCCCTGCACCTTGTAGCCGCCGAAGCGCAGCACCGATTGCGGGGTCAGGCCCAGGTGCGAGCACACCGGGATCTCGCGCTCCACCAGGTAGCGGATGACGTCCAGCTTGTGGCCGGCGCCCTCGATCTTGACCATCTCTGCGCCCGCCTGCAGCAGGCGGGTGGCGGCGTCGAGCGCACGCTCGGGCGTGGCATCGGCCTGGAAGGACAGATCGCTCACCAGCAGCGCGCGCGACAGGCCGCGGGCCACGATGGTGGTGTGATAGACCATGTCGTCGGTGGTCACCGGCAGGGTCGAATCCTGGCCCTGGACGACCATGCCCAGCGAGTCGCCGACCAGGATCAGGTCGACGCCATTGGCATCGAAAGCGCGGGCAAAACCGGCGTCGTAGGCGGTCAGCATGACCAGCTTGCGGCCTTCGCGCTTGGCATCGGCCAGCGCGGGCACCGTCCAGGGCTTGCTGTCGGCGTGGGTACTCATGAGCTCATTACGTGGGGTGATGAGCCCGGCATTATCTACCCAATCGGCGCCAATCCGCCCGTTTCCACCACCGCCAGTGCGGCCTGCACCGTTCCATGCCCGGGAATGCGCGCGTGCGGGGCGATCTCGGCCAGCGGCAGCAAGGCGAACGCACGCTCGTGCAGGTGCGGGTGCGGCACCTTCAGGCGCGGGGTGTCGATGACCTGCTCGTCGAACAGCAACACGTCCAGGTCCAGGGTACGCGGGCCCCAGCGTTGGCCGTCGGGCCGCTCGCGACCGTGCTCGCGCTCCAGCGCCAGCAGGGCATCGAGCAGCGCCTCGGGGGCCAGCGTGGTCTGGACGGTAGCGGCGGCATTGACGAAGGCCGGCTGGTCGAGCCGGCCCCAAGCCGGCGTGCGGTACAGGCGCGAGGTGGCCAGGCAGCGCGTGCCGGGCAGGCCGTCGAGCGCGCGCAAGGCCTGGCGCAGGGTCGCCTCGGCGTCGCCGAGGTTGCCGCCCAGGCCGATGTGGGCGATGTGGGCCACGCTCAGTCGGCGCTGCCGCCCGCGGTGCCGGCCTCGCCACCGGGACGGCGGCGACGGCGGCGGCGCTTGCGCGGCGCGCCCTCTTCACCGCCCTCGTCCGCCGGACCGTCCTCGTGCGAGACGATCTCGTGGCCGGAGGTCTGCACGGTTTCGCGCCAGAAGGCGATGTCTACCGCGTGGTCGGCCGAGGCCGTCTGGCGCAGCACCAGGAAATCGAACGCCGCCCGGAAGCGCGGGTGCGACAAGGTACGGAACACCCGCTTGCGCTGGCGCGCGGAGAAGCGCGACTGCAACAGCCAGATTTCCTGCATCGGCAGCGAGAACCGGCGCGGCAGGGCCACGCGTTCGAGCTGGTGCAAGGTGACGCGGTCGGCGGCGCGACGTTGCGCCTCCTCGGCCTGCACGCCCTGCGCCTGCAGGCCGATCAGCGTCTTGCAGAACGCCGGCCACAGCAGCAGCGCGAACAGGAACGCCGGCGACACCGGCTCGTCGTTGGCCACGCGCGCATCGGTGTTGCGCAGCCCCTCGATGAGCATGCGCCGCAGCGCACCGCTGCGGTTGCTGCGCAGCGCGGCCCCGCTCTCGGGGAACAGCGTGGCGAACAGGCCGTAATGCTCCAGGCCCTCGAAGCTCGCCACGGCATGGCCGGACAGGAACAGCTTAAGGATTTCCTCGAACAACCGCGCCGGCGCGGCTTCGCCGAGCAGGCCGGCCAGGCGCGGAATCGGGTTGGCGGTCGCCTCGTCGATGGTGAAGCCGAGCTTGGCCGCCAGGCGCACCGCGCGCAGCATGCGCACCGGATCCTCGCGATAACGCTGCTCGGGGTCGCCGATCAGCTTCATCACGCGCGCCTGCACGTCCTCGAAGCCACCGACGTAGTCGCGCACCGAGAAATCCTCGATGGCGTAGTACAGCGCATTGCAGGTGAAATCGCGGCGGACCGCGTCGTCCTCGATGGAGCCGTAGACGTTGTCGCGCACCAGGCGGCCGTTCTCCAGCTCGCGGTCGCCGCTGCCGTCGTCGCTGTTGGCGCGGAAGGTGGCGACCTCGATGATCTCGCGGCCGAAGACCACGTGGGCGAGACGGAAGCGACGACCGATCAGGCGGCAGTTGCGGAACAGCGACTTGACCTGTTCGGGCGTGGCATCGGTGGCCACGTCGAAGTCTTTCGGGTGACCGCCGACCAGCAGGTCGCGGACCGCGCCGCCGACGAGATAGGCGCCGAAGCCGCCTTCGCGCAGGCGATAGAGCACGCGCAACGCGTTCGGACTGATGTCCCGACGCGAGATGTTGTGCTGGTCACGCGGGATGACGCGCAGGGTGAACGGTGATGTAACTGGCGTTTCGATGTCGGCGGTTCCCAGGAACGAAACAGGATTGCGATGAGGCGATCAGCTCTCTATACTAGCGCGCTCGGCCGGACACGGCCAGAAACGCTCCCTTCGTCTAGTGGTTAGGACGTGGCCCTCTCAAGGCTAAAACAGGGGTTCGAGTCCCCTAGGGAGCGCCAGCTATACGCAAAAAAGCCCGCGAAAGCGGGCTTTTTTGCGTATAGCTGGCGCGCCCCCCCAGCAATGCAAGCAGCCCCCCCCCCCCCCCCCC
>JAEWJB010000160.1 GCA_023386795.1 Pseudomonadota bacterium
GCCTGTTCGGGACCGTAGGCGACATGGATGTCGCCTACGAGCCTCCATGGATGGATTCACGGCGTGTCCCGAACAGGCTTCGCCCCCGCAGGCGGTGCACAACCCGGGAATAGCCGACCTGCCTCGAAGGCCAACACACCCATGCCCATCGCAAAGCCCCAAAAAAAAGCGGCCACCGGCCGCCACAAAAAAAACCCACCCCTCTCACTTCCGCGCCAAGAGCACCAGCAAGGCCCCCGTCCCCCCCTGCGCAGCCGGCGCGGAGTGAAACGCGAGCACATCGTTGCGTTGCCGCAGCAGCCGGTCCACGAGGTTCTTGAGCACCGGCACCCCGCCATCGGACTGAATGCCTTTGCCGTGGATGATCCGCACGCACCCGAACTCGTGCGCGTGTGCCTCCAGCAGGAACTGCCGCAGCATCGCCTCGGCCTGCGCCGCGCTGGCCCCATGCAGGTCCAGCTCGTCCTGGACCGAGAACTGCCCCTTGCGCAGGCGCTGGAACACTCGCGCCGGCAACTGCTCGCGCCGGTAGCTGGCCGTGTCCCCGGCCTCCAGCGGCGCGCTGTCGCGCAGCAGCCGCGCGAACTCGCCATGCGCCAGCTCCTCGTCGCGCTCGGCCATCCGCGCGCGGGGCCGTGGCCGCGGCTTTTGCGGCGCCGCCGCCTGTGGCTGGCGGATCGGCTTCACCTCGCCGATCGCCGCGCGGAACAGTGCCGCGTCGTCCTGGTCTTCGTCTTCGGAATGCGACATGCGCACAGCGTAGCCTGCGCAGGCGTTCGCGCAAATGCCGGCGGGTGGGGGGCAAGCATGCGGACGCATCCGGTATCATGGGGCGGCTTTCGAGGAGTCCCATGCGCGTATTGGTTAGCAACGACGACGGTGTCGACGCCCCCGGCATCAAGATTCTCGCCGAGCATCTGCGCGGCGCAGGCCACGAGGTGATGGTGGTCGCGCCAGATCGCGACCGCTCCGGCGCCAGCAATTCATTGACGCTCGACCTGCCGATCCGCACCAAGCGCATCGACCATTACACCTGCAGCGTCGCCGGCACGCCCACCGACTGCGTGCACCTGGCGCTGACGGGCATGCTGGACTACGAGCCGGACATCGTCGTCTCCGGCATCAACAATTCCGCCAACCTGGGTGACGATGTCATCTACTCCGGCACGGTCTCGGCCGCCATGGAAGGCCGCTTCCTCGGCCTGCCCGCGGTGGCCGTCTCGCTGGTCACCCACAAGCACGCCGCCCGCCACTACGAGACCGCCGCGCGCGCCGCCGTGCAGATCGTCGCGCGGCTGGCCGCCGACCCGTTGCCGGCCGACACCATCCTCAACGTCAACGTGCCTGACCTGGCGTGGGAGGAAGTGCGCGGCTTCGAGACCACCCGCCTGGGCAACCGCCACCGCTCCGAATCGTGCCTGCCGCAGACCGACCCGCGCGGCAACACCGTCTACTGGATCGGCCCGGCCGGTCCCGAGCAGGATGCCGGCCCCGGCACCGATTTCCACGCCGTGCGCACCGGCCACATTTCCATCACCCCGATCCACGTCGATCTCACGCGCTACCAGGCGCTGGAGAAGGTCGCCGGCTGGGTCGGCGGGCTGACCGCCGCCATGGACGAGGCCGGCGAGGGGACGGCATGACCCCGCGCCTGCGCCTGCAGCCGGAGGCGGTCGGGATCGGCATGACCTCCCAGCGCGTGCGCGACCGACTGGTCGACCGCCTGCGCGAGGCCGGTATCGCCGACGAACGCGTGCTCAACGCCATCCGTACCGTGCCGCGCCACTTGTTCATGGACGAGGCACTGGCCTCGCGTGCCTACGAGGACACCGCGCTGCCGATCGGCCACGGCCAGACCATCTCCCAGCCGTGGGTGGTGGCGCGCATGACCGAGGCGATCCTGCAGGTCGAGCCGAAGAAGGTGCTCGAAGTGGGCACCGGCTCGGGCTACCAGGGCGCGATCCTCGCCGCGCTGGGGCTGGAGGTGCATACCGTCGAGCGCATCGGCGACCTGCTGCGGCAAGCGCGCAAGCGCTTCCGCCAGCTCGGGATGAACGTGCGCAGCAAACACGACGATGGCCGCATCGGCTGGCCCGAGCATGGCCCCTACGACGCGATCGTCGTCACCGCCGCCGCGCCCGCGCTGGTGGACGCGCTGATCGATCAACTCGCCCCGGGCGGGCGCCTGGTCGCCCCGGTGGGCGGGCCGTCCTCGCAGTCGCTGGTGCAGCTCAGCCGCGATACGCAGGGCGGGATCGCGCAGGAGGTTCTGGCGCCGGTCACGTTCGTGCCGTTGCTGTCGGGCATGCTGGACTGAATCCCACGGACGAGACGCGATGAAGATATTCGGGCCCCTCTATGACCTGGCGATCCGCTGGTCGCGTCACCGCCGGGCCCCGGGCCTGCTGACCGGGCTGAGTTTCCTGGAAGGCTTCATCTTCCCCGTGCCGCCGGAGGTGATGCTGGCGCCGATGTCGCTGGCGCAGCCGCGCCGCGCGATGTGGTTCGCCACGCTGAGCCTGCTCGGCTCGCTCGGCGGCGCGATGGTCGGCTACCTGCTCGGGCACTTCGCCTTCGCCGCGCTGCATCCGCTGATCGAGTGGCTGGGCTGGAGCGAGAAGATCGACGCGGAGGTCGCGCACCTGCGCGAAGTGGTGGCCCAGTCGCCGTGGCGCGCGTTCTGGCTGCTCGTGCTCGCCGGCTTCACCCCCATTCCGCTGAAAATCTTTACCTGGGCCTCGGGTGTGGTCGGCGTGCCGATCGCGCCGTTCCTGGCGAGCATGGCCGTCGGGCGCGGCAAGCGGGTCTACCTGGTGGCCGGCGCGATCCGCTTGGGCGGCGCGCGTGCCGAAGCAGCATTGCATCGCTGGATCGAGCCGGTAGGCTGGCTCGCCAGCCTCGTCCTGGTCGGCCTGGCCGGTTGGGTGATATGGAGAGCGAAATTCGGATGAGCATGAACCGCATGGGGACGATGGCACGTCCGGTCGTGGTGGCATTGGCCGCGCTGGCGCTGGGCGCCTGCGGCACCGCCACGGTGGTCAAGAAGAATGGTTCGGGTGGCGGCACGGCGTCGGTGCCCCGCAGCTCGGTCGCGCGCCCCGGCGCCACGGTGACCGTGCGCCAGGGCGACACGCTGTACGCGATTTCCCGTCGCACCAACGTCAGTCCGCTGGACCTGGCGTCCTGGAACAACCTGTCCTCGCCGGACACGATTTATCCGGGCCAGACACTGAAACTGTATCCAGGCGGCGGCACGGTGGCCTCGCGCCCGGCACCCGCCAGCGCCACGTCGTCGGGCGGCAGTGCGTCCCCGGCCCCGCGCCCGGTCGCTCCGGCGCCCGTGGCGACCCCGGTGGCCAGCGGTTTCAGCTGGCGCTGGCCGGCCGATGGCGTGGTCGTGGGCAACTTCGTGCCAGGCGAGACCACCAAGCAGGGCGTGGACATCGCCGGCACCAACGGCCAGGCGGTGAAGGCCGCGGCCGATGGCGTGGTGGTGTACTCCGGCTCGGGCCTGGTCGGCTACGGCGAGCTGATCATCATCAAGCACAACGAGCAGTGGCTGTCGGCGTATGGCCACAACCGCAAGCGGCTGGTCAACGAGGGCCAGGTGGTCAAGGCGGGCCAGCAGATCGCCGAAATGGGCCGCAGCGGTGCCACGCGGGACATGCTGCACTTCGAGATTCGCTACAACGGCAAGCCGGTCGATCCGCTGACGTACCTGCCGAAGAAGTAAGGCGGGGCCAGCCGCGCGGTCGGAGAAAGCCGGCGCGTCGTGCGTGCCGGCCGTGGCGAGGGCGTCATTCCCATCCGGTGGCGGAAGGATCTAGGGAGCGCGCTCCAGGATCATCGCCAGCACGACCTTGCGACCCTCCGCGGCCAGCACGTTGTACGTGCGCGCGGCGGCATCGTTGCCCATCGCCTCCAGGCCGATCCCGCGGGTCAGGCAGGCAGCCAGCACCGCCGGCTCCGGGAAGCCCTGTCGCCCGCCGGTGCCCAGCAGCACCAAGGCCGGGGACAGGGCCAGCACGGCGTCCATGTCGGCAGGCTGCAGGCCGGCCAGGTCCGCCACCGGCCAATCCTCGACCAGCCGGTCCGGGGCCAGGATGAAGCTGCGCGACAGCACGCGGTCGTTGACCTTGGCGTGGCGGCCATCGGCCGCGCGCAGGGCGAATTCGTAATCGGGGCGGTCTTCGCTCAGCTGCATGCCGGCAGGTCTCAGCCGCGCGGCAGCACGATCTGGCGCTTGTCCTTGCTCGGCCGGTACAGCACGGCGACATGGCCGATGCGCTGCACCAGTGCCGCGCCGGTCTGCGCGGTGATGTCCTCGATCATCGCGTCGCGGGTCTCGCGATCCTCGGCGGCGACCTTCACCTTGACCAGCTCATGGCGCTCCAGCACCTCGTCCAGTTCGGCGACGAACGCCGGGGTGATCCCCTTGCCTCCGGTCTGCAGCAGGGCCTTGAGGTCATGGGCCATGCCACGCAGGAAACGGTTCTGGGCGGAGGTAAGGGCGGTAGACATGCAGGTCGAACGGGAAGCCAAGGGGGTTCAGGGTATCATGGCCGACCCCCCGGACCTTCCAGACCATGGCCTCCCGCAGCAAGAGCAGCCAACGTTGGCTCAAGGAGCATTTTTCCGATCCGTTCGTGAAAAAGGCCCAATCGGAGGGCATGCGTTCGCGCGCGGCCTACAAGCTCGAGGAGCTGCTGGCCCGCGACCGCCTGCTCAAGCCGGACATGGTGGTGGTGGACCTGGGCGCGGCGCCCGGCGGCTGGTCGCAGCAGGTCCGCAAGCAGATGGGCGACCGCGGCCGGGTGCTGGCCCTGGACATCCTGGAGATGCCGCCGCTGGCCGGGGTCGAGTTCCTTCATGGTGACTTCAGGGAGCAAACCGTCCTATCGCAGTTCGAGGCGATGTTGGGCGACCAGCCGGTGGACCTTGTACTGTCGGATATGGCCCCCAATAAAAGCGGCATGGACGCGGTGGACCAACCGCGGATGATGCATCTGGCCGAGTTGGCGATGGATTTCGCCGACCACCACCTCAAGCCGGGCGGCGCGTTCCTGATCAAGCTGTTCCAGGGCGTGGGTTTCGATGAATACGTCCGGGAGTTGCGCCGTCGTTACGACAAGGTGTCCATCCGCAAGCCCGAGGCCTCGCGCAAGCGTTCGCCGGAGGTGTACGCCCTCGGGCAGGGCAAGCGGGCCCAGATCAAGTAAGCTGCCCCAGACAATCGCGATCCGCCGTACATAGAGAAGCCAGAGAGGGACACCGGAGCCAATGAGGATGAACGACTTGACCAAGAATCTGCTGTTGTGGGTGGTGGTCGCCGTCGTGCTGATGGTGGTGTTCCAGAGCTTCTCGCCGCGTACCGCGGGGGGCGCGGGTGAAAGCATCAGCTACACCCAGTTCCTGCAGGACGTGGACAACGGCCGCATCAAGCTGGTGGAAATCACCGACGACACCACGCTGACCGCCAACTCGATCCGCTACACCCGCACCGACGGCACCCAGGGCACCCTGTTCGGGCCGGCCGACGACAAGCTGGTGGACGTGCTGTACGCCAAGAAGATCGAGCTCAAGCGCGACAAGCCGAGCAACGGCATCAGCTGGGCCGCGATCCTGTTCAATTTCCTTCCGGTGATCCTGATCATCGGCTTCTGGCTGTTCATCATGCGCCAGATGCAGGGCGGCGGCGGCGGGGCCAAGGGCGCCATGTCCTTCGGCAAGTCGCGCGCCAAGCTGCAGGGCGAGGACCAGGTCAAGGTCACCTTCGCCGACGTGGCCGGCTGCGACGAGGCCAAGGAAGAGGTCGGCGAGCTGGTCGACTTCCTGCGTGATCCCTCCAAGTTCACCAAGCTCGGCGGCAAGATCCCGCGCGGCGTGCTGATGGTCGGTCCGCCCGGCACCGGCAAGACGCTGCTGGCGAAGGCGATCGCCGGCGAGGCCAAGGTGCCGTTCTTCTCGATTTCCGGTTCGGATTTCGTGGAGATGTTCGTTGGCGTCGGCGCCAGCCGCGTGCGCGACATGTTCGAGCAGGCCAAGAAGCACGCGCCGTGCATCATCTTCATCGACGAGATCGACGCGGTCGGCCGCCACCGCGGCGCCGGCCTGGGCGGCGGCCACGACGAGCGCGAGCAGACGCTCAACCAGCTGCTGGTCGAGATGGACGGCTTCGAGGGCGGCGAGGGCGTCATTGTCATTGCCGCCACCAACCGCCCCGACGTGCTCGATCCCGCGCTGCTGCGTCCCGGCCGCTTCGACCGCCAGGTGGTGGTGGGCCTGCCCGACGTGAAGGGTCGCGAGCAGATCCTCAAGGTGCACATGCGCAAGCTGCCGCTGGCGGACGACGTGGTGCCGATGACCATCGCCCGCGGCACGCCCGGCTTCTCGGGCGCGGACCTCGCCAACCTGTGCAACGAGGCGGCGTTGTTCGCCGCGCGCGAGAACGCGAAGGAGGTCCGCATGGACCACTTCGACAGGGCCCGCGACAAGATCCTGATGGGCGCCGAGCGTCGCTCGATGGCGATGAGCGAGCAGGAAAAGACCCTGACCGCCTACCACGAGGCCGGCCATGCCATCGTCGGCCGGCTGGTGCCGGAGCACGACCCGGTCTACAAGGTCACCATCATTCCGCGCGGACGCGCGCTGGGCGTGACGATGTACCTGCCGGAAGGCGACAAGTACAGCTACAACAAGATCGCGATCGAGTCGCAGCTGGCCTCGCTGTACGGGGGCCGCGTGGCCGAGGAACTGATCTTCGGCGCCGACAAGGTGACCACCGGCGCGTCCAACGACATCGAGCGCGCCACCAAGATGGCCCGCAACATGGTGCCCAAATGGGGCCTGTCCGAGCTCGGCCCGATCACCTTCGGCGAG
>JAEWJB010000013.1 GCA_023386795.1 Pseudomonadota bacterium
ATGGATGGCCGCTTTCGGCGTCCCCCGCCCGCGCCTGCCCCCCGCTCGCCGCGCGACCGAGCCAAGGGCTTTCCGCGACCAACCAAAAATCCAAGATGTCCCACCCTGTCCCATTCATGTCTCCACATGTCTGAACATTGACACCCCGCGTCACACAACGGAAAAGAAGTTACCCCCGAAACCGGTTCCGCCCATTTTGCCGAGTCTGGTCTTTGGTTAGGTTTCCTTCAGGGCGATCAGGGGCGCCCGGGCGCTCCGGCCGGTTCCGGATCCACGTTCCAAGCTGCGTCCCCGGCCGGGGTCAATGCCGCATCCCGCGGCTCAAGTAGACCTGGAAGGTAACCACCCAATGTCCAAGGACCAATTCCGCGTGCATCCGCGTGCCTGGATCGTGTCGGGCTGTGCACTGACTTCCCTGCTTCTTGCTTTCCCGGCCTTCGCCGGCGACGTCTATCTGGACGGCCTGGCCTCCGCGCCGACCCACCAGCGCTTCATCGTCACCTACCGCGACGGCAGCACCGAACTGACCAGCGCCAACGCGCTGGGTACTGCACTGCGGTCGGCCGCCGCGGCGGTGCCCGCCAAGGGCGGCACGCTGCTCGGCCTGTCCTCCGTGCGCCGTCTGGCCGTCGGCCCGCAACTGGTCAAGGCCGACCGCCCGCTGGACCGCGCCGAAGCCGAAACCCTCATGCGCCGCCTGGCCGCCGACCCGAACGTCGTCAGCGTCGAAGTCGACCAGCTGTTGCGCCCGACCCTCACCCCGAACGACCCTCGCCTGTCCGAACAGTGGGGCTTCGGCACCACCAGCGCCGGCATCAACGTGCGCCCGGCCTGGGACCAGTCCACCGGCACCGGCGTGGTGGTGGCGGTGATCGACACCGGCATCACCAACCACCCGGACCTCAACGCGAACATCCTGCCCGGCTACGACTTCATCAGCGACACCTTCGTCTCGCGCGATGGCGACGGGCGCGATTCCAATCCCGCCGACGAGGGCGACTGGAACCCCGTGGCGAACGAGTGCTACAGCGGCTCCCCGGTGACCAACTCCAGCTGGCACGGCACGCACGTGGCCGGCACGATCGCCGCCGTCACCAACAATGCCGTCGGCGTGGCCGGTACCGCGTTCAACGCCAAGGTCGTGCCGGTGCGCGTGCTCGGCCGCTGCGGCGGCTATACCTCCGACATCGCCGACGCCATCGTGTGGGCCTCCGGCGGCACGGTGAGCGGCGTGCCGGCCAACGCCAACCCGGCCGAAGTGATCAACATGTCGCTGGGCGGCAGCGGCACCTGCTCGACCACCTACCAGAACGCGATCAACGGCGCGGTCTCGCGCGGCACCACGGTGGTGGTGGCGGCGGGCAACTCGGCGGCCAATGTCTCCGGCTCGGTGCCGGCCAACTGCGCCAACGTGGTCGCGGTGGCGGCCACGACCTCGGCCGGCGCCAAGGCCAGCTTCTCCAACTACGGCACCGGCATCGACGTCTCCGCGCCGGGGCAGAGCATCCTGTCCACGCTCAACAGCGGCACCACCACGCCGGGCTCGGCGAGCTACGCCTCCTACAACGGCACCTCGATGGCCTCGCCGCACGTGGCCGGCGTGGTCGCGCTGATGCAGTCGGTGGCGCCCACCGCGCTGACCCCGGCGACGGTGGAAGCCACGTTGAAGAGCACCGCCAGCCCGTTGCCGGGCGCGTGCAGCGGTGGCTGTGGCGCGGGCATCGTCAACGCGAATGCCGCAGTGACGGCCGCCAAGGGCGGCGGTGGCGGTGGAGGCGGCGGCACCACGTTGACGAGCGGTGTGCCGGTAAGCGGGTTGTCGGCCAGCACCGGCGCCTCGTTGAACTACACCATCGCCGTGCCCGCCGGTCGCAGCACGCTGACGGTAAAGATTGCCGGCGGCAGCGGCGACGCGGACCTGTACGTGCGCTTCGGCAGTGCACCGACCGACACCACTTACGCGTGCCGGCCGTACCTGAGCGGGAACACCGAAACGTGCACGATCAGTGCGCCTTCGACCGGGACGTACTACATCCGCGTCAAGGCGTACTCGACGTTCTCGGGCGTGACCTTGACGGCGACGTACTGACACCGGAAGGCGCCAGGCGGGGCCGCGCGTGCGGCTCCGCCTGGTGCGAAGGTCGGCCTGTCATCGCAGCTCTCATTCCGTCAAGCGCGATCCAGCAGGCACGTCGCGAATCTTTCACCACTTCACACTACGCGTGTCGTGTGCGGCTTTCGTGTCGCCGACACCCGCGCCGCGGCTTACGTTCTTGCGATGTGTCCGGACGCCTCACGTCATGTGCGGCGGTGCCGGAAGCCACATCCAGCCCGCAAGGACGTCGCCATGCTGCTCTCCACCTTTTTCTTCTCCGGCCCGCGCCGCGCCGCCGCGCTGTTGATGCTGGCCGGCATCCTCGCCGCATCGCCTGCACTGGCGGGCCGCGCGCATGTGGAGGGCCTGGACCAGGGCGTCCACGACCGCTTCATCGTCACCTATCGCGATGGAGGGCGGCAGGCGGCGTCCGCGCGGCGTCTGGGCGAAGACCCGCTGCTGCCGGCCGCGCTGGCGTTGCCGGCGCGGCGGGGGCATGCACTGCGTCTTTCGCGCATGCGTCGGCTCTCGTCCGGCCCCGAGCTGGTGCGCGCGAGCCGCGCGCTGGATCGCGCCGAAGCAGCCACGCTCATGCATCAGCTCGCAGCCGACCCGAACGTGTTGCACGTGGAGGTCGACCAGCGGCTGCAGCCGATGGCCGTCCCCAACGATCCGATGCTGTCCACGCAGTGGGGATTGGCACCGGGCAGCCCGGGTATCAACGTGCAGCCGGCCTGGGACCACAGCGACGGTGCCGGCGTCGTGGTCGCCATCATCGACAACGGGGTGTACCCGCACCCGGACCTGGCGGCCAATCGCCTGCCCGGCTACGACTTCGTCAGCGACGTGACTTCGGCAGCCGACGGCGACGGCCGCGACGCGGATCCCACCGACATGGGCGACTGGGCCGCGGCCGGCCAGTGCGGCGCCGGCGCGCGCGCGACGAGTTCCACCTGGCATGGCACGCATGTGGCCGGCGTCGTCGCGGCAGTGAGCAATAACGGGGTGGGGATCGCGGGCGTCGGGTTTCACGCCAAGTTCCTACCGCTGCGCGTGGGCGGCAAGTGCGGCGCGTACACCTCCGACATCCTCGATGCGATCGATTGGGCGTCCGGTGGCAGCGTCGCCGGCGTGCCCGCCAATGCCTTCCCGGCGGAGGTCATCAACATGTCGATGGGCGGTGTCGGCGTCTGCCCACCCAGCTACCAGGCCGCGATCAACCGGGCGGTATCGCGCGGAAGCGTGTTCGTGACGGCCGCGGGCAACAAGGCCGGGGATGTCGCCGCCGCCTTTCCGGCCAACTGCCAGAACACCATTGCAGTGGCCGCGAGCCGCTACGACGGCGCGAAGGCGTCGTTCTCCAACTATGGCGCAGGGGTCGACCTCACTGCACCGGGCCAGGAAATCCACACGACCCACGTCAACGGCTACATGGAACCCATCGGCCCGACCTTCCGCGCGGTGTATGGCACGTCGATGGCGGCGCCGCATGTGGCCGGCGTGGCCGCGTTGATGCAGGCCGCCGCGCCGTATCCGCTTACGCCGGCACGTATCGAGGCATTGCTCAAGGCCACCGCGCGGCCGATGCCGGTGCCCTGTCCGCTGGGATGCGGCTCGGGATTGCTGGACGCCGGTGCCGCGGTGGCCGCGGCCCGCGCGGAACCCCCGCCCGCGCCTGTAACACCTCCGCCCGCGCCGACTCCGGTTCCCGCTCCGCTTCCGACACCGCCGCCCCCGTCCGAGCCGGTGCCCCAGCGCCTTTTCCTCACGGGAATGTCGGCCGCGCAGGGCGTGTCGCTGAACTACCAGATCGACGTGCCGGCCGGCCGCACGTTGGTGGTTCGCATGGACGGTGGCATTGGCGATGCGGATCTCTACGTGCAGCGCAACGTCCCGGTCACCCTCAGCAATTGGCTGTGCCGGCCGTACAAGGCCACCAGCCAGGAAACCTGCACCCTCACCAGTCCGACGGCAGCGCGCTATTACATCCGCGTACACGCGTTCGGCAAGTTTGCGGGCGTCAGGCTCAGTGCGGGCTACTGACCTGGCTGATCGCTGAGGTTCGCGACATCGGCGCGCAGCGCGCCGATGGCCGCGGCAGGCGAGAGTTCCAGCAACAGCCCGCGCTGCCCGGCGTTGATCCACACGCTTTCATGCGCAAGCACGTCGGCCTCGAACCACACCGGCACGGGTCGCTGCTGCGCGAACGGGCTGATCCCGCCCACCTTGTAGCCGCTGCGCCGCTCGGCTTCGGGAATTTCCATCATCCGCGCCGACTTGCCGCCGCATGCCGCGGCCAGGCGCTTGAGCTGCAGTTGCCGGTCGGAGGGAATCACCGCGCACACGGCGCGCTCGTCCACCCAGGCCATCAAGGTCTTCAGCACGCGCGCTGGCGCCACGCCCAGCGACTGCGCCGCATGCAGGCCCTTGCCACCCGAGGCCTCGGCATCGAAATCGTAGGCGTGCAGCCGGTAGGCGACGCGCGCGCCATCCAGCAGCCTGGTCGCGCGCGTGGCTTTGGACATCGGCCGGTCAGGCTGCTTCGAAGCGGTTGGCGGCCACGTTCTTGCGCACGTGGTCCGGGTTCCAGATACGGCCGTTCATGGCGATGTACACGCCGGACGGCAGGCTCTGCACCGCGCCCACCGCGCAGCCGATGTTGAACTCGGCGTCCGAACCGCGGAAACGCGCCGGGTTGAGCGCGCCGGTCATCACGATGGTCTTGTCCGGGATCGACTTCAGCACCATGCCGGTCTGCACCATGCTGTCGGTGCCGTGGGTGATCAGCACGTGGCGTGCCGACTGCGCGGCGATGGTGGCACGGATCAGCTCGCGGTCGGCGTCGGTGATGTGCAGCGAGTCCTTGCGGATGATCGGGATGACGGTGAAGCGGAACGCCACGCCCAGCTCCTTGAGGATCTGGCCGATCTGCGGATCGCCGATCTGGTAGTCCGACTTGTCGTCGAAATAGATCTTGTCGATCGTGCCGCCGGTGGTGACGATCAGGAGTTCTTCCATTGCGGTTGCCTGTTCCGGTTGCGGGGCGCGCCCGCTCGAAGCGGCGCGCAGGTGCCCATGATACCCGCCCGGCTGCGGCTCAACCCCGGCGCCGGCCGAACCGCGCGCGCAGGCCGGGCGCGCTGGCGGCCGCGATCACCCATAGCGACAGCATGATTTCCCCGCCCGCCAGCACCGCTGCGTAGCCGCCGCTCCAGGCCACCATCACGCCATGGCTGAACCAGAACAGCGCCAGCACGCCGGCCCAGAAGGCCGCGCGCGTGCTGTGCGGCAGTGCGAGGGCCAGCAGCGCGGGGGGCAGTGCGAACACCAGCCAGGCCGCCGTGCGGTGGCGGTCGTCGTGGAAGGCCCACAGGTACAGCGCGGCCAGGCCGAGCAGGGGCACGAGCAGGCTCCACCGCCGCGGGCGCGGGGTCATGGCGCGGCGAGCTTGCGTGCGATCGTCGCCAGGCGACGGCCGAGTGCCCGCGCCAACTGCACTTCCTCGTCGCTGGGTTGCGGGTCGTCGGCCACGCCGGCCACGTGGCTGGCACCGTACGGGGTGCCGCCGGTGCGGGTATGGCTGAGCGCCGGCTCAGTGAAGGGGATGCCGACGATCACGCAGCCGTGGTGCAGCAGTGGAATCTGCATCGACAGCAGCGTGGATTCCTGCCCGCCATGCATCGAGGCGGTGGAGGTGAACACCGCCGCCGGCTTGCCGGCGAGCGTGCCGCTGGCCCATTCGGCGCCCAGGCCATCGAGGAAGTGCTTCACCGGCGCGGCCATGTTGCCGAAGCGGGTGGGGCTGCCCAACGCGATACCGGCGCACTCCACCAGGTCCTGGGCCTCGACATAGGGAGCCCCTTCGTCGGGCACCGGCGGGGCGGCCGGTTGGGTCAATGCCGAGACCGGCGGCACGGTGCGCAGCCGCGCGCTCATGCCGGGAACCTCGCCCACGCCGCGCGCGATCTGGCGCGCCAGCCGTGCCACCGAACCGCCACGGCTGTAGTACAGCACCAGGATCTCGCTCATCGTCTTGGGGGATCGCCCGTCTGCGGAAACCTCGCCAGTATCGGTCATGCCGTGCCCGGTGCGCATCGGGTACGCTTGGACGATGGCGACAAGGGACACGCTGAACCTGTGGAGGGAACGCCTGCGCGACCGCGCACGCGCGGTGAGCTTCGGCCGTTTCCTGTGGCGGCGCTTCCTCGACGACCGCCTGTTCCAGGCGGCCGGCTCCCTGGCCTACACCACGGTGTTCGCGCTGGTGCCGGCCGCGATCGTGGTGTTCGGCGTGCTGTCGGCCTTCCCGGTATTCGGCGAATGGAAGGACCGCCTCAGCGAATACATCTTCGCCCACTTCGTGCCCAGCGCAGCCAGCGCGGTGCAGGGTTACCTGTTGCAGGCAGCCAGTGCGGCCGGACAGCTCACCGCAGCCGGCGTGATCGCGCTGGTGGTCTCGCTGCTGATCACGTTGCACAGCGTGGAGCAGATCTTCAACCAGATCTGGCGCGTGGCCTCCTCGCGCCCGAAATTCACCCGCTTCCTGGTGTACTGGACGGTACTCACCCTGGGCGCGATGGTGTCCGCGGCCAGCCTGGCGGTCTCGGTGCGCTTTTTCGCGTTGCCGCTGTTCCAGACCGCGGAAGGGCGCGCGCTGGCCAGCAGCCTGTTGGCGCTGGCGCCGGTGGCCATCGAGTTCGTCGCCATCGTGTTGCTGTACCGCGTGGTGCCGCACCATCCGGTGCGCATGCGCCATGCGCTGCCCGGCGCGCTGCTGGCGGTGGTGCTGCTGGAGCTGGTGCGCTGGGGGTTGAGCGCCTACCTGGGGGGGTTCCAGTCCTACGAACGCATTTACGGCAGTACCGTCGCGTTCCTGCCGATCTTCCTGCTATGGATCTACCTGTGCTGGGTGTCGATCCTGCTCGGCGCCTCGCTGGCCTCCTCGATCGCCGCGTTCCGCTACCAGCCTGCCTGGGTACGCCTGCCGGCGGGCTATGAAATCTATGCGCTGCTGCGCCTGCTCGGCCGTTTCCAACTGGCGCGCCGCGACGGCCGCGGGCTGGACGAGGACCAAATGCTGGCGCTGGAGCCGATGCTGACCGATTCGTTGTTGCAGCAGATGCTGTGCGAGCTGGAGCGCATCCGCCTGGTACGGCGCGACGAGCTGGGCCACTGGTTGCTCGCGCGCGACCTGGACGAAGTGCCTTTGCTGGAGTTGTACGAGCATTGCCAGCTGCGCGTGCCGGTCGACGACAGCCCGCTGCCCGGCCGCGACGATGCACTGGGCCAGGCGGCCTCGCAGGCCCTGGACGAACTGCGCCTGCCACTGCGTGCCATGTTGCGGCGACGCGTCGGCGACCTCTACAAGCCCCTTTCCGGAGAGACCCCATGACATCCGTCCGCGTCCTTGCTGCCGCCACCTGCCTGTTCGCGCTGGGCGCCTGCCAGCGCCAGCCCGAGCCGGCCGCCACGCCCGCCGCCCAGCAGGCGCCCACCACGCCGGCGGCGCCGGCGGTGCCTGCCGAGCCGGTCGCCCCGGCACGCGAGGTCACCGCCGAGCAGCCGACGCTGAAGCTGCCCACCGTGGACGGCAAGACCTACGACCTGTCCGAACACCGCGGCAAGTGGGTGGTGGTGAATTTCTGGGCGACGTGGTGCGCGCCTTGCCTGAAGGAGATGCCCGAGCTCTCCGCGCTGCACGCCATGCGCAACAACATCGAAGTGGTCGGGCTGGCCTACGAGGACATCGAAACCGCCGAGATGCAGGCCTTCCTCAAGGAACATCCGGTGGCCTATCCGATCGCCATCGTCGATACCTACCAGCCGCCGGCTGATTTCGCGGTGCCGCGAGGCCTGCCGATGAGCTACCTGATCGGTCCCGACGGCAAGGTCGCCAAGCAGTTCCTCGGACCGGTGGAGGCGCGCGACATCGAAGCGGCGATCACCGCCGCCGGCGGCAAGGTCGGTTGATGGCCCAGGCGCGATTCCGGGTCGAGGGACGGGTGCAGGGCGTGGGATTCCGTGCCTGGACCCGCGCCCAGGCGTTGCCGCTCGGCTTGTCGGGATACGCGCGCAACCTCGCCGATGGCGGCGTGGAAGTGGTCGTGGCGGGCGAAGAGACGGCGATCGACGCCTTGGCGGCACGCTTGTTGCATGGACCTGCGTTGGCGCGCGTGGACCGGGTTGACCGCCATGCGCATGGCGCGCCCGTGGCGCCGGGTTTCTTGACCGGCTAAGCGCTTTTGACACCGGATGCGCAAGCGCCGGAACGGGATGCCGATATGCCGGCATCGATGTGTGACAGGGGGACGGAACGATGACGACATTGCCGCGGCGACGCGCACGCGCGGGACGGCGTGCCCGGGTGTTCTGGATCCTGCTGGGGCTGGCGCTGTTCAGCATGGCCGCCGTGGTCATCGCCGGCCAACCGCCCTCGGTGCAGGTCGGGGTGGCGATCGGTTTCGCGGTGCTGCTGCTGTTCTCGGCCTGGCGCGCGCAATGGGCGCGCATGCACTTCAGTGCCTCCTCCGGCGTGGACCTGATGTCGCTCGTGGCGCTGGGTGCCGACGCCCTCGACGAGGGAATCGCCGTCGACGACGCCCTGCCTGACCCGCTGCGATTCGATCCCGACGACGCCGGTCGCCGGCCGTGGCGTGACCTGGATGGCCCGCAGGTCCTGCGCCGCCTGCAACAGCAGCACGATGCCTGGTGGCTGGCCGAGCAGCGCCGCGTGCGCCAACAGCAGCGCCAACGCGCGCTGGGCCTGGCGCTGGCGCTGGTGGATCACGGCGTACCGCTGCGCGATGGCGACGATGCCATGCCCGATATCGCCGCACTGCGGGCCGAGGCTCTGCTGCTGCAGGCCGACCCGGGCCCGGTGGTGCTGGACGAAATACCGGCCTTGCACGCACGTCGCTATGAGTTGGCCATCGCAGGCCGCATCGGTGGTGAGCACGAAGCGTTGCTGGCGCAATGGCGGTTGTTGCGCGCCTTGCGCCCGCTGGTGCCGGGAATCGTGCACCTGCGCGAACGCGGTTGGCGTATTGGCCGGCTGGCGTGGAATCCCCAGGCCGACTTGGAACAGGTCGACGTCGCCTACGCGCTGGCCACCGATTTCCGCCAGCTGCTGCGCGACTGGTTGCTGGGTGCGGCTACCGTGCAGTTGGCCGACGGCATGACGCTGGAAGCGTGGCTGTTGGCGCGTTGCCCGAACCTGCGCCGCGATGGCGGCGACGACATTACCCAGGTCGAGGCGGCGCAGCCGCTGTGGCCGGCGTTCCTGCAGCTGCATCGCGCCGCCGTGTCGGTACTGGAGACGGCGGCGCGCGAAAGTGAAGCCGCCGCGGCGGCCGGAGGCGCTCAGTCCTCCAACTGGTAGGGCGCGATCGGCTTCAGCACGCCGAACTTTTCCTTGTGCAGCTTGCCCGGCAAGGGCGGCAGCGGGTTCTTCTCGGGGGGCAGGGTGACGTCCGGCAGGCGGTCGAGCAGGTCGCGCACCAGC
Source organism: Pseudomonadota bacterium (assembly GCA_023386795.1). GTDB lineage: Bacteria > Pseudomonadota > Gammaproteobacteria > Xanthomonadales > Xanthomonadaceae > Stenotrophomonas_A. Next base: position 9,597 of record JAEWJB010000013.1, read on the forward strand.
GTGAGGCGGCCGTGCTTCTGGTCGTTGAAGTCCACCAGTGTCCACGGGGCCCACTCGGTGTGCGTGGCTTGCAGCATGGCTTCGCGCGCGCGGGTGTAGTCGGCATAGGCGGTGCGCGATTGCAGGTCCACCGGCGAGAGCTTCCAGCCCTTGAGCGGATCTTCGTGGCGCTCGGCGAAGCGCTCCTCCTGCTCTTCCTGGTCCACGGTGAGCCAGTACTTGAACAGCAGGATGCCGTCCTCCACCAGCAAGTGCTCGAACCGGGGGGCCTGCTGCAGGAAGGCCAGGTATTCCTGCTCGGTGCAAAACCCCATCACGTGCTCGACGCCGGCGCGGTTGTACCAGCTGCGGTCCATCAGCACGATCTCGCCGGCCGCGGGCAGGTGCGCCACATAGCGCTGGAAATACCACTGCGTGCTCTCGCGGTCGTTGGGCTTGGGCAGCGCGACGATGCGGCACTGGCGCGGGTTGATGTGCTCGGCGATCGCCTGGATCACGCCGCCCTTGCCGGCGGTGTCGCGCCCTTCGAACAGCACCAGGGCGCGTTGCCCGGTGTGCCGCAACCAGCGCGCCATCGAAACCAGTTCCAACTGCAGCGGCTTGATGAGCTTTTCGTATTGCTTGCGCTTGAGCGCCATCGCGAGGTCTCCGGGGAGGTACGGAGAGCCTACTCGCGAAGGCGTGGCCGCAGCGTGGCGAGATTGCACGGGCGGGTGCGGGCATCGAGCTGGTCGCGGATGATCCGTTCCCAGCCGGTGCGGCAGGCCGAGTGCGAGCCGGGCAAGGCGAAGAGGAAGGTGGCATTGGCCAAGCCGGCGAAGGCACGCGACTGCAGCGAGGACGTGCCGATCTCCTCGAAGCTGATCGCGCGGAACAGCTCGCCGAAGCCGGGCATGGTCTTGTCCAGCAGCGGCAGCAGCGCCTCGGGCGTGCTGTCGCGGCCGGTGAAGCCGGTGCCGCCGGTGACGAGGATGCCGTCCACGTTCGGATCGGCTATCCATGCGGAAACGATGGCACGCAGGCGGTACCGGTCGTCCGGCGCGAGGGCGCGCTCATGCAGCACGTGGCCGGCATCGCGCAAGGCGTCGGCCAGATAGGCGCCGGAGGTGTCTTCGGCGAGCGTGCGGCTGTCCGAGACGGTCAGTACGCACAGGCGCAGCGGGATCAGGTCGGGGGCGTGGCTCATGCGGACCAGCCTAGCGACTGGCCGGCAAGGCGTACAGACTCAGCCGTGCCAGCCGTGGCGGCGGCCGATGCCGGCCGCGAGCGCGGCCAAGTCCCGTGCGAACCCGGCCATGTCGAACAGGCCGCTGTGGAGACGGCGTGCGGCCACCTCCTCGCGCAGCGCGGCCAGTTCCGCCGGGGCATTGCCCAGGCGGACCGCGCACTCGACGAATGCCGCATCGTCGGCCACGTTGAGCCTGTCCATGCCGAGGTGGTGGTTGAGGCTGCCGGCCACCCGCGCGGCGAAGGTTTCGCCGGGCGTGGTCAACACGGGACAGCCGGCCCACAGCGCATCGGAAGCGGTGGTATGCGCGTTGTACGGATGGGTGTCCAGGAACAGGTCGGCGTGGCGGTAGCGCGCCAGGTAGGCCGGGTGCGGCAGCTTGGGCATGAACACCAGGCGCTGCGGGTCGATGCCTTCGGCTTGGGCGGCCGCGCGCAGCCGCGCGTCGGCAAGCCCGGGGCCGGACAGCAGCCACAGCACGCTGCCGGGCACGCCGCGCAGCACGGCCAGCAAGCGGCTGAAGCTGCGCGGATTGAGCTTGTAGCTGTTGTTGAAGCAGCAGAACACCACGCCTTCGTCGGGCAGGCCGCAGGCGGCGCGGGAAGGCGGGGCTCCGACGACGCGCGTGGTGTCGGAGGGCTGGAAGGCACGCGGCAGGCGCAGCACGCGTTCGCTGTAATGCGGGGCCAGCGCCTCTGGCAGCGCGAACGCATCGCCGACCACATAGTCGATCCACGGTGCGCCTGAGGTGCCCGGATACGCCAGCCAGTTCACCTGTACGGGAGCCGGGCGCATCGCGAGCACTTCCGGCGCGCCACCGCCACCCCAGCCGCGCAGGTCGAACAGCACGTCGATGCCGGCTGCGCGGATGGCCTGCGCCGTCGCGTGGTGCGGCTGGCCGGTGACATCGTGCAGCGAGGTCGCTGCGGCAAGCCGGTGGCGGATCGCGCTGCCGTCATCGCGATTGAGTGCGAATAGGTGGGCGTGCACGTGCGGATGCGCGCGCAGCGCCTCGAACATCGCTACGGTGAGCAGCCCGGTGGGGTGGGCGCCGAAGCCATTGGAAAGGAAGCCCAGTCGCAGGGGGGCCTCGCGGCGCACACCGGATGGCGGCAGGGGTCGGACCTCGCCGAGCGCAGCGGCACGCAGGCGTGCGCAGGCCAGCTGTTCGGCGGCGCTGCTGTCCTCGCTCAGGAAGGCGAACGGCTCCACGCCGGGGCGGCCCTGCGCCACGGCCCGGCGAACCTGTCGCGACAGCGGTTCGAGCTGCGTCCAGTCGCACAGCCGGCGTTGCCAGTTGAGCGCCTGCGCGGCGATGTACGCGTCGTCCGGGATCAGCTGGTGTGCGAGCGCGTAGGCTTGCGCCGCCGATTCCGCTTCGCCGGCGTCCTCGAGGGCATGGCCCAGCCACAGGGCGATGCCCGGATGCTGCGGGGCCAGCGCCGCAGCTTGCCGCAGCAGCGTGGTCGCGCGCGCATGCTCGCCGCGCATCCAGTGCAGGCGGCCCAGGCGGGCGAGCGTTTCAGGATGCGCGCCGCGCAGGCCGTGTGCGCGCTGCAAGGCCTCCGCCGCGTCATCCAGCGCGCCGACGCCCATCTCGGCATCGGCGAGCATCAGCCAGGCAATGAAGTCGTCCGGGTTGCGCCGCACGGCCTGCCGCAGCTGCTGGCGTTCCTGCTCGGGCGAGGGCACCGGGTTCACGCCGCGCCCAGGCGGGCGAGTTCGTCGACCTGGTGCTCGTGCTGCAGACGGCCGATGAGGTCGCCCAGGTCGCCCTCGATGATGTTCGGCAGGTCGTACAGGGTGAGGCCTTCGACGCGGTGGTCGGTGATGCGACCCTGCGGGAAGTTGTAGGTGCGGATGCGCTGGCTGCGGTCGCCACTGCCGACCTGCAGGCGCCGGCTCTCGGCCTGCGCCGCGGCCTGCTTGCTGCGTTCGGCATCGAGCAGCTGCGCCTTGAGACGTTTCATCGCCTTGTCCCGGTTGGCGTGCTGGCTGCGCTCGGTCTGGCATTCAACCACCACGCCGCTGGGCACGTGGGTGATGCGGATCGCCGATTCGGTCTTGTTGACGTGCTGCCCGCCCGCGCCGGAGGAGCGGAACGTGTCCACTTTCAGGTCGGCCGGATTGATCTCGATATCCTCGACGTCATCGGCCTCGGGGATGATCGCCACTGTCGCGGCGGAGGTATGGATGCGGCCCTGCGACTCGGTCGCCGGCACGCGCTGCACACGATGCGTGCCCGATTCGAACTTCAGCCGCGAATACGCACCGCGCCCGACGATGCGCGCGACGATTTCCTTGTAGCCCCCATGCTCGCCGGGGTTGTCCGATTCGACCTCGACCTTCCAGCCCTGGCGCTCGGCGTAGCGGGCGTACATGCGGAACAGGTCACCGGCGAAGATCGCCGCCTCGTCACCGCCGGTGCCGGCACGCACTTCCAGGAACAGGTTGCCTTCGTCGCGCGGGTCGCGCGGCACCAGCAGCAGCGCGAGTTCATCCTCGAGCGCGTCCAGGCGTGCCTGCGCGGCCACGGCTTCCTCGTCGGCCATCTCGCGCAGCTCCGGGTCCGCGCGCATCGCTTCGGCGGCCGACAGGTCGGCCTTGGCGCGTGCTTCGGCCGCGAGCGCCAGCGCCACCGGTTCGAGCTGGGAGAACTCGCGCGAGAGCGCGCGGAAGCGTTCGTTGTCGCCGACGATCTCGGGATCGGAGAGCAGGCGTTCCAGTTCTTCGCGGCGTTCGGCCAGCGCTTCGAGCTTACGGCGCAGGGTCGGCGTCATTCGGGATCACGATGGGGTGGTTCGTCGCGGGATGCGAATAGCCCGGCTTTTCCGGGAACAGGCGGTCGGCCGCGCGCGCCAGTTCGGCGTCGCCGCTGAGCGCGGCCTCGCGCAGCGCGGCGGTGGGCGGGTGCAGCAGGCGGTTGGTCAGGCCATGGGCAAGTTGCTCGAGCACCTCGTCGGCCGGTCGGCCGTTGAGCAATTGCGCGCGGGCCTTGGCCAGCAGTTCGTCGCGGGTGCCATCGCCGAACGCGCGCAGGCGCTTGAGCGGCGCATGGTGCGCGCTGGCCTGCTGGCTTTCCATGTAGCGCGCGACCTGCAACTCGATGATCGCCTCGGCGGCGGTGGCCGCTTCGCGCCGGCTGCGGCGGTTGTCCTCCACGGCGCGTTCGAGGTCGTCGACGGTGTACAGGTAGGCATCGTCGAGCTCGGCCACGGCCGGGTCGATGTCGCGTGGCACGGCCAGGTCGAACAGCAGGACCGGCTTGCGGCGACGCGCGCGCAACGCTTGCTCCACCAACTGCCTGCCGACGATCGGCTCGCGCGCGGCGGTGGCCGAGAACACCACATCGGCCTCGGCGAGATGGCGCGGCAGTTCGTCCAGCGGCAGGGCGTAACCGCCGTGCTGGCTCGCCAGCGCCTGTGCGTGGGCCAGCGTGCGGTTGGCGATGAGCAGGCGCTTGACCTTGCCTTCGCTCAGGTGGCGCGCGGCCAGCTCGATGGTTTCGCCGGCGCCGATCAGCAGCACGGTGGATTCGTCCAGGCGGGTGAACGATTCCTGCGCCAGGCGCACGGCGGTGGAGGCCACCGACACCGGGTTGACGCCGATGCGCGTATCGGTGCGGGCGCGCTTGGCGACCGAGAACGTCTGCTGGAACAGGCGGTCCAGGCGGTTGCCGAGCGCGCCGTGCTCGCGGGCCACGGCCCAGGCATCCTTCACCTGGCCCAGGATCTGCGGCTCGCCCAGCACCATCGAATCCAGCCCGGTGGCGACACGGAACAGGTGGCGGACCGCTTCGCCATCCTGGCGCTGGTACAGGTAGGCCTGCAGGCCCGGCGCCTTCTCGTCGAGCCAGCGCGTCAAGGCGTCGGCGTCCTCGGCCACGGCATACAGCTCGGTGCGGTTGCAGGTGGACAGCAAGGCCACTTCGGCGACATCCGGCAGGGCGCGCAGCGAAGCGAGCGCACGCGGCAGCGCCTCGCCGTCAAAAGCGGCGCGTTCACGCAGGTCCACCGGGGCAGTCTGGTGGTTGAGCCCGAGCACCCACAAACTCATTCGGGTCGCTTGCGATAAGCTGCTGGCCATTCAGGGCCCCCATTTTACGGCCCGGCAGCCCACGATGCCCGTTTTCCTGCGAGTCCTCAGCGTTCTCCTGTTGTCGACATGGGCCGCAACGGCCGCCGCGCGCCCCCCGAGCCCTCCGCAGGGCGCGCAGGACAGTTATCTGGAGCCGGTGCTGGCCGGTGAGTTCGCGCTGCAGGCCGGTGAACTGGAAGAGGCCACGCGCTGGTATCTGCAGGCCGCCCGCGAGACCCCCGACGACGCCGGCCTGGCCGAGCGCGCCGCGCGCATCGCCATGCTGGCCGAGGATGACGCCAGCGCCGCCAAGGCGCTGGCCCTGTGGCGGCAGCGGGCGCCGCAATCGCTGGCGATGCGCAGCACCGAGGCGACCCTGGCCCTGCGCAAGGGGGAGCGCCGACAGGCACGCAAGCAGCTGGAGTCGTTGTTGCGGGACCCGGACCCGCGCGGCTGGCGCTTCGCGCTGGTGGCGCTGGCCAGCGCCTCGCGCGAACCGGATGCCGTGGCCCAGGTACTGGGTTCGCTGGTGTCGGCCGGGGCGATCCCGAACCAGATCGAGGCCTGGCAGGAGTTCGGGCGGCTGGCCCTGCGCATGGAGCGTCCGGCGCTGACCAAGCAGATTGTCGACGAGGTGGTGCGTCGCTTTCCGCAGGAGCCTCGCGTGGCGCTGTTGCATGCCAACCAGCTGTCGCAGGCGGGCAAGCGCGAGGAGGCGATGGCCCTGCTCGAGGGCGTGGAGCCGCAGGCCGCGCGGGATCCGGAGCTGCGCGCCGCGCTGGCCTACAGCTACGACAGCCTGGGCGAGCCGGCATCGGCCGCCCGCGTGCTGGCGGTCGGGCCGCAGGACACCAATACGTATGGCCTGCGGGCCTCGTTGCTGGCCAAACAGCACGACGAAGCCGCGCTGACCCGGCTCTACGACGAGCTCAAGGCCGATGCCACCGCGCCCGACCCGCAGCGACGCCTGCTGCTGGGCAAGATGGCCGAATACCTGGAGCGCTACCAGGAAGCCGTGGACTGGTACCGCGGCGTACCCGGCGGCCCGCTGCGCAGCGAGGCCCGCCTGCGGACGGCCAATGCGCTGTTCAAGCTGGACCGAAAGCAGGGGGCCTTCGATACCGTGCATGCCCTGCAGGGCGACGCCGACGCCGACGACGAGGCGCGCCGCGACGCGTATGTGCTGGAAGCCGAGCTGCGCGCGGAACAGGGCGACGACGCGGGTGAACTGGACGCCTTTGCCCGTGGCCTGGCGGCCTATCCTGACGACAACGCGCTGCTGTATGCGCGCGGCCTGGCATGGGAGCGTCGCGACGACATCGCGCGTGCCGAGGCGGACCTGCGCAAGATTCTGGTGACCGAGCCGGAGAGCGTGGCTGCGCTGAACGCGCTCGGCTACACGCTGGCTGACCGCACCACCCGCTACAAGGAAGCGCTGGCGCTGATCGAGCGCGCGCGCACCGCCGACCTGGACAACCCGGCCATCATCGACAGCTACGGATGGGTGCTCTACCGCATGGGCCGCCATCGCGATGCGCTGGTGCAGCTGCGCCGCGCCTGGTCGCTGGCCAAGGACGCGGAGATTGGCGCGCACCTGGCCGAGGTGCTGTGGGTCAGCGGCCAGCAGGACGAGGCTCGGCACTATGCGGGGGAGGCGCGCAGGATCGATCCCGACAACCGGGCGTTGCAGCGGATCAAGGAGAAGTACGGTCTATGAGTTTTCGTGGTCAGGCGTGGCTGCTGGTGCTGGGGGTGGCGTTCTTGTCGGGGTGTGCGGGACCCGCGGTGCGCTCATCCCTTCCAGTGGCCTCCGCGCCGGTGAGCGCCGAGGCGCGGCAAGCCGAAGCCGCGCGCCAGGCCTGGTTGCGCGCACATCCGGACTGGTCGTTCCAGGGCCGGGCGGCGATCAGCAAAGGCCGCAATGGCGGCAGTGGCCGCGTGGACTGGCGCCAGACCGGGCGTGATTACCGTATCCAGCTGAGTGCGCCGGTGACCCGGCAGAGCTGGGTGTTGAGCGGCGAGGGCGCGACCGGCCAGGCGCGGCTGGAAGGCGTGGAGGGTGGTCCGCGCGCAGGCGACGACGCGCAGGAAATGCTGTTCCAGGCCACCGGCTGGCAGATTCCCGTGGAGGGGTTGCCCGCCTGGGTGCGTGGGCTGGTCGATGAAGACCAGGCGGGCGTGGTGCGGGATGCTGAGGGGCGCCCGGCCGCGCTGGAGCAGGCCGGCTGGCGGGTGGACTACCAGGAGTGGTTCCCGGCGGAGGCTGATCGCCCCGCACTGCCGAAGCGGATCGAGGCTCGCAGCGGCGACGCCAAGGTCAGGCTGGTGTTCGACCAGTGGGGCGTGGCTTCGCCATGAGTGCCTGGGCGGTGGGGGGCTGGTCGAGCTGGCCGGCCCCGGCGAAGTTGAACCTGTTTCTGCATGTGGTGGGGCGGCGCGCCGACGGCTATCACGACCTGCAGACCGTTTTCCGGATCCTGGACTGGGGCGATACGGTGCATCTGGGCCCCGGATCGGGCGGCCTCATCCGGCGTATCGGCCCCTCCGCACCGGGCGTGGAAGCGGCTGACGATCTGGTGGTGCGGGCGGCGGAACTGCTGCGTACGTCGGTAAATTGCGCCTATTCTGCGGACATTCGCGTCGAAAAGCGCATTCCCACGGGTGGTGGATTCGGCGGCGGGTCTTCCGACGCGGCCACTGTGCTCGTCGCGCTCAACGCCCTGTGGGGGCTGGGATTGTCGGTGGACGCCCTGGCGACGCTGGGGTGCCGACTCGGCGCCGATGTGCCCGTATTCATTCGGGGCCACAACGCCTGGGCGGAAGGGGTGGGCGAGCGACTGACCCCGATTTCCCTTCCGCCGGCCTGGTACCTGCTGGTAGACCCCGGCGTCCACGTGCCCACCCCTGAACTTTTCCGTGCCCCTGATTTGACGCGCGATGCCGCGCCCGCGAAAATAGCGGACTTCGCTTCCGGAACCCTGCTCGACAACGCGTTCGAGCCGGTGCTGCGCCGCCGCGAACCTGCCGTGGAGGCGGTGTTCCAGGCGTTGGCGCGCGTCGGTTCGCCCCGTTTGACCGGGTCGGGTGGCGGCTGTTTCGTCGAGTTCGATTCGCTGCGCGCCGCAGAGCGCGCACGGTCCGAACTGCCGGCGGAACTGCGCGCCTGGGTCGTCGGCGGGGCCGAAAGGTCTCCGTTGCTCGATGCGCTGGCGGCGATGAAGGTTTGATGCAGGGGCGTCGCCAAGAGGCCCAAGGCACCAGGTTTTGATCCTGGCATTCGTAGGTTCGAATCCTACCGCCCCTGCCATTTGCGGCCGCGCGCCCGCCAGCGCGCCGCGGATGCACGCACGACCCGCTTTCCCGCCGCCGCCCGAGCCTTCTCCATGCAAGACGAACGCAACCTGCTGGTCTTTTCCGGCAATGCCAACAAGCAGTTGACGCAGAGCATCTGCAAAGAGCTGGGCGTACGCATGGGCAAGGCGCTGGTCTCGCGCTTCTCCGACGGGGAAGTGCAGGTGGAGATCGAGGAAAGCGTGCGTCGCCAGGAAGTGTTCGTGGTGCAGCCGACCTGCGCGCCGAGTGCGGAAAACCTGATGGAACTGCTGGTGCTGATCGACGCGCTCAAGCGCGCCAGCGCCGCGTCCGTCACCGCGGTCATCCCGTACTTCGGTTATTCGCGGCAGGATCGCCGCATGCGCTCCTCGCGCGTGCCGATCACCGCCAAGGTCGCCGCCAAGATGGTCAGCGCCATCGGTGCCGACCGCGTGCTTACGGTGGACCTGCACGCCGATCAGATCCAGGGCTTTTTCGATGTCCCGGTCGACAACGTGTACGCCTCGCCGCTGCTGCTGGCCGACATCTGGCGCGCCTACGGCACCGACAACCTGATCGTGGTTTCGCCGGACGTCGGCGGCGTGGTGCGCGCCCGTGCGGTCGCCAAGCGCCTGGACGACGCGGACCTGGCGATCATCGACAAGCGCCGCCCGCGCGCCAACGTCGCCACGGTGATGAACATCATCGGCGACGTGCAGGGCAAGACCTGCGTGCTGGTGGACGACCTGGTCGATACCGCCGGCACGCTGTGCGCCGCGGCCGCAGCGCTCAAGCAGCGCGGCGCGGTGAAGGTGGTGGCCTACTGCACGCACCCGGTGTTCTCGGGCCCGGCGGTGGACAACATCACCAATTCGCAGCTGGACGAGATCGTCGTCACCGACACGATTCCGCTCTCCGACCAGGCGCGCGTGTGCCCCAAGATTCGCCAGCTGAGCGTGGCCGAATTGCTTGCCGAGACCATCCGGCGCATCGCTTTCGGCGAATCGGTCAGCTCGCTTTACGTGGATTGAGCTGGGAGACCGGCTCGCTGTAACGGCTCCCCTGGTCGCGGGGGAGTCGCAAGATCGCCGCGAGGCGGTTCATTCAACCTAGGTAGTGAAAAGAAATGTCCAAGACCCATGAAATCAAGGTCCAGCGCCGCGAAGACGAAGGTAAGGGTGCGAGCCGCCGCCTGCGTCACGCCGGCCTGATCCCGGCCATCGTCTACGGTGGCGACCTCAAGCCCGTCAGCATCCAGCTCGACCACGAAGAAGTGTGGCTGGCCCAGCAGAACGAGTGGTTCTACTCCTCGATCCTGGACCTGAGCCTCAACGGCGACGTGCAGAAGGTGCTGCTGCGTGACCTGCAGCGCCACCCGTTCAAGCAGCTGATCATGCACATCGACTTCCAGCGCGTGAACGAAAACGAGAAGCTCAACGCCTCGGTGCCGCTGCACTTCGTCAACGAAGACAAGTCGCCGGCCGGCAAGTCGGCCGAAGTCGTCGTGACCCACGAGCTGAACGAAGTCCAGGTGAGCTGCCTGCCGAAGGACCTGCCGGAGTTCATCGAAGTCGACCTGTCGGCCCTGGAAGTCGGCAACGTGATCCACCTGTCGGACATCAAGCTGCCGGCCGGCGTCGAGATCCCGGAGCTGAAGCTGGGCAAGGAACACGACGTCGCCGTCGTGATCGCCAAGCACGGTCGCGAAGAAGCCGAGGCCCCGGCGGCCGAAGGCGAGGACAAGTAATCGCCGCGTCTCCCCCGCGCCTTGCGCGCGGGGGAGCGTTGCGGTGGTGACGGCATGTCTGGACTGCGACTGATCGTCGGACTCGGCAATCCCGGTCCGGAACACGCCCAAACCCGGCACAACGCCGGGTTTCGTTTCGTCGACGCCCTCGCCGACTCGGCGGGCGCGCGCTGGAACCTGGAATCCAAGCTGTTCGGCGAGGTGGCCCGCGTGGACATCGACGGCCATCCGGTATGGCTGCTCAAGCCTGCCACTTTCATGAACCTCAGTGGCAAGTCGATTACCGCGGCGCTGCGCTTCTGGAAGATCGAGCCCGAGCAGATGCTCGTGGCCCACGACGAACTGGATCTTGCGCCGGGCGTTGCCCGTTTGAAGTTCGACGGCGGCCATGGCGGCCAGAACGGCCTGCGCGACACCATCCGCCTGCTTGGCCACGGCAAGTTCCACCGGTTGCGCGTGGGGATCGGCCATCCCGGCCACAAGGACAAGGTGGTTCCCTGGGTGCTGGGCCGGGCCAAGGGCGAGGACGACGTGCTGATCGGCCGTGCCATTGACGATGCGATCGACGTGCTGCCGTTGGCGGCATCGGGTAACTTCAACGAGGCCACCAAGCGCCTCAATACCGCCAAGGCTTGATGGTTGGGGATTCGGGATTTGTAGGCGCGCCGCGCGAATCCCGAATCCCGAATCACCAATCCCCGGATCAATCATGGGCATCAAATGCGGCATTGTCGGCCTGCCTAACGTCGGCAAGTCGACCCTGTTCAATGCGCTGACCAAGGCGGGCATCGCCGCGGCCAATTTCCCGTTCTGCACGATCGAGCCGAATGTCGGCATCGTCCCGGTGCCGGACCTGCGCCTGAACCAGCTGTCCGAGATCGTGAAGCCGCAGAAGGTCGTGCCGACCGCGGTGGAATTCGTCGACATCGCCGGCCTGGTCGCCGGTGCGGCGAGCGGCGAGGGCCTGGGCAACAAGTTCCTGGCGCACATCCGCGAGGTCGATGCGATCACCCACGTGGTGCGCTGCTTCGAGCACGGCGACATCGTGCACGTGGCCGGCAAGGTGGACCCGCTGTCGGACATCGAGACCATCGATACCGAGCTGGCCTTGGCCGACCTGGACAGCGTGGAAAAGGCGCTCAACCGCGCCGAGCGCTCCGCCAAGGGGGGCGACAAGGAAGCCGCCGCGCGCAAGCCGGTGCTGGCCAAGCTGCAGGCCGCGCTGGCCGAGGGCAAGCCGGGCCGTTCGGCCGGGCTGGATGAAGAAGAAAAGGCGCTGGTCCGCGACCTGTTCCTGCTCACCCTCAAGCCGGTGATGTACATCGCCAACGTGCTGGAGGATGGCTTCGACAACAACCCGCACCTGGAGGCCGTGCGCCAGCATGCTGCCGCCGAGGGGGCCGAAGTGGTGCCGGTGTCGGCGGCGATCGAGGAAGAACTCGCGCAGCTGGATGATGCCGACCGCGATGCGTTCCTGGCTGACCTGGGCCTGGATGAGCCGGGCTTGAACCGCGTGATCCGTGCCGCCTACAAGCTGCTTGGCCTGCAGACCTATTTCACTGCCGGCGTGAAGGAAGTGCGCGCCTGGACGGTCAAGGCGGGCGCTACCGCGCCGCAGGCCGCCGCGGTGATCCATACCGATTTCGAGCGCGGCTTCATCCGCGCCGAGACGATCTCCTTCGACGATTTCATCAAGTACAAGGGCGAAGCCGGCGCCAAGGAAGCCGGTCGCCTGCGTCTGGAAGGCAAGGAGTACCGCGTGCAGGAAGGCGACGTGCTGCACTTCCGCTTCAACGTGTAAGCCGGGTGGCGTCGGCACACGGCGCACACCCCAAAAGATGTAAATTTTTGTTGACAACCACCGGAGCCCCGCCCAAAATTGCGGGCTCTCCACACCGGCTTGAATGGCTTCGCGGCCACGACGGAAGGGGTGGGAAAATCCGGAGGGATACCCAAGCGGCCAACGGGGGCAGACTGTAAATCTGCTGGCTTACGCCTTCGGTGGTTCGAATCCACCTCCCTCCACCAGCTTCATGTTGTGGCAAGTCATCCCGATGCGGGAGTAGTTCAACGGTAGAACCTCAGCCTTCCAAGCTGATGGTGCGGGTTCGATTCCCGTCTCCCGCTCCATTGAACGGAAAACGTGCCACAATACGCAACTCGCTCACGTAGCTCAGTCGGTAGAGCACCTCCTTGGTAAGGAGGAGGTCGAAGGTTCGATTCCTTTCGTGAGCACCATCTTCAAGTCGCCATACCTTTCAACGAACACCGAGAAGAAGCAGCCATGGCCAAGGGTAAGTTCGAGCGCACCAAGCCGCACGTCAACGTCGGCACCATCGGTCACGTCGACCACGGCAAGACCACGCTGACCGCCGCGCTGACCAAGATCGGCGCTGAGCGTTTCGGTGGCGAGTTCA
>JAEWJB010000021.1 GCA_023386795.1 Pseudomonadota bacterium
ATGGCCCGTTGCTGGTGGTCGCCCGCGACAACCAGGGCGCGCACCAGCTTGCCGGTGACCTGCAGACCCTGCTGGGCGAGCATGGCGACCTGCCGGTGGTGCCGTTCCCGGACTGGGAGACCCTGCCCTACGACCAGTTCAGCCCGCACCCGGACATCATCAGCCAGCGCCTGGCCGCGCTGCACCGCCTGCCCACGCTGGGCCAGGGCGTGGTGGTGGTGCCGGTGCAGACGCTGATGCAGCGCCTGGCGCCGCTGAAGTACGTGGTCGGCGGCAGCTTCGACCTGAAGGTCGGCCAGCGGCTGGACCTGGAGGCGGAGAAGCGCCGGCTGGAAAGCGCCGGCTACCGCAACGTGCCGCAGGTGATGGACCCGGGCGACTTCGCCGTGCGCGGCGGCCTGCTCGATGTCTACCCGATGGGCGCCGAGGCGCCGCTGCGCATCGAGCTGCTGGACGAGGACATCGATTCGATCCGCGAATTCGACCCCGAATCGCAGCGTTCGCTGGACAGGGTCGCCGCGGTGAAGATGCTGCCCGGCCGCGAGGTGCCGCTGGACGATGCCAGCGTGGAGCGCGTGCTGGCGCAACTGCGCGAACGCTTCGACGTCGATACCCGCCGCAGCGCCCTGTACCAGGACCTCAAGGCAGGCCTGGCGCCCTCGGGCATCGAATACTACCTGCCCCTGTTCTTCGACCAGACCGCCACGCTGTTCGACTACCTCGGCAATCGCACGCTGACCCTGGTCGCGCCGGGCGTGTCCAACGCGGCCGACGCCTTCTGGACCCAGACACAGCAGCGCTACGAGCAGCGCCGCCACGACGTCGAGCGCCCGCTGCTCGCGCCCGATGCGCTGTACCAGCCGCCGGATGCGTTGCGCGAAAAGCTCAACGACCTGCCGCGCATCGAGGTATGGCCGAACGACCACGCGCGCTTCCAGGACGCGACCGCCCTCGGCGACCAGCCGTTGCCGCCGCTGCCGGTGGCCGCCAAGGACGCCCCTGCCGGCGAAGCGCTGAAATCCTTCCTCTCGCACTACGCCGGCCGCGTGCTGGTGGCCGCCGATTCGCCCGGCCGTCGCGAAGCGCTGCTGGAAGTATTGGCCGCCGCCGCGCTGCAGCCCAAGGTGGTACCGGACCTGCCGGCGTTCCTGGCCGACGAGACGGCGAAGTTCGCCATCGCCGTCTCGCCGCTGGAAGATGGCTTCGCGCTGGACGCCCCGCGCATCGCGGTGCTCACCGAGCGCCAGCTGTTTCCCGAACGCGCCACCCAGCCGCGCCGCGCGCGCCGCGCCGGCCGCGAGCCCGAGGCGATCATCCGCGACCTGGGTGAACTGACCGAAGGTGCGCCGATCGTCCACGAAGACCATGGCGTGGGTCGCTACCGCGGGCTCATCGCCATGGACGTGGGCGGCATGCCCGGCGAATTCCTGGAAATCGAATACGCCAAGGGCGACCGCCTGTACGTGCCGGTCGCGCAGCTGCACCTGATCAGCCGCTACTCCGGCGCCTCGCCGGAAACCGCGCCGCTGCATTCGCTCGGCGGCGAGCAGTGGACGAAAGCCAAGCGCAAGGCGGCCGAGAAGGTACGCGACGTGGCGGCCGAACTGCTGGAAATCCAGGCGCGCCGGCAGGCCCGCGCCGGGCTGGCGCTGCATGTGGACCGCGCGATGTACGAGCCGTTCGCCGCCGGTTTCCCGTTCGAGGAAACGCCCGACCAGCTCGCCGCCATCGAGGCCACGCTGCGCGATTTGCAGTCCAGCCAGCCGATGGACCGCGTGGTGTGCGGCGACGTGGGTTTCGGCAAGACCGAGGTGGCGGTGCGGGCGGCGTTCGCCGCGGCCAGTGGTGGCAAGCAGGTGGCCGTGCTGGTGCCCACCACCCTGCTGGCCGAACAGCATTACCGCAACTTCCGCGACCGCTTCGCCGATTACCCACTCAAGGTCGAAGTGCTCTCGCGCTTCAAGACCACCAAGGAAATCAAGGCCGAGCTGGAGAAGGTCACTGCCGGCACCATCGACGTGATCGTCGGCACCCACCGGCTGTTGCAGCCGGACGTGAAGTTCAAGGACCTGGGCCTGGTCATCGTCGACGAGGAGCAGCGCTTCGGCGTGCGCCAGAAGGAAGCGCTCAAGGCGATGCGCGCCAACGTGCACCTGCTCACGCTCACCGCCACGCCGATCCCGCGCACGCTCAACATGGCCATGGCCGGCCTGCGCGACCTGTCCATCATCGCCACCCCGCCGCCGAACCGGCTGGCGGTGCAGACCTTCATCACCCAGTGGGACAACGCACTGCTGCGCGAAGCCTTCCAGCGCGAGCTGGCGCGCGGCGGCCAGCTCTACTTCCTGCACAACGACGTGGAGAGCATCGGGCGCATGCAGCGCGACCTCTCCGAACTGGTGCCCGAAGCGCGCATCGGCATCGCCCACGGGCAGATGCCCGAACGCGAGCTGGAACGGGTGATGCTGGATTTCCAGAAGCAGCGCTTCAACGTGCTGCTGTCGACGACGATCATCGAATCGGGCATCGACATTCCCAACGCCAACACCATCATCATCAACCGCGCCGACCGCTTCGGTCTGGCGCAGCTGCACCAGCTGCGCGGCCGCGTGGGCCGCTCGCACCATCGCGCGTATGCCTACCTGGTGGTGCCGGACCGGCGCTCGATGACGCCGGATGCGGAGAAGCGCCTGGAGGCCATCGCGTCCATGGACGAGTTGGGCGCCGGCTTCACCCTGGCTACGCACGACCTGGAAATCCGCGGCGCCGGCGAACTGCTGGGCGAGGACCAGAGCGGGCAGATGGCCGAAGTCGGCTTCAGCCTCTACACGGAACTGCTCGAACGGGCCGTGCGCAGCATCCGCCAGGGCAAGCTGCCCGACCTGGACAGCGGCGAGGAAGTACGTGGCGCCGAAGTGGAGCTGCACGTGCCGGCGTTGATCCCGGAGGATTATCTGCCCGACGTGCACACGCGCCTGACGCTCTACAAGCGCATTTCCAGCGCGCGCGACAGCGAAGCCTTGCGTGAGTTGCAGGTGGAGATGATCGACCGCTTCGGCCTGTTGCCGGAGGCGGCCAAGAACCTGTTCGCGATTGCCGAGCTGAAGCTGCAGGCCAACGAACTGGGGATTCGCAAGATCGAACTCGGCGAGGCGGGCGGGCGGCTGGTGTTCGAGTCCAAGCCGAACATCGACCCGATGGCGGTGATTCAGATGATCCAGAAGCAGCCCAAGCTGTACACCATGGACGGCCCGGACAAGCTGCGCATCAAGCACCCGCTGCCGCAGGCGGAGGATCGCTTCAACGCGGCGCGGGCGCTGCTGACGACGTTGCGGAAGGGGTAACCGGATTCGCTCCGGCGGCCGCAGGGCACGCTCCGCGCCGCGCCCCCTGTAGGAGCGGCTTCAACCGCGACCGTGAGGTTGCAGACGCCGATGGCATCGAATGTCGCACGGTCGCGGCTGAAGCCGTGCCTACAGAAGGCCAACTCACGCCGCATTCCGCCTTCCGGCACGACACTGCGACCACGCCCGCCCGGAGCATGCGTCCATGTACGAACCCCTCCCCTCCGCCGACCACATCGGCGCCTACCGTTTCACCGGCACGCTCGACCGCGCCGACTACGATGCCTGCATCGCCGACGTGGAAGCACGCCTGCAGCGCCACGGCCGCATCGGCATCTACTGCGAACTGGACGGCTTCACCGGCCTCACCCTGCCCGCCCTTGGCCGCGACCTGGAGTACGCGTGGCGCAACTTCGGCCAGTACCACCGTTTCGCGCGCGTGGCCGTGGTCACCACGCCGGGCTTCGTGGCCGGCATGACGCAGTTCGCGAGCCATTTCCTGCCCAACACCGAGGTCAAGGTCTTTGCCCCGGACGCGCGCGTGATGGCGCAGAACTGGGTCACCGACTTCGATCCCGAGCAGGATTCGGCCGACGCCGATTGAGCTAGAGCTGCGATTCCACCGGCAGCCAGCCGATCACCTTCGCGGCCGCCCGCCGCCACAGGCTGGCGTCGGGCTCGCGGGTCCAGGTATGGGCCGGTTGCGCGGCATCGTCGTGCCAGCGCAGCGCGCCATCGACCAGTTCCAGCCGATAGCTCACCGCCGGCGCCGTCTTGCGTGCATAAAGCCGCTGAAGTTCGCGCGCCAGGTCCGGCTGCACGAACAGCAGGCCCATCTCGGTGTTGAGATTCATCGAGCGCGGATCGAGGTTGAACGAGCCCACGAAGCCGGTGCGTCCGTCCACCACGAACGCCTTGGTATGCAGACTGGCGCCGCTGGAACCGAACAGGCTGCCATCCGGCTTGCCCTGGGCCTTGAGCTCGTACAGTCCGATGCCCTGCCTGAGCAGGGGCGCCCGGTAGCCCGCATAACCGCCATGCACCGCCACCACGTCGTTGGCGGCGAGCGAATTGGTCAGCACGCCCACCTCCACGTCGCGCTGCCGCAGGTCGCGCAGCGCGCGCACGCCGGCATCGCCGGGCACGAAGTACGGCGAGATCAGCAGCAGTTGCCGCCGGGCCTGGGTCATGTCGTGGATCAACACCGGGGTGAGCCATTCCGGCGAGGGCGGCGCGCCGGCCGCCTTTTCCGGCGGGTCGGAAACGATGTGCGCCGCGCGCGACCAGTGGATCGTCCGCTGCCCGGTGACCAGGCTGCGCACGCCCGGCGACTGCGCCAGCTTGCGCAGGTACGGCTGCGCGGACGGTGAGGCCAGCCCGGCGCCCAGCGTCTGGCGCACCTCGTCCAGCGAGGCCTTCGGATGCTTGACCAGCGCCGACAGCGGCACCGCGTTAGGGCTGTTCCAGTAGGCGTCGAACTGGCGCGAGCCTTCGCCTACCGCATCGCCGAGCACGGCCACGTCGGTGTCCATGAAGTTGGTGTCGCGCGCGGCATCGAAATATTCGTCGCCGACATTGCGCCCGCCCACGATGGCCACCCGGCCGTCCACGATCCACGCCTTGTTGTGCATGCGCCGGTTCACGCTGAGCCAGCGCAGCAGCATCTCCACGCCGCGCATGAAGCTTCCTTCCCGCGCCCGGGTGGGATTGAACATCCGCACTTCGATGCGCGGGTGGCTGTCGAGCGCGGCGAGCACGTCGCGGCTGCCGTGCACGTTGAGATCGTCGAGCAGCAGGCGCACCCGCACCCCCCGGTCGGCGGCGCGCAGCACCTCGTCGTAGAGCAGGTTGCCGGTGAAGTCTGGATGCCACATGTAGTACTGCAGGTCCAGGCTGCGCCCGGCGCTGCGCGCCAGTGCCGCACGCGCGGCGAAGGCGTCCACGTTGTCCGACAGCAGCACCATGCCGGTCTGGCCGGGCTGGGCCTGGAGCAGCGGGGCGATGGCACGGTCCACCGGGGTGGCGGCCGCCTCCACGGGCAACGCCTGGCTGGCCGGCCCGCGCACGCGTTCGGCGAAGCGGCCATAGCTCCAGAGCGCGGCCAGCGAGGCCAGTACCAAGGCCAGCAGGGCGATGACGATCCACTTCACGGTGCGTCGGGTCATGCGCCGATTCTAGACACCGCCGATGAAACGCCTGTCGTCGCCGTGCCGGGGCTAAAAAAAAAGGCGCGGACAAGACCACGTCCGCGCCGGAGGGGTTCGGGGCCGGCTCAGCCGGGCGGGTTGACCACCACGTACTGCACCGTGGTGCCGGCGTACTGGGGCTGGTACCAGGTACTGCCGCACTGCTGGTAGGCGATGCCGTTGATCACCGTGCTCACGCAGCTCGGCGGTACCGAGTTGACGACGGAGCCGATCACCGCGGCCGTCACCATCGTGGTCGCCGTTACCGCCGCGGCGGTGGCGACCGGATGGTCGTACCAGCCGTCATGCCAGTGGTTGTCCACGTCCACGTCGATGTCGCGATGCACGTCGATATCGCGGTTGACGTTGCGATTCACGTTGCGGTTGACGTTGTTGTTGTGGTTCACGTTGGCGGTGCGGTTGGCATTGCCGCCGCGGTTGACGTGCTGCGCCTGGCCACCGCGATTGATGCCCCCGCCGCCGCGATTGGCTGGCGGATGATTGACGCCGGTGTGCGCCACCGTGCGGGCGCGCGGACCGGCATGGGCCACGGTGCTGGCGAGCATCAGGCCGCCGAAGCCGGCTGCCATCGCGACGGCCAGGCAGAAACGTGCATTTCGACTGTTCATGGCTGGTCCTCCACCACGGCGACATCGACCTCGACCAGTTCGATCTTCGCCGAGTCTTTCGGCGGCACGAACGCGAAGGTCGAATCCTTCAGCGCGGCATTCGTGTTCCAGGTGAGCGTGGTGGCGTACTGCGGCTGCGCCGGGTCGGTGGTGGTGGTGATCACCAGCCGCCGGGGCAGCGGTTTGTCGCCGGTCTCCATCCACAGCTGCCAGTCCACGCCATCCTGGCGGAAGGCGTATTGCTCGGTGACACTGCCGTCCACGCGCGCCGGGCCGATGAAAGTGGCTGCCTTCAGGGCCGAGACCGGTGCGGCGGGGGTACCCCACAGGAACAGGTCGGGCAGCGGCAGCTCGATGCCGTACTGGTCACGCGCCACCGCCATCAGCTCGTGCAGGTTCGGCGGCGCGTCGACCGTGGCGTAGTACTTGTTCTTCGGGCCGTACACCGTCAGCGTCTTGCCGTCGTAGTAGAGCTCGCGTTCCTTGCGGTCGGTCTTCCAGCTCAGGCGCAGGCCGTCGGGGACACGCACCTTGTACTCGACCGAACCGGGGAACTGCAGCTTCTGGCCGTCCTCGGTCACCACGTCCAGCGTGGTGTCGCCGTGCACGGTGAAGCTCTTCAGGCTGCGCAGGTAACGGCCCATCTTCTCCAGCGCGGCCACCGCCTGCGGATCGATGGCGGCGGGGGCGGCGGCGGGGGGCGGCGG
>JAEWJB010000058.1 GCA_023386795.1 Pseudomonadota bacterium
CGTCAGCGGGCCATGGATGGCCCGCGGCGGCGAATCGGACAGGACGTCTGCTGAGCCGTGACGTCCACATGCGGCAGGGCGGGGCCCGCACCGTAAGGCAACGCACGCGTCCGCACGATCGACTACCAGAAAAGCGCGAAATTCGTTGCAGCAGAAACCACGTTTCAGCAGGAAACCCGCCGAAAGTTTTTCGGTTAGGCTGGGCGACCCAGGCGCCCCCACAGTCGCCTTCCCGCAAACGTCACGCGCCCGGTCATCGATGAACGAATACCGCAGCAGTCTGGTTTTTGCCACGCCCGATATCCCCCTCCGCGATGACGTGCGCCGCCTCGGCGCGATGGTCGGCGACATGCTCGCCGAGCAGGTCTCGCGCGAATTCCTCGACGAAGTGGAGCGCGTGCGCACCACCGCCATCGCCCGCCGCGAAGCCGACGCACCCCCCGCTTCGCTCAGCGCGCAGCTGGCCGGCCGCAGCCCGCGCGATGCAGAGTCGCTGGTGCGCGCTTTCAGCACCTATTTCCAGGTGGTCAACATCGCCGAGCGCGTGCACCGCATCCGCCGCCGCCGCGATTACCAGCGCAACACCGATACGCCGCAGCCGGAAGGACTGCACGATACGCTGCGCCGGCTCAAGGCCGAGGGCGTGACGCTGGAAGAGCTGGCCGATTGGCTGCCGCGCATCGATATCGAACCGGTGTTCACCGCCCATCCCACCGAGGCAGTGCGCCGCGCGCTGCTGGAGAAGGAACAGTTGATGGTCGCCAGCCTCGTCGATGATCTCGACGGGCTGCGCACACCGGGCGAGCGTGCGACCGATGCCGCGCGCTTCCGCATGGCACTCACCGCGACCTGGCAAACGGCCGATTCCTCGCCCGTGCGCCCCACCGTCGACGACGAACGCGAACACGTCGGTTTCTATCTCACCCGCGTGCTGTACCGGATCATGCCCGCGCTGTACGAGACGCTGGAGCACGCAATCGAGGAGACCTACGGGGCGTCGCTGCCCGTTCCGCGCCTGCTGCGCTTCGGCACGTGGGTCGGTGGCGACATGGACGGCAACCCCAACGTGGACGCCGGCACCATCACCGCCACGCTGGACGCCCAGCGCCGCGCGGTGCTGGAGCGCTACCTCGACGAGCTGTGGCAGCTCGCCAGCCTGCTCAGCCAGTCCACCACGCTGGTGTCGGTCAGCAATGCGCTGGCCCGGCAACTGGAACGCTACCGCGGCCTGTTGCCGGAAGCGGCGGCGAAGTCGCGCCCCCGGCACGCGGACATGCCGTACCGCTTGTTCAACGACCTGATGCGCGCGCGCCTGCGCGCCACGCTGGCCGATGCGCCCGGCGGATACGCCTCGCCCGAGGAACTGGCCGACGACGTGCAACTCATCCTCGACAGCCTGCAGGCCCATCGCGGATTGCACGCGGGCTGGTTCGCGGTGCGCAGGCTGTTGTGGCGGGTACGCAGCTTCGGGTTCCATCTGGCCCGGCTCGATGTGCGCCAGGAGTCGAGCGTGCATGCGCGTGCGGTGTCCACCGCGCTGGGGCGGGCTGATTGGGAGTCGCTGGATGCGATCGCCCGCGCCGAATTGCTCGGGCCTTACGCCAGCGGTGAGAAGGCCTTGCCGGCCTCCGAAGACGAGGGCAACCCGCGGCTCGATGCGGTGTTCGCCGCGCTCGCCGATGCGCGGCGCCGGCATGGCGCCGACGCGATCGGCAGCTACATCATCTCCATGGCGCACGATCGCGCCGACGTGCTCACCGTGCTGGCGCTCACGCGCCGCGGCGGGCTGGTCGACGGCGAGGCCGTGCCGTTGGATATCGTGCCGCTGTTCGAAACCGTGGACGACCTGCGCGGCGGCACCGATACCCTGCGTGACCTGCTGGCCGATCCGGTCTATCGCACCCACCTGCGCGCGCGTGGGGATGTGCAGATGGTGATGCTCGGTTACTCGGACAGTGGCAAGGATGGCGGTATCGCCGCCTCGCGCTGGGGTTTGCAGCGCGCGCAGGTCGAACTGCTGGAGGTGGCGGCCGAGTCCGGCATCCGCCTGACGTTCTTCCACGGCCGGGGCGGCTCAATCATCCGCGGCGGTGGCAAAACCACGCGCGCGCTGGAAGCGGCACCCCGCGGCAGCGTGGACGGACGCCTGCGCGTCACCGAGCAGGGCGAGGTGATCCACCGCAAGTACGGCATCCGCGCGCTGGCGCTGCGTTCGCTGGAGCAGATGGCCGGTGCGGTATTGCATTCGAGCCTGCGCCCGCGGGCGGCCGAGCCGCGCGAGGACCGCTGGCGGCCTGTGATGGACCAGGTGGCCGCCTCCAGCAGCCGCGCCTATCGGGATTTCGTCGGCGCGCCGGATTTCATGCGCTACTTCCGCCTGGCCACGCCCATCGATGTCATCGAACGCATGACGCTCGGGTCGCGGCCATCGCGCCGGCTGGGCCAGGACGCGGCGCTGGGCAACCTGCGTGCGATTCCCTGGGTGTTCGCCTGGAGCCAGGCGCGCGCGGTGGTGCCTGGCTGGTACGGCGTGGGCAGCGGCCTGCAGGCGGCGGCGGATGCCGGCCACGAGGAGGTGCTGCGCGAGATGGCGGCCGATTGGCCGTTCTTCCGTACCTTCCTCGATGACGTGGCGATGGTGCTGTCCAAGGGCGACCTCAATATCGCCGAGCTGTTCTCGCGGCTGGCCGGTCCGCTGCACGAGGCCTTCTTCCCGCGCATCGTCGAGGAACTGGCGCTGACCAAGCGCTGGGTGAAATCGCTGACCGGGCAGCAGTCCCTGCTCCAGCACGACCCGCGGTTGGCCCTGTCGATCCGTCTGCGCAACCCGTACATCGACCCGATCAGCGTGCTCCAGGTCGACCTGCTCGAACGCTGGCGCGCGACCGGCGGCGAGGACGAGGACCTGCTGCGCGCGCTGGTGGCTTGCGTCAACGGGGTCTCGCAAGGCGTGCAGAATACGGGCTGAGCCAGGGCAGGGCGGGGGAGTGATGAAGCGCGAAGGGCGACGCCCGCGTCGGCATTTTCTGCTGCGCGTACTGTTGGTGCTGGCGGCGTTGTGGGGCGCCTTGGCGATGTACTTCCTGCTGCGCGCCGGCACGCCTATCCGCATCGGCGTCGGCGTGATCTGGAGCTTGCTGGCGGCCGCCGGCCTGTACGGATTGCGGCCCGGGCGCGAGAACTGGGCCTTGCCCGGCCTGTTCGGGGTGGCGTTCGCGCTGTTGTTCGGCATGTGGTGGAAGATGCCGCCCCGCCAGGACCGGGACTGGGCCGACGAGGTGGCACGCACGTTGGAAGCGCAGGTCCACGGCTCGCGCGTGACGCTGCGCAACGTGCGCAATTTCGACTGGCACGCGGATGGCAGCGCGGTACCGCGCTGGGAAACGCGCTCCTACGACCTGGATCGTCTGGTCGGCGCCGATCTGGCGTTGTCTTACTGGATGGGCCCGGCCATTGCCCATACCTTGGTCTCTTTCGAATTCGACGATGGCCAGCGCGTGGTGTTCTCGCTGGAGATCCGCAAGGAGCGCGACGAATCGTTCTCCGCGCTGGGTGGCTTTTTCCGCCAGTTCGAGGCCACGCTGGTGGCGGCCGACGAGCGCGACATCCTGCGCGTGCGCACCAATGTGCGTGGCGAGGACTTGTACCTGTACCGGCTGGCGATCCCGCCGGCGCAGCTGCGCACGCTGTTCCTCGGCTACGTGTCGCAGGCGCAGGCTTTGGCCAGCGAACCGCGCTGGTACAACACGCTGGACAACAACTGCACCACGATGGTGTTTGATATCGCCCGGTTGATCGATCCCGGGCTGCCGCTGGACTACCGCCTGCTGCTGTCGGGCTGGTTCGCCGATTACGCCTACGACCATGGTGGCCTGCAGCCCGGTTACGACATGGCCACGCTGCGCCGGCTCGGCCAGGTGACTGCGCGGGCGCGCGCGGCGGACGACGCGCCGGATTTCTCTCGCCGCATCCGCCAGGGCATCCCCGGCGAATAGGCTTCCCGAAATGCACGAGGCCGCCCGGAGGCGGCCTCGTGGCGTTCCCTGGCGGGCGCGCTTACTTCAGCTTGGCAT
Source organism: Pseudomonadota bacterium (assembly GCA_023386795.1). Taxonomy (GTDB): domain Bacteria; phylum Pseudomonadota; class Gammaproteobacteria; order Xanthomonadales; family Xanthomonadaceae; genus Stenotrophomonas_A. The sequence goes on from JAEWJB010000058.1 coordinate 4,074, forward strand.
CGGCGCGCAGCGCGTCGGCCTTGTCGGTCTTCTCCCACGAGAACGACGTCGCGGTGACCTGCTTGCCAGCGGCGTTGGTGTAGGTGAATTCCTTCGGCTTGCGGCCGAAGTGGCCGTACGAAGCGGTCTGCTGGTACATCGGGTGGATCAGGTCGAGCATCTGGATGATGCCGTACGGACGCAGGTCGAAGTGCTTGCGGATCAGCTTCTCGATCTTGTCGTCGCTGATCTTGCCGGTGCCGAAGGTGGTGACCGAGATCGAGGTCGGCTCGGCCACGCCGATGGCGTAGGAGACCTGCACTTCGCAGCGGTCGGCCAGGCCGGCGGCCACGACGTTCTTGGCGACGTAACGCGCGGCGTAGGCGGCCGAACGGTCCACCTTCGACGGATCCTTGCCCGAGAACGCGCCACCACCGTGACGGGCCCAGCCGCCGTAGGTGTCGACGATGATCTTGCGGCCGGTCAGGCCGCAATCGCCCACCGGGCCACCGATGACGAACTTGCCCGTCGGGTTGATGTGGAACTTGGTGCCCTTGTGCAGCCACTTGGCCGGCAGCACCGGCTTGAGGATCTCCTCGCGCACGGACTCGATCAGGTCCTTCTGCTTCACGCCCGGATCGTGCTGCGTCGACAGCACCACCGCGTCGATGGCGGTCGCCACGCCGTTCTCGTAGCGCAGGGTGACCTGCGACTTGGCGTCCGGGCGCAGCCACGGCAGCGGCGAGTTCTTCTTCTTGCGCACCAGCGCCTGGCGCTCGACCAGGCGGTGCGACAGGTGGATCGCCGCCGGCATGTAGCTGTCGGTTTCGTTGGTCGCATAGCCGAACATCAGGCCTTGGTCGCCCGCGCCCTGTTCTTCCGGCTTCTTGCGGTCCACGCCCTGGTTGATGTCCGGGGACTGCTTGCCGATCAGGTTCAGCACGCCGCAGGTGGCGCCGTCGAAGCCGACGTCGGAGCTGTCGTAGCCGATGTCCACGATCACCTTGCGGGTCAGCGCTTCCAGGTCGATCCAGGCGCTGGTGGTGATCTCACCGGCGACGATCGCCACGCCGGTCTTGACCATGGTCTCGCAGGCCACGCGGGCGCGCTGGTCCTGGGTCAGGATGGCATCCAGGACGGCGTCCGAGATCTGGTCGGCAACCTTGTCCGGGTGGCCTTCGGAGACCGACTCGGAGGTGAAGAGGTAGCTGGACATCAGGCTTATATCCCTTGATTCGGATGGAAAGATGGGCGCGCATGATACACGCCGCGGGGAGCGCTTGCATTGTGCCTCCTCCGGGGTTGCCCCGGGTTAAGGCGGGGTCGTCCCGGTGCCGCCGGCCGCCGTCATCGGCCTGCCGCATCCCTGCCACGAAACGGTCTTGGCCTGCTTGGAGCATGCACGGGCAGTTGGGGGAGCGGGACGCGCGAGATGGCGACGATGCTGGAAACGGCCCTGCAGCAGCGGTACCCGCAGTGGTTCGCGGGCCGGCGTGGGCATTGGGTGCGGCCGCTGTTGCGAGGCTTCGGCCGCTGGTCGGGGCTCGCAGGGGCCGAGCACTTCCTGGCCGAACAAGCGGATGTGCGTGGGCTGGCCTTCGTCCGCGCCGCGCTGGCCTTCCTGCGGGTGGGCTGGCATACCGATCCAGCCGCGCTCGGCGAGATTCCCGCCCAGGGGCGCGTGCTGATCCTGGCCAACCATCCTTCCGGCGCGCGCGACGCGCTCGCCCTGCTGGACCTGGTCGGGCGCCGTCGCCGCGATGTGCGCATCGTCGCCAATGACTGGTTGAACGCCATCGAGCCGCTGCGCGAGCTGCTGCTGCCGGTGCGCATCCTGGGCGGGCAGCCGAGCCGGGCCAGCCTGGCGGCCGTCGAGCAGGCGCTAGCGCAGGAGCAGTGCGTGATCGTGTTTCCGGCAGGCGAGGTGTCCCGGCTGGGCTGGCGCGGCGTGCGCGACAGCCACTGGCGGCGCGGTTTCCTGCGCTTTGCCCGGCGCAGCGGCGCTCCGGTGTTGCCCGTGCACGTGCAGGCACGCAACTCCGCCTTCTTCTATGGTGCTTCGGCGCTTTATCGCCCGGCCGGCACCGTGCTGCTGGCGCGCGAGACTTTGAGCCGCCGCCAGCAGCAGCTGCAGCTGCGCGTCGGCACGCTGCGCCAGCTCGACCCGGCCGGGGGCGACGAGGCCAGCGTGCTCAAGGCGCTGCGCCGCGAGCTGTACGAACTTTCGCGCCGACCGCTGCCGGCGCAGGCACCGCTGGCGGCACCGGCTCCGCCGGCCCAGGTGGCGGCCGGTGTCGCCGCCCTGCGCCTGCTTGGCCACACCGCCGACGGAAAGGAAGTGCGCGTGGGCCCGCTCGACGCCGGCTCGCCGTTGCTGCACGAGATCGGCCGGCTGCGCGAACTGACCTTCCGCGAGGTCGGCGAAGGCAGCGGGCGGGCGCTGGACCTGGACCGCTTCGATGCCTGGTACGAGCACATCGTGCTGTGGGACGCCGACGCAGGCCGCATCGCGGGCGCTTACCGCGTCGCCCGATGTGCCCGGCTGCTCGCCGACCGCGGCCTGGGCGGGCTCTACACTGCCGGCCTGTTCGACTATGCCGACGACATGGTGCCGCGCCTGGCCGAAGCGCTCGAACTGGGCCGCAGCTTCGTCACGCCGGACTACTGGGGCAGCCGCAGCATCGACTATCTCTGGCAGGGAATCGGCGCGTACCTGCGCGCGCATCCATCGATCCGCTACCTGGTCGGCGCGGTATCGATCAGTGCCTCGCTGCCGCTGGCCGCACGCGAGCAGATCGTCGCCTACTACGCTCGCTACCATGCCGATGGGCGACCGCATGCCGCCGCCAGGCGGCCGTTCAACGTCGAGCAACCGGCGTTGTTCCAGGGGCTGGACGCAGGCACCGCCATGCGCGTGCTGCGGGAGAACCTCGATGCCCTCGGCGCCACGCTGCCGATGCTCTACAAGCAATACGTCGAACTCTGCGAGCCGGGCGGTGCCCGCTTCCTGGCCTTCGGCGTGGACCCGGACTTCAGCGACGCGATCGACGGCCTGATCGAAGTCGACCTGCAGCGACTGAAGGCCCGGAAGCGCGAACGCTACCTCGGTTTCCCCACGACCCCGGAGATCCACGCATGAACCTTGCCGTGCTCGATCCGCCGCGCCGCGCCGTGTTCATTTCAGACCTGCACCTGGGTTCGCGGCATTGCCATGCCGCCGAAGCGGCGGAGTTCATCGCCTCGTTGCGTTGCCAGACGCTGTACCTGGTGGGCGACATCGTCGACCTGTGGTGGATGTCCCGACGCCGCGCGTACTGGGACGCCGCGCACCAGCGCGTGATCGAAGCCCTGCACGTACAGGCAGCGGCCGGCACCACCCTGGTTTACGTGCCCGGCAACCACGACCGCGCGTTGCGCCGCTTCTGCGGCCTGGCGATGCCGGCGATGCAGGTGCGCCGCCGCGCCATCCATGTCACCCGCGACGGCCGGCGGCTGCTGGTCACGCATGGCGACGACTACGACGCCGTCACCCATTTCGGTGGCCTGCAGGAAAAACTGGGCGACTGGCTGTATTACCGCATCCTCACCGGCAACCGCCTGACCAACCAGCTGCGCCGCCGCCTTGGCCTGCGCTACTGGTCGCTCGCCGAATATCTCAAGCGGCAGAGCGGCGCGGCCGAACGCTACATCGAGCGTTTCGTGCGCGCAGGGCTGGAGGACGCCAGCCGGCGCGGACTGGATGGCGTCGTCTGCGGGCATATCCATCGTGCGGCGCTGATCGAGCGCGACGGGCGGGTGTATGCCAACGACGGCGATTGGGTGGAAAGCCTGACCGCCCTGCAGGAAACGGCGACCGGCGAGCTGCAACTGATCGACCACACCGGCAAGGTGCTGGCCTCGGTGGCGCCGCAGGCCGCGCCCGCGCTGCCGCGCGCCGCCTGACCGCGCCGCCGCCTGGCGGCTGGGCGCCACGACCGGGAAGCGGCTATCTTCGGCGGACATTTCCGCCGGAGTGGCTGTTGCCCGCATGGATTCGCTGACCCAGATCGTCCTCGGTGGCGCCGTCGCCGCCGCCATCGCGCCGGCCGGGCACCGCCGCGCGGCCCTGCTGGCCGGTGCCGCACTCGGCACCGTGCCCGACCTCGATGCCCTGGTGCTGTGGGCCGCCAGCGACAACCCCGTCACGCTGATGACGGTGCATCGCAGCTTCAGCCACTCGCTGTTCGTGCTGCCGCTGCTCGGCGCATTGATCTGGACGCTGCTGCGGCATTTCGGCCACGGTCGCGTCGCGCAGTCGCCACGCCGCTGGTTCTGGGCCATCCAGCTGGCGCTGGTGACGCATCCGCTGCTGGATGCCTTCACCGTCTACGGCACCCAGCTGTGGTGGCCGCTGCACCCCCACCCGACGATGTGGTCGAGCGTCTTCATCATCGACCCGCTGTACACGGTGTGGCTGGCACTGGCCTGCGTGATCGCCTGGTGCGTGCCGCAGCGGCCGCTTGCGCAACGCGCGCTGGTGGCCGGGCTGGTGCTGAGCAGTGCGTACCTCGGTTGGTCGCTGCTGGCCAAGCACCTCGTGGACCGCGAAGCCGACCGCGCGCTGGCGGCGATGGGCCTGGCGAACGCGCCGCGCTTCTCGGTGCCGATGCCATTCAACACGCTGCTGTGGCGCGTGGTGGCGATGACCCCAGGCGGCTACGTCATCGGCGAGCGTTCGCTGGTGGCCGACCACGGGCCGATGACGTTCACCGGCTATCCCAGCCAGGTGCAGGCTCTGGCCGAAACCGCCCAGCTGCCGGCGGTGCAGCGCTTGAATTGGTTCAATCGCGGCTTCATGCGCGCGCAGGTGGTGGACGGCGAACTGGTGCTCAGCGACCTGCGCATGGGCCTGGAGCCGGAATACAACTTCAACTTCGTGGTCGCCAAGCAGGCGGCGGACGGACGCTGGGAGGAAATTCCGCCCCGCCAGCTGCAGGCCGCCTATCGCGCGCCGGTCGCGCGCGGTCACCTGCGCGAGGCGCTGGCACGGATGTGGGCGCGCATCTGGCAGTCTCCGCCGCCAGCGGCCGCGAATCAGTAGACCGTGGCGCGCGCCTGCACGAACGAATAGAAGAACACCGCGTCCGGGTCGTTCTGCACCTCGTTCATTTCGCGGCGCATGCCGGTCACGACGTCCTCGCTCACCGACCCGGCCTGCAATAGCTGGTCGGCGGCCGAAAGCAGCAGTTCTTCCCAGAACGCGATCATGGTCTTGCGACGCGCCGGCTCGCGGTTGTCCAGGTGCAGCGTCTTGATCTCGGTGTGCACGTCGCGGAAGCCGCCGGCCAGCAGCAGGTTGCCGAGCTTCGCGCCGACGAACGGGTCGCCGCCGTGGTCGTACTGGAAATCGTTGAAGGCCATCCAGTAGCGCCACACGTTGGGCGAATACGGATGCAGCAGGAACGAGGCGTTCATCACTTCGGTGACGTACACCGGTGAGCCCGGCGCCAGGACGCGACGCACCTCGCTGAGCACGCGGGCCGGTGAGGGCACGTGTTCGAGTACCCAGCAGAGGAACGCCGCATCGAACTGGCGCGGCTCGAAGGGCAGGTTGCCCGCGTCGGCCCGGTGCAGGTCATAGCGCTCGCGGCACCAGGGCAGGCGTTCGAGATTCGCGCGCGCGGTGGCCAGTTGCGATTCGCTCAGGTCCACGCCGGTGACATGCAGCTCGGGGAAGCGACGCAGCAGGATCTCGGTCTGCGCGCCCACGCCGCTGCCGACTTCCAGCAGGCGGCGTACGCCGGTGTAGTCGATCTGGTTGAACAGCGTGGCTTCGAGCAGACGCGCCTGCTTCACCAGCCGGTTCTGTTCGGTGTCGGAGAAGCCGTGGAGATAGGTGGGTGAGGCGATCGGTGATGTCATGACGCGCTCCCGTTGGAAATCAAGCGGCAGACTGCAGTTCGGGTGCGACGCCGGCGATGAGGGCGTCGAAGTAGTCGCGCGTCAGCGCCAGCTGTGCCTCGGGCGTTTCGGCGCGGTTGACCACCGCGCGGAACTGGCCGCTTTCCGGGTGATCCTTCGCATACCAGCCCAGGTGCTTGCGCGCGATGCGAACGCCCTGCAGCTCGCCATAGAAGGCATGCAGGTCGGCAAGATGCGCGAGCAGGGTGTCGCGCACGAAGGCCAGCGTCGGCGCGGGCAGCAGTTCGCCGTGGGCCAGGAAATGCGCGACCTCGCGGAAGATCCAGGGACGGCCCTGCGCCGCGCGCCCGATCATGACGGCATCGGCACCGGTTTCCTGCAGCACCTGCCGGGCCTTGTGCGGGGAATCGACGTCGCCGTTGGCGATGACGGGAATGCGCAGCGCGGACTTGATCGCCGCGATGGTCTGGTATTCGGCCTGGCCGGTGTAGTGCTGGTCGCGGGTGCGGCCGTGCACGGTGAGCGCGGCGATGCCGCTGTCCTCGGCGATGCGGGCGATGGCCGGGCCATTACGGTGGTCGCCATCCCAGCCGGTGCGGATCTTCAGCGTCACCGGCACGTCCACCGCGCCAACGACCGCTTCCAGGATGCGCGCCACCAGCAGTTCGTCGCGCATCAGTGCCGAGCCCGCCCAGGCGTTGCACACCTTCTTGGCCGGGCAGCCCATGTTGATGTCGATGATCTGCGCGCCGTGGTCGACGTTGTAACGCGCCGCGTCGGCCAGCTGCTGCGGCTCGGTGCCGGCGATCTGCACGCTGATCGGGTCCGGCTCGCCGGCGTGGTCCATGCGATGGATGGACTTGCGGGTGTTCCAGAAGCGCGGGTCGCTGATCGTCATCTCCGACACCGCCAAACCCGCACCGAGCCGCTTGCACAGCTGCCGGAACGGCTTGTCGGTGACGCCGGCCATGGGGGCCAGGATCACGCGGGGTTCGATCAGGTGGGGGCCGATGCGCATGGCGTCATTGTACCGCCGAGGTGAGCGGCGGTCGGCCCACGAAGCCAGTGTGACGAGGAGCGCCCCAAAGCTCCTCCAGGCCGCATCAAACGAGCTGGAGCAGAGCCCCCCTTTGTTAAGGGGGCGCGCCGAAGGCGCGGGGGATAGGCGAGGGAAGAAGCGGGGCCCAAGGTTTTGCGAAGCACAACCTTGGGGGTCATGTCTGCATCGCAGGCATGGCCGCACCCCTTACGCCGAAGGCGTAAGCCGCGGCATGGATACCGCGGCCCCTTCGGCCTCGGTCGAGCGGCCCGCAAACCGCGTGGCAAAGCGCACGTGCTGGCCGAACGGCTCGGCCGGCAACTGGGCCAGCGAGGCGGCCAGCGCCCCGTTGAAAGCGTCGCCGGCACCGGTGGTGTCGATGGTCTGCGCCGTTTCGGCCGCCACGCGGTAGTACGGCTGGCTGTCGCCGCGAAGCTGTTCGTCGGCATGGGAGACAAAGCAGCCCACCGAACCCAGCGTCACCACCACCGTCCCACCCGACAGCTTGCGGCACAGCGCATGCAGGCTGCCGCCATCCAGTGCGGCCACATCGTCCGCGTTCACGCGCTCGCCCACATGGCGGCTGAGTAGCGCGGCGAACTCGGTCTCGTTGGGCGTCAGCACGTCGGCCAGCTTGAGCAGGCCGATCGAGCTAGGTGCATTGGCCGGCGCGGCATTCAGCACGGTGGTCACGCCGGCCTCGCGTGCCAGCGCCAGGGCCGACTCGATGGTCTCCACCGGCGACTCCAACTGGGCCAGCAGCACGCGCGCCCCACCCACCAGCGCCTGCTGGCCAGCGATGAAGCCTTCGCTCAGCACGGCGTTGGCGCCCGGGCCGATCACGATGGTGTTGCGGCCATGCGCATCGACGTAGATGCCGCCGGTGCCGGTGGGCTCGCTGCTGGCCTCGGCGATCAGCGTGATGCCGTCCTGCGCAGCCAGCCCGCGCGCCATTGCGCCACCGGCGTCATCGCCCAGCGCGCAGACGAAGTGCGTGCGCGCGCCGGCACGCGCGCTGGCGACCGCCTGGTTGAAGCCTTTGCCCCCCGGACCGGTGCTGTAGCGTCCGGCGATCGTCGCACCCGGTGCCGGCAGCGATTCACAGCGCCACACATGATCGACATTGAACGAACCGACGACGACGACCGAACTCATAAGGCTTCTCTTCTTGTTGCGGGTAGGGGTATGGCTGTTACAACGCAGGCCGCGGGTCCGATCAGCCGAAGTGCGAGAGCACGCCGGCGATGGTCGCGGTCATGAAGGTGGCGATGGAGCCGCCGAGCACCGCCCGCAGGCCAAACTTGGCCAGGTCGTGGCGGCGTTCCGGCGCCAGGCCGCCGATGCCGCCGAGCTGGATCGCGATCGAACTGAAATTGGCGAAGCCGCACAGCGCATAGGTCGCGATCAGGCCGCCCTCCTGGCTCAGCGACACGCCCGGCACCTGGCCATTGACGATGCGCGACAGCTCGGTATAGGCCACGAATTCGTTGATCACCACCTTCTGGCCGATCAGCGAGCCAACCGTGGTGGCATCGGCCCACGGCGTGCCGATCACCCACGCCACGGGCGAGAGGACGAAGCCGAAGATCGTGGAGAGGTTGGTCGGGCGGCCGAGCGCCGCGGCCAGGCCGGTGACGTCGCCCAGCCAGGTCAGCGGTGCGTTGACCAGGGCGATCAGCGCGATGAAGGCCAGCAGCATCGCGCCGATGTTCAGCGCCAGGCGCAGGCCATCGCCGGCACCGGCGGCTGCCGCGTCGATGATGTTGGAGGTGGTCTTCTCCACTTCCATCTTCACCGTGCCGCGGGTCAGCGGGGTGCCGGTCTCCGGCACCAGCAACTTGGCGACCACCAGCGTCGCCGGCGCGGCCATGATGCTCGCCGCCAGCAGGTGCTTGGCGTAGAACGCCTGCTGCACCGGATCGCCGCCGCCGAGCATGCCCACGTAAGCAGCCAGCACGCCGCCGGCAATGTGCGCCATGCCGCCGATCATCATCGTCAGCAGCTCGGACTGGGTCATCTTGGGAATGTACGGGCGCACGGTCAGCGGCGCCTCGGTCTGGCCGATGAAGACGCTGGCGCACACGCTGGTCGTCTCCGCGCCGGACACGCGCATCACCTTGGTGATCGCCCACGCCATCGCCTTGACCACCGCCTGCATCACGCCCAGGTGGTACAGCACGCCCATCAGCGCCGAGAAGAAGATGATGGTGGGCAGCACCTGGAAGGCAAAGATGAAGCCGTAGCTCTTGACGTCCATCAGGCTGCCGAAGATGAAGTTGGAGCCTTCATTGACGAAGCTCAGCACCTTCACGAAGGCCTGGCCGAGCCAGTCGAACACGTCGCGCCCGCCGGGCACCAGCAGTACCAATGCCGCAAAGCCGATCTGCAGGCTGATGCCGGTCAGCACCAGCCGCCAGTCCACCGCACGCTTGTTGTTGGAGAACAGCCAGGTGATGGCGATGAGCACCGCCAACCCGAACAGGCCGAAGCCGATCCTTCCCAAACCTTCGAGCATGCGTATCCCCCGGACCCCGGCAAAAGGAGGAAGCCTAGAGCAGGGGGGCAGGGCGGGCAAGGACAGCAGGTTCAGCTGTGAGCTTTTCCTTTGTGCTCAAGGCATTGGATCGAACGTCCCGCAGGGGCGGGTACACTGCCGCCCCGGCCGCGACGGTTGTCGTGGGGCCCACAGGAGTTGATGCCATGCAATACCGTCGTCTCGGATCCACCGGCCTGCAGCTTTCGGCGCTGTCCTTCGGCGCATGGGTGACCTTCGGCGGGCAGATCGGCCGCGACGAGGCGCGTAACCTCATCGCGGCGGCGTGGGATCACGGTGTCAACTTCTTCGACAATGCGGAGGTTTACGCGCAGGGCAGGGCCGAGCAGGTGATGGGCGATGTCATCGCCGACCTGCGGCTGCCTCGCGATGGCTACTGCGTTTCGAGCAAGGTGTTCTTCGGCAGTGTCGCCGAGCCGCGACCGACCCAGCGCGGCTTGTCGCGCAAGCACGTGGTCGATGCCTGCGAGGCGGCCTTGCGACGGTTGCGCGTGGATTACCTTGACCTCTATTACTGCCATCGGCCCGATCCGGATACGCCGATCGAGGAAACCGTACGGGCCATGGACCTGCTCGTGCGCCAGGGCAAGGTGCTGTACTGGGGCACCTCGGAATGGTCGGCGGCCCAACTGGAGGAGGCGCACGCCATCGCGCGTGCCACTGGTGCGTTCGCGCCATCGATGGAACAACCGCAGTACAACCTCTTGCATCGCGAACGGGTCGAGCGCGAGTACGCCGCGCTGTGCGCCGCGGGGATGGGCACCACGGTCTGGTCGCCGCTGGCCTCCGGGTTGCTTACTGGAAAGTACAGCGATGGCATCAGCGCCGATGCGCGACTCGGCCAGCCCGGGCGCGAGTGGTTGCGCGACCTGGTGATCGGCGAGCCGCACGAACAACGGGTGGAGCGCGCACGCCGCTTCAGTGAGGTCGCCGCCGAGTTGGGCGAGCGTCCCGCGCAGCTGGCCATCGCGTGGTGCCTGCGTAATCCGCATGTCTCCAGCGTGATCCTGGGGGCCAGCCGCGTCTCGCAGCTGGTTGAAAACCTGGGCGCGCTCGATCTGGTGGATCGGTACGACATGGCCGTCTGGGAACGCGTCGAGGCCGCTACCGCGCCCACCGCCTGAGTCCGACGGCGGACAAGACCTGGACTCGTCGCCATGCCTGGGGCCTACCGGGCGGCTAAGCGCGATCGGCGAAATGAATGGTGAAAGACGAGAATGGCTATTGATGTTGGGATGAGAATCATTATCATCAAGTCGTCATCGCAAGGAGACGAGCCACATGAATGCCACCCCGATCCTGCTGCACCCGGAAACCCTCCACCTGCGTGAGCGCCGCGCGCCGCGCATCGTGCCCGCCGAGGACGTGCTCAGCAGTGAAGTGCTGCTCAAGGGCCGCCGCGAAGTGCTGATCCAGCACGGCGACCGCGTGTACCGCCTGCGACATACCAGCAACGACAAGTTGATCCTGACCAAATAACTTCTCGCCCCCGCGCGCGAAGGCCCACTCTCTCCCCTCGGCCGGCGGTTGCCTTGTGCACCCCGGCCGGGGTCTTCGCGGCAGCGGGGCACCTCCCAGGAAGAACCGATGCTGCACGTTGCGCGCCCCCTAGGGCCGGATGTCGCCGGGTTACCTGACGTGGTACCCGAGTTTCCGGTCGTTTCCGATGCACTGCGCTGGCGAGGTTCGGGCGAGCTGCCCGCGCCGGGCATGCCCCATCCGGGCCAGTTGGCTGCGCTGGGCATCGTCCTGTGTCTTTATCGGCCTGCCTTGGGGCCGGAACTGGAAGGCTGGCGGCGTGCTCGCGTCATTGCGGCCTGCCAGCAGCTCGATAGCGACGGCCTGCACGAATGGCTGGAATTCTTCGATGCGCAGGGTCACTGCTGCTGGCAGTTGTGCCTGCTGCCGGACAGCGACTTCCTTGCCTGGGACCGCCTGCTGGCCGGCGTGCCGGCGCTGGCCGCCGCGCGGGGCGGCGGCGTGGCCGAACGCCTGTGGCGACGGCTGGCCAACCGCCTGCGGGGCGCCGAGTCGTGGCAGGGCACCGTGCTGCGCCTGCGCGCGGCCGGCCCCTTGGGCATGACGCTGGCTGCGCAGGCGGCCACGCCCTCGCCACTGGGGTTGCAGGTGGCACGGCGATGGCCACGGGACGAGGCGCTGGTCGGCACCGACAAGGAAGTGCTGCACGAGACCTGACCTGGCTGCCGGGTAAGCGGCGCCGCCGGGCCCGTGCATGCGCCGACTGGCTGGCGGGGATGCCCGCGTCCCGTATCGCGGCGGGTTCACGCCCGGATCATGGATGCGGCGGCGGCGATGCCGCATGCTTCACCCTTCCTCCCCTCGTGCGTGTGCCATGCCCTGGACTGCCTACGTCTACCCCGTGCTGTTGCTGCTCGCCAGCAACGTCTTCATGACCTTTGCCTGGTACGGCCACCTCAAGTACAAGAGTGCGCCATTGCTGCTGGTCATCCTCGCCAGCTGGGGCATCGCTTTCTTCGAGTACTGCCTGCAGGTGCCGGGCAACCGCTTGGGCAGCGCGGTGTATTCCGCGCCGCAGCTCAAGGGCATCCAGGAGGTGATCACGCTGCTGGTGTTCGCCGGCTTCTCGGCGACCTACCTGGGCCAGTCGCTGAAGTGGAACCACTGGGTCGCCTTCGTGCTGATCGCCGTGGCGGCGTTTTTCATGTTCAAGGAGTGAGGCGACGCCCGGCGCCGCCCCCGCGGGTTCAATCCTCGCGCAGCGCCAAAGCGGGGGGCACGCGCAGTACCCGGCGCGTGCCCCACCAGCCGGCGAGCATGCTCAGTGCGGTACCGAGCAGCCCGCCCAGCAATAGCGCCGGCCAGGGCGCCGGCAGCGAGAGTTCGAACACCTGCCGCGCCACCAACGTGCCGATCGCCGCGGCGGCGCCTACCGCCAGGATCGAGGCGCTCAGGCCCAGCGCGCCGAATTCCACCAGCACCGCGCCACGCAGTTGCGTGCGGCGCGCGCCGAGCGTGCGCAATACCGCGCTGTCGTAGCGACGTTCGCCGGCGGTGGATTGCAGCGCGGCCAGCAGCACCAGCAGGCCGGCCATCAGGCTGAAGCCCATCACCAGCTGCACGGCTTGGCCCACCCGTGTCATCACTTCGCGCACGCGCGAGAGGATGGCGTCGATGTCGAGCAGCGACAAGTTGGGGAAATCCCGGGTCATCGTGCCCAGCTCGCTGGCGCGCGCGTGCGGCAGGTGGAAGCTGGAGATCAGGTTGTACGGCGCGTCGCCCACGGCGCCCTCGTTGAGCAGCAGGAAGAAGTTCACCCGGAAGGAATCCCACTCGGCCTTGCGCAGGCTGGTGACGGTGAAACTGCGTTCCTGTTCGCCCATCAGCAGGCTGATGCGATCCCCCAGTTTGACGCCGTAACGCTGCGCCCAGGCTTCTTCAACGGAGGCTTCGGCGGCAGTGCTGTCGGCCGCCCAGAACTTTCCGGACGCCAGCGTGTTGGCTGGCGGGAAGGTGTGCCGCCAGGAGAAATTCACCGGTCGGTTGCCGTCGTCGGTGTCGTCCGGGTCGCGGTCCAGGCGTTGCGGGGCGCGGCCGTTGATCGACAACAGGCGCCCGGTACCGAACGGCTCGACCTCCGGCTTGGCCACGCCCAGCGCTTTCAGCCTCGCAAGCACCGCGCCGGACTGGTCCGGCTGGATGTTCATCAGGAAATAGTTCGGCGTATCGGCCGGCAAGCGCGCCTGCCACTGGTTGAGCAGGCCCGGACCCACGACCGCGAGCAGCAACAGCGCGCACAACGACAACGACAGGCCGACCAGCTGCAGCACGCTCAGCGCGCGTCGCCGTGCCAGCGAGGCCAGGCCGAGCCGCCACGCGCCGTGCAAGCGATGCTGAAGGCGACGCAGCAGCCACAGCAGGCCCACGCCCGCCAGCCCGGCCAGCGTGGCCAGGGCCGCCAAGCCGCCCAGCACCCACGCCGCCAGGCGCGCATCGCCGGTGGCCTGGACGGTGAGCGCGAGCGTGGCGGCCAGCGCGGCGCCATAAGCCAGCACGGACACCGGCGGGGTGGCGGCGAAGCTGCGGTTGAGCACGCGCATTGGGGGGATCCCGCGCAGTCGCAGCAGCGGGGGCAACGCGAAGCCGAGCAACAGCAACAGGCCGATACCGGCCCCGGCAAGCGCCGGCGTGGCCTGCGGCAGCGGCAGTCGGTTGGGCACCAGGTTGCCGAGCAGTTCGACCAATCCCGATTGCACCGCCATGCCCAGTCCCACCCCGATCAGGCACGCCGGCACGGCGGTGAACAGCAGTTGCAGCGCGAACGTGGCGAGGATGTCGTTCTGCCGCGCGCCCAGGCAGCGCAGCACGGCGACCTGGTCAATGCGGCGCACCGCGAAACGGTTGGCCGCCAGCGCGGTGGCGACGCCGGAAAGCAGCACGGCGAGCAGCGCGGACAGCGCGAGAAAACGGCCCGCGCGGTCAAACGCGTTGCGCAGGCCGCGTTGGGTGTCCTCGATACCCAGCAGGCGCCAGTCCGCGGCACGCGGCTTGAGCCATTCCCGGAAATCTGCGATCGCGTCGCTGTCGCCGGCGAACATCAACCGGTACGACGCCCGGCTGCCGGGGCCAAGCAAGCCCGCGCCATCCACGTCTGCGCGATTGACCACCAGCGGAGGGGCGAGTTGCAGCAGTTCCCCGGACGCATCCGGCTCAGCCGCGAGCACCGCGGCGATTCGCACCTGGCCGGCCCCGAACTCAAGCGCGTCGCCGACGCGCAGCCCGAGGGCATCCAGCAGGCGCGCGTCGGCGTAGGCCTGCCCCGGTGCGGGCGGCGCGGCGGGGTGCGCCGCCCCATCGGCGGTGTCGCCGCGGATCTCGAGCGTGCCGCGCAACGGATACCCCGCCTCCACCGCGCTGATGCCGGCCATCTGGCTGGCATCGCCATGGAACAGCACGCTGGGGAAACTGACCATGCGCGTGTGCTGCAGCCCGCGCTTGCGGGCTTCGGCGTCGAAGCTGCGCGGGATGTCCTGGCGCCCGCTCAGCCCGAGGTCGCCGCCCAGCACTTCGGCCGCGCTGCTGGTCAGCGCCAGCGTGACGCGGTTGACCAGGGTGCCGACGGCGGTCATGACCGCCACGCCGAGGACGAGGGCGGCGAATACGGTGAGCAGGTCGCCGGCAAGGAACTCGCGCCGCGTCGCCCGTGCGGCCTGGCGCCAGGGACTCATGCGGTCACGCTGTCCTGGCGCTGCAGGCGCCCCTCGTCGATGCGGTAGACGTGCTGGCAGCGTTGCGCCAAGTGCATGTCATGGGTGACCAGCACCAGCGTGGTGCCGCTGCCGGCGTTGAGCGCGAACAACAGGTCGCTGACCTGCTTGCCGGTGGCGTGGTCGAGGCTGCCGGTGGGCTCGTCGGCGAACAGGATGCGCGGCCGCGCGACGAATGCGCGCGCGATCGCCACGCGCTGCTGTTCGCCGCCGGAAAGCTGGCGCGGATAGTGGCGCGCACGCGCCGACAGGCCCACCGCCTGCAGCACTTCGCGCACGCGCGCCGGATCTTCGCGCCCGGCCAGTTCCAATGGCAGGGCCACGTTTTCCTCTGCGGTAAGCGAGGGCAGCAGATGGAAGCTCTGGAACACGAAGCCGACTTCGCGCGCGCGCAAGGCGGCGCGTGCTTCCTCGTCCAGGGTGTCCAGCGCCTGGCCGGCCAGCACGATGCTGCCGCGGCTGGGCAGGTCCAGGCCGGCGAGCAGGCCGAGCAGGGTGGTCTTGCCCGAGCCGGATGCGCCGACGATCGCCACGCTGTCGCCGGCGGCCACGCTCAGCGCAATGTCGTCGAGGATGTGCAGCGTGCCTTCGGGGCCGGCGACGGACTTGCCGACGCCGTGCGCGTCGATCACGGTAGGCTGGGAGGCAGGCAGACTGTCGATGAGGAATTCTCCGATGCGTGGAAACCGGGTACTGCGCGGATGGTGCTGGAGCTGGCTGTTGGCATGCTGGCTGCTTGTGCCGGGCCTTGCCTATGCCAAAGGTACGCCCGGCCCGATCCTGGTGGTCGGCGACAGCCTCAGTGCCGCCCACAACATTCCGGTGCAATCTGGATGGGTGAGCCTGCTCGAGCAGCGCCTCAAGCAACAGATGAAGGCGCCCCCGGCCGTCATCAATGCCAGCATCAGCGGCGAGACCACCTCCGGCGCGCTCACGCGCCTGCCCGGCCTGCTGGAGAAGCACAAGCCGGGCGTCCTGGTGATCGAACTCGGCGGGAACGATGCCTTGCGCGGGCTGACGCCGGCGCAACTGCAGGCAAACCTGGAAAAGATGATCGTGCTGGGGCAGGGCGCCGGCGCCAAGGTGCTGCTGCTGGGCATCGACGTGCCGCCGAACTACGGGCCGGCCTATCGCCAGCGCCTGCGGCAGGTTTACGCCGGGCTTGCGCAGCGCCACCGCGTCGCCTTGGTGCCGTTTCTGCTGGAAGGAGTGGCACTGGACCCCAAGCTGATGCAGTCCGATGGCCTGCACCCGAACGCTGCCGGCCAACCGAAGGTGCTGGAGAACGTCTGGCCGGCGCTCAAGCCCCTGCTAAGCAATTGATCTGAAAGGGTGAAAAGTTTCGCGCGGGCCTTCACGCCGCATCCACCGGCGATCGGGCATGTTTCACAAAGCTGAAGACCCGAGGAACCTCCATGCGTCAGACCAAGGAAACGTCCGGCCTCGTGCTGGTCGTCGAAGACAACCGCAATATCTCCGAGATGATCGGCGAATACCTGGAAGGCCGTGGCTTCGAGGTGGATTACGCCTGCGATGGCCTGGACGGTTACCGCCTGGCGGCCGAGAACAGCTATGACGTGGTCGTGCTCGACCTCATGCTGCCGCGCCTGGACGGCATCGAGGTCTGCCGCCGCCTGCGCAACGACGCGCGCAAGTCCACGCCGGTGCTGATGCTGACCGCGCGCGACACGCTCGACGACAAGCTCACCGGCCTGGGCTTCGGCGCCGATGACTACCTCACCAAGCCGTTCGCGATCCAGGAACTGGAAGCCCGCCTGCGCGCGCTGATCCGCCGCGAGCGTCGCCAGGTGGGTTCGGAAGTGCTCAAGGTGGCTGACCTGGTGCTCGACCCGGTGAGCATGCGCGCCACGCGTGCCGGGACCGAGCTGCAGCTCTCGCCGATCGGCCTGCGCTTGCTGACCATCCTGATGCGCGAATCGCCGCGCGTGGTCACCCGCCAGGAAATCGAGCGCGAGATCTGGGGCAACGGCCTGCCGGACTCGGACACCCTGCGCAGCCACCTCTACAACCTGCGCAAGATCATCGACAAGCCGTTCGACCGTCCGCTGCTGCACACCGTGCAGAGCGCCGGTTATCGCATCGCCGATATCGCCCAGCCGATGGGCTGAGGCAACGCCTCGCCGGTGGCCCGACCGGTCACCGGCGATGGCGCGATCCGGCGCCGTGCGCCGTGATCGCGTGTTCTTTCCACCCGAGGGTCGCCGCATGCATGTTCCACGCATGCACGCGCGGCTGACAGCGGGATCACGCGCGCATTGCCTATAATCGCGGCGCAATCCCAGGACGCCGCAATGCCGCACGGCCTACCGCGAAAAATCCGGCTCGCCTTCATCCTGCAGACCGTCCTCGCCAGCCTGGCGATTCTCATGGGCGGCTACCTGGTGTCGCTGGTGATCAAGCACGGCTTGGTGCGCTCGGTGCTGGAGGACGAGGCTGGCCACTATTGGCAGCTGTACGAGGCCTCCAGCGCGCAGCCGCCGCCGAACACGGCCAACATCCGCGGTTACCTGGTGCCCAGCGGGCGCTCCAACCTCTCTCTGCCGGACAACCTGCGCCCGCTCGCGCCGGGCTACCACGAACTGGCGGACGACAACCAGCTGGTGCTGGTGGACCAGCGCGAAAGCGGCCGGCTGTACCTGGTATTCATGCGCTCGCAGGCCGAGCGCATGGCGTTCTGGTTCGGCATCGTGCCGGTGCTGTTGATCCTGCTGGCGATCTACGCGGTGTCATGGATCACCTACCGGGCGTCCAAGCGGCTGGTTTCGCCGATCAACTGGCTGGCGCGCCGCGTCGCGAATTGGGACCCGCGCAATCCCGACGTGGAAGAACTGGCCCCCGCGCGCCTGCCGCCGGACCTCCAGGGCGAGACCCGGCAATTGGCCTCGGCCCTGCATTCGCTGGGCGTGCGGGTACGCGACCACGTGGCCCGCGAGCGCAACTTCACCCGCGATGCCAGCCACGAGCTGCGCACGCCACTGACCGTGATCCGCGTCGCCAGCGACATGGCCACGGCCGACCCGGACTTGCCACCGCGGCTGGATCGCAGCCTGCGCCGCATCCAGCGCGCCGGGCGCGACATGGAGGCGGTGATCGACGCTTTCCTGATCCTCGCCCGCGAGGCGGAGATCGAGCCCCAGAGCGAAGCCTTCGATGCCGCCGACCTGGTGGAAGATGAGGTGGAGAGCGCGCGCGAGCTGCTCGGCACCCGTCCCGTGCGCGTGGACATCCTGCGTACCGCCGACCTGCAGCTGTTCGCGCCGCCGCGGGTGCTGCGCGTGGTGCTGAGCAACCTGCTGCGCAATGCCTGCGCCTATACCGACGAGGGGCGCGTGGAAGTGGAGATCGGCGCGGACCGGATCATCGTGCGCGATACCGGCATCGGCATGACGCCGGAGGCCGCGGCGCGCGCGTTCGAGCCGTTCTATCGCGCCGACCCCACCCGGCCGCAGGGCACGGGCCTGGGCTTGTCGATCGTGCGTCGCCTGTGCGACCGCTTCGGCTGGCGGACCGAGCTGAGCAGCGAGCCCGGTGTGGGCACCTCGGTGTCGGTGATCTTCGTCTGAAACGGCGCGCGTGACGCGCCGCTCAGGCTTCGCCGGGGGTACTTACTTCGCCAGTTCCGGTGCCACGACCTGGCGCCAGATCGCATAGCCGGCGGGCGTCATGTGGAGCATGTCCTCGCGGAACAGCTCAGGCCGCGGCTGGCCATCCGGCCCCAGCATCGGGGTGTAGACGTCGAGGAAGTCCACGTTGCTGAAGCGCTTGCCGGCCTCGCGGATCAATCCGTTGGCTTCGGCGATCTGCGGCAGCAGCTGCGCGCGCGAAGGGCTGGGCTTGATCGAGATATAGGCGATGCGGGTGTCGGGCAGGTCGCGGCGCACGCGGGTCACGAAGGCGACGAAGTCGTCGCGCACCTGTTGCGGCGTGCGCCCGGCGTTGAGGTCGTTGTCGCCGGCATAGAACACGATCAGGCGCGGCGCGTAGGGGATGACGATGCGGTCGGCATACCAGGTGCTGTCGCGCACCTCCGAACCGCCGAAGCCGCGGTTGATCACCTTCTGGCCGGGGAAGTCGGTGGCCAGCGAATCCCAGAAGCGGATCGAGGAGCTGCCGACGAACAGCACCGCACCGCGCGGCGGCGGCTGTTGCGCGTCGAGCGCCTGGAAGCGGGCGATGTCGCCTTCCCAGGCCGGGTTGGACACCTGCTCGGGAATGCGCGGGGCCGGCGCGGGCGCACGGGCATGTGCCAGCGGGGCGGCGAGGAACAGCAGCAGCGCACAGCTGCGCAGGAAGGGAGCGGTCACACGTATCTCCTCGTATTTCGACGAGCCGACACCTTAACCCGATGCGCCGTGACGGCCCAGCCGACCCTTTTCCGACAGGCGGACGCCAGCGCTTGTGGCAAAATCCCACTTTCTCTCGATTCCTCCAGGCTCCGATGGGCATTCCCCTGGCGTCCCGTTCGCGCCGCGTGCGCGGTCAGTACTGACATGGCCGATACCTCCGGGCATCTGCCGCGCGGGCCGGCGCGCATCTTCAAGGCTGCCGTATGGTCCATGCAGGGCCTGCGCGCGGCGTGGCTGCATGAGTCCTCGTTCCGGCTGGAGGTATACCTGGCGGTGGTGCTGACGCCGTTGGCGCTGTGGTGGGGGCATGACGCCATCGAGCGCGTGCTGCTGATCGGCTCGATGCTGCTGGTGCTGGCGATGGAGCTGGCCAATTCGGCGATCGAGGCGGTCATCGAGCGCTACGGCCCGGAGTACCACGAGCTGGCCGGCCGCGCCAAGGACATGGGCTCGGCGGCGGTGTTCGTGCTGATGCTCAACGTGCTGCTGTGCTGGGGGCTGATCCTCGGCCCGCGCCTGTTCTGATCTCTTCCCTTCGTTTCCCCAGGGCTTCCCATGTCGTTTGAATTCCTTGCCGATCCCAATACCTGGATCACCCTCTTCACGCTGAGCGCGCTGGAGATCGTACTGGGCATCGACAACCTGGTGTTCATCTCCATCGCGGTGAGCAAGCTGCCCGAAGCGCAGCGCCCCACGGCGCGCCGCTTCGGCATCGCGGTGGCCTGCCTGACCCGCATCGCGCTGCTGGTGTCGCTGGCGTTCCTGGCGCGCATGCAGAGCGAACTGTTCGTCGTGGCGGGCATGAGCATCTCGGTGCGCGACCTGGTGCTGATCCTCGGTGGCGTGTTCCTGCTGGTGAAGGGCGTGATGGAGATCCGCGAGCTGATCTCCGGCGGCGAAGACCACGATCCCACCACCAGCAAGGCCTCCGGCGTGTTCTGGATGGTGATCGCGCAGATCGCGGTGATCGACATCGTGTTCTCGCTGGACTCGGTGATCACCGCCGTCGGCATGGCCCAGCACATCCCGGTGATGATCGCCGCGATCCTGGTGGCGGTGGCGCTGATGCTGCTGGCCGCCAACCCGTTGGGCCGCTTCATCGACGCCAACCCGACAGTGAAGATGCTGGCCCTGGCCTTCATCCTGATGATCGGCGTGGTGCTGGTCCTGGACGGCCTGGACGTGCACGTGCCCAAGCCCTACATCTACGCGGCGATGGGTTTCTCGGTGCTGGTGGAATGGCTGAACCTGCTGATGCGCCGCCGCGCAGCCGCCCACGAGGTCCCCGGCGCCGGCAAGTGGTGACACACGTCCCGGCATGCAGCCCGTGCCGGGAGGTGAATGCGCTTTGATCCGGGCCATGGCAAGCTGGCGTCCCAACCCCTTACCGGCCGGAGACGTGCCATGACGTTGTTGCGTTCCCTGTTGCTGATCGTGCTTGCCGCGACGCTGTCCGGCTGTGGCTACAACGCCATCCAGCAGAAGGACGAACAGGTCAAGGCGGGCTGGTCGGAGGTGCTGAACCAGTACCAGCGCCGCGCCGATCTCATTCCCAACCTCGTCAACACGGTCAAGGGCTATGCGCAGCAGGAAGAGCGCGTGCTGACCGAGGTGACCAACGCGCGCTCGCGCGTGGGCCAGATCCAGGTCAACGCCGATGACCCCGCTTCGCTCAAGCAGTTCCAGCAGGCACAGGGCGAGCTGGGCAGCGCGCTCAGCCGGCTGATGGTCGTCAGCGAGGCCTACCCGCAGCTGCAGTCCAACCAGAACTTCCGCGACCTGCAGGCGCAGCTGGAAGGCACCGAGAACCGCATCACCGTGGCCCGTGGCCGCTACATCCAGATGGTGCAGGACTACAACACCTACATCCGCTCGTTCCCGCAGGTCATCACCGCGAAGATCTTCGGTTACAAGGAAAAGCCGAACTTCACCGTGGAGAACGAAGCGCAGATCGCGCGCCCGCCGTCGGTGGACTTCGGCACCCCGCCGGCCAACCCGCCGGCCCCGGCGCCGCAGCCGCAGAATCCGCCGCCGCAACCGCAGCCGGGGCAGTGAGCCCACGCCGATGCGGATGATCGCGCGGGCGTGGCGCGGGATGCTGGCGGCCGGGCTGCTGGCCCTGGCCGCGTTGCCCGCGTGGGCGCAGGACCTGGCGGCGATCCCGCCGCTCGACTCGCCGGTGGTGGACACCACCGGCACCCTCGATGCCCCGCAGCGCGAGCAGCTGGTGCAACAGTCGCTGGCGCTGCAGCAGCGCAAGGGCAGCCAGTTGCAGGTGCTGATCGTGCCGACCACGCAGCCCGAGGACATCGCGCCGTATACCCAGCGCGTCTATGACCAGTGGAAGCTGGGCCGCAAGGGCGTCGATGACGGCGTGCTGCTGGTGGTGGCCAAGGACGATCGCCGCGTGCGCATCCAGCCGGGCTACGGACTGGAGGGCGCGATCCCCGACGCGATCGCCAACCGCATCATCCAGGAATACATGGTCCCGCGCTTTCGCGCGGGCGATTACGCCGGCGGCATCAGCGAGGCGACCGGCATGCTGGTCAAGCTGATCGACGGCGAGCCCTTGCCCGAGCCGGTGGCCGACAACCCGGCCGGCAGTGGCCATCGCTCCGGCGGTGGCTGGATGGTGGCGCTGGTGGTGGGTTTCGTCGCCGCCAGCATCGCGCGGGGCGTGTTCGCCGCCGCGCCGCGGCCGATCCGCGCGGTGCTCACCGGCGTCGCCGCCGGCGGCGCCGCGCTGCTGCTCACTTCCCTGTTCTTCGCCAGCGGCCTGGCCGGCCTCATCGGCCTGGTGCTTGGCCTGAGTTCCGGCACGCCGGGCCGCTTCGTGCGCCACGGCGGATGGGGTGGCTGGGGAGGCGGTGGCTTCGGCGGAGGCGGCGGCTTTGGCGGAGGGGGTGGGTTCGGCGGCGGCGGCTGGGGCGGCGGTGGCGGTTCTTCCGGAGGCGGTGGCGCCTCGGGGAGCTGGTGATGCGCTGGCTTCGCCATCTGTTCGCGCCCTCGGCCCACCGGCTGTTTCCGCCCGCCTCGCTGGAGCGCATTACCCAGGCGATCGCGCAGGGTGAAACCCGCCATGCCGGGCAGGTGATGTTCGCCGTCGAGGCCGACCTCGGCCTGGGCGCGCTGTGGAACGGCGTGACGCCTCGCCAGCGAGCCGAAGCCGCATTCGCCCAGCTTCGCACCTGGGACACGCATGCCAACAACGGCGTGCTGGTCTACCTGTTGCTGGCCGACCATGCCATCGAGATCGTGGCCGACCGCGGCCTGCACGGGAAGGTATCGGCCGCGCAGTGGCAGGAAGTGTGCCGGCGCATGCAGGCGCTGTTGCAGGCGCGCGAACCGGAGCGGGCGGTCATCGGCGCGCTGGACGCGGTTGCCGCGCTGATCGCCGAGCATTATCCCGCCGTACCGGGCCAGCCCAACGCGGACGAACTGCCGAACCAACCGCAGGTCCTCGGCTAGACCCGCACGGTGGCAGAATAGCGGCTCGTTCCAACCGGGCCGCACCGTGATCTATCTCCACCACATCGACCCCATCGCCTTTTCACTCGGCCCGGTGCAGGTGCACTGGTATGGGTTGATGTACCTGCTGGCCTTCTTCACCGCCTGGGGGCTGGGCCGTCTGCGCATCCGCGCCGGCCGCCTGCCGGGCGTGGACATGAACGGTTTTTCGGACCTGCTGTTCTACGCCATGCTCGGCGTGGTGATCGGCGGTCGTGTCGGCTACATGCTGTTCTATGCCTTTGATTCCTTCCTGGCCAACCCGCTGATCCTGTTCAAGGTGTGGGAAGGCGGCATGAGCTTCCACGGCGGGCTGCTCGGCGTGCTCGCCGGCTGTCTGTGGTGGGTGCGGCGCCAGCAGCTGCATTTCTTCGACGTCATGGATTTCGTCGCACCGCTGGTGCCGTTGGGCCTGGGCTTTGGCCGACTGGGCAACTACATCGGCGGCGAGTTGTGGGGCAAGTACACCGGCAGCGACTGGGGCGTGATCTTCCCGCGCGCCGAACAGGCGCTGCAGAACCTGCCGTGGGAGCAGGTGCAGGCCCAGTACGCCAGTGGCACGCTCAACGCGCTCGCGCGGCATCCCTCGCAGCTGTACGAAGGGTTCCTGGAAGGCGTGGTGATGTTCGCCGTGCTGTGGCTGTACTCGGCCAAGCCGCGCGCGCGCTACGCGGTCTCGGGCCTGTTCGCGCTGCTGTACGGCGTGTTCCGCTTCCTGATCGAATTCGTGCGCATGCCCGACAACGGCCTCTATGTTGCCTTCGGCTGGCTGACCCGCGGCCAGATCCTCAGCCTGCCGTTGGTCGCGCTGGGCCTGTGGCTGCTGTGGCTGTCGCGGCGCGCGCCGGTCCTGCAACCCGCCCCGGTGGTTGCCACGGAGAAAACCGCATGAAGCAATACCTGGACCTGTTGCGGCACGTGCTGGAGAACGGCGCGGAGAAATCCGACCGCACCGGGACCGGCACGCGCAGTGTCTTTGGTTGGCAGATGCGCTTCGACCTCAACGAAGGTTTTCCGCTGGTCACCACCAAGAAGCTGCACCTGCGTTCGATCATCCACGAACTGCTGTGGTTCCTGCAGGGCGACACCAATGTCGCCTACCTGAAGGAAAACAAGGTCAGCATCTGGGACGAGTGGGCCGATGAGAACGGCGAGCTCGGTCCGGTGTATGGCAAGCAGTGGCGCCGTTGGCCGGACGGCGAGGGCGGCCACATCGACCAGATGCAATGGCTGGTGGACGAGATCAAGCGCAACCCCGACTCGCGCCGGCTGGTGATCAGCGCATGGAACGTGGCCGAGCTGCCGCAGATGGCGCTGATGCCGTGCCACAGCCTGTTCCAGTTCTATGTCGTGGACGGCAAGCTCAGCTGCCAGTTGTACCAGCGCAGCGGCGATATCTTCCTCGGCGTGCCGTTCAACATCGCCAGCTACGCCCTGCTGACCCACATGGTCGCGCAGGCCACTGGACTGGGCGTGGGCGATTTCGTGCACACCCTTGGCGACGCCCACCTGTATTCGAACCACTACGAGCAGGCGCGCGAGCAACTCACCCGCAGTCCGCGCCCGCTGCCGAAGCTGCGCCTCAACCCGGAAGTGACGGACCTGTTCGGTTTCCGCTACGAGGACATCGCCATCGAGGACTACGACCCGCATCCGGCGATCAAGGCGCCGGTGGCGGTCTGACATGGCGACCGCCGGACCGCGCATCAGCCTGGTCGCCGCGCTCGATCGGCGCCACGCCATCGGCCGCGACAACGCACTGGCCTGGCACCTGCCGGACGACCTGAAACACTTCAAGGCCGTCACCCTGGGCAAGCCCGTGCTGATGGGCCGCCGCACCGCCGAATCGCTGGGCCGGCCGCTGCCGGGCCGCGCCAACCTGGTGATGACGCGAAAGGGCAGTGCCCCGTTCGACGGCATGCGCCCGGTCGCCACCATCGAACAGGCGCTGGCCGTGACCGCCGAACTCGAAGCGGGCGAACTGTGCATCATCGGCGGCGGCGAAATCTATCGCGAATGGTTGCCGCTGGCCGACATCCTGCAACTTACCGAAGTGGACACGGCCATAGAAGGCGCGCACGCCTGGTTCCCCGAATGGGATAGAACCCAATGGCATGAAGTCCAGCGCACAGCGCATCCAGCGGACGACCGCCACGCCTTCGCATTCGACTTCGTCGAATACCAGCGCAAGGGCACCTGATCGCTGACGCAGAACAGCGCGCCCCGAACCGCTCGATCAACCGCGTTGATCTGTCGGGTGACCGGGGCGCAGGCCTGATCGGGACCGTAGGCGACATGGATGTCGCCTACGAGCCTCCATGGATGGATTCACGGC